>VXSY01000079.1 GCA_009837725.1 Gammaproteobacteria bacterium | reverse complement strand
ATGGCACCATCCCATTATCCCACGAGGCAGACTTTGTTCAGAGCTTCCCTAGACCCCGACAACGCCATCGCCCAACTGGCGCTCGGGAGTTGGCACGCCAACGTCGTCGATCGCACCGGCGCGCTGGTGGGGCGGATGACCTTCGGCGCAACCCGCAAGAAGGCAATGGAGCACCTGGAACGGGCGCTGGCGCTCGCCCCCAACGACAAGGCCGTGCTGCTGGAGACGGGAACCGCCTTGCTGGTCCTCGATGCAGACAAGCACCGGGTGCGCGCGCTGGAGCTCCTCGAAGCCGCCGTGGCCGTCCCGCCAGGCAACGCCTTTGAGACCCTCCTGCACGGTCAGGCGCTCGAGCGCCTGGAAGCGGTCAAGACCGAACGCTGACCCCTACTGCGCCGCCCTTCCCGCCGAGACGTCCTGAGCGTCCCCCGCATCCGGGTACGCCGGCGCATATTGCCCGTAGAGGTATGCGCCAATCGTCTCGATGCGCTCCCGTTCCTCCGCTTCGAGCGGCCCCCGCTCAAGTGCCGCGATGGCCTCGTCCATCTGCTCGGCGTTTGCCGGCCCGCACAGCACCATGTCCACCGCATCGTGCGAAAGCGAGTAGCGATAGCAGTCCCGGGCACTCACGGGGGCTTCACCCGGCGGCATCTTGGCGGGATCCAAGAGGTGCCCCCAGCGCGTGGCCGTGTAGGTGCAGATGGTGGGGCCGCCCTCGGCCGGAACGTGCGGGAACACATCCTTCTCCGCCCCCCGATGCACGCCGTTGTAGCGCAGCATGAAAAGGTCAAACGGGCTCTCCCCGCGCTCGTAGTCGGCGATGAGTTCCGGCAACAGCGGCCGATTGTGGCTGCTAAGCGACATGAACCGCACCTTGCCCCGCTCCCGAAGCCGTTCGAACACCTCCCGATAGCCATCGCCGGGGCGTTCGTTGCGGTTGCCGAGCAGCAGGAAGTCAAAGGTCTCCAGCCCCGCCGTGCGCAGGCATTCCTCCACCTCCGCCTCGATGGTGCCGGGATGGTCCGAATACGACTGAATCGTCAGCACCAGTTCGTCCCGGTGGCGCCGCGCCAGATTCACCATTGCCTCGGCAAAGCCGGGCTGCCGCACCGTGCCCCAGTACAGATAGTTGATGCCGCGTTCAAAGGCCGACTCGATCACCTCGGCCGGCGCATTGAAGGTGGAACCGATGCCCAGCCGACTCGTCGTCATGCCGGTGCGACCGATTTCGCGGCGCTCAAGAAACGGATTCATCGGCTAGCCTCCGAGGCCAAGGGAAGAGGAAGCCATTGTTTCGCCCCCGAAGCCCGTTGGCAAATGCCCGCTGGACGCCGCTCGGCAGGCGGTGCTACATACGGCCTGCTGCGCCAAGCTTGGGGCGCCCTACGGCGCGCAATCTGCACGGCTAGACCGCCCGCTCGTCAAGTCATGAGGCGGCAGGCTCCGGCCCATCTCCTTTGGCCAGCGGCGGATGGAAGATCATCTGCACCGTCGTCCCCTCCGGGTCCGAGCAGTACAAGCTCCGTGCCCCATCCCGATGCGTCTTTGGCGCCGCCAAGATCGGCACGCCGTGTCCGAGCAGGAACTCGTGCCACCGGTCCACGTCCTCTGGCCGGTCGAGCACAAAGCCCATGTGATCGAGCCGCTGCCCTTCCTCCGCCGCATCCACCGTCGCCCGGTGAATCGCCAGATTGTCCACGCCGCTGGTGAGGTAGGCATTGTCCGCATCCGGGCGCCACTCCACCTTCATCCCCATCACGTCCACGTAAAACGTGACTGTGTCCTCAAACCGGCGTGCGAACAGAGCCACGTGGCGCAGCCCCGCCAGCGGCGGACGGTCGCCTTCGCCGGGGGCCGTGCTCATGCCTTTGGTGGAACGTCCGCTGGCGTGAGCGCTTGCGAACGCCGGCCGACGTTCCGTCCAGGCTCGGTGGCGCTCGGGCACTCCTGCACCTCGAAGTCGTGGCTGATGGCCACCCCGCCCCGCTCCAGCATGATGGAAGCGGAACAGTACTTCCGCGCGGTCAGGTCGATCGCCCGCTGCACTCTGCGCTCGTCCACGCCCTCGCCCACCACCACGAAATGCACATGGATGCGTGTGAACACCTTGGGCTCGTCCTCCGCCCGCTCCGCCGAAATCTCCGCCCGACAATCCAACACCCGCTGCCGCCCCTTGCGCAGGATTTCCACAACGTCGAACGCGGTGCAGCCGCCAAGCCCAAGCAACATCAACGCCATCGGCCGCACGCCGGCATTCTCGCCGCCCATCTCGGGCGGCCCGTCGATGGCCACCGCATGGCCACTGCCGGCCACCCCGGTGAACCGAACCTTGCCGTTCCAATGAATCGTCGCGCGCATGGCCGGCATTGTCGCGGATGAAGCCCCTCCGTTCCAAGCGGCTGTGGCCCAGGGGCCTCGCTCGCAGCTCCGAAATCGCTGATAGGCTCTTGGCACCGGTTCGAACAATCCAGGAAGGGGAGTAAGTGAACCATGGCCGATTACGAGACCATCACCTACGAGATCGAAGACAACCTCGCTACCGTTACGTTGAATCGACCCGAGAGCCTGAACGGCATCACCAATACGATGATGCGGGAGCTTTACGAGTGCCTGGGCGAGGCGTCGGGGGACGATCGCATTCGGGTGCTGCTGTTCACCGGCGCCGGACGCGGATTCTGTCCGGGTGTGGACCTCAAGGCGTCCACCAGCGGCGAGAAGCAAGAGCCGAATCGGAAAGAGTATTTCCACATCACGTCGCTGTTGCACGAGATGCCGAAGGTGACGATCGCCGCCGTCAACGGTGCCTGCGCCGGGGCGGGATTCGGTTGGGCGTGCGCGTGTGACCTGCGCTATGCGAGCTCGCGGGCCGTGTTCAACTCCGCGTTCCTCGGTGTCGCGATCTCTGGCGACATGGCGGGGCCTTGGCTGTTGCCGCGCATCGTCGGCGCCACCAAGGCGCGCGAGCTGTTCTTCAGTTCGCAGAAGTTCGGTGCCGACGAGGCCGAACGCATTGGCCTCGTGCTAAACACCTTTCCTGACGAGACCTTCCGCGAGGAGGTACAAGCGATTGCCGAACGACTCTCACGCTCTGCGCCGCTCGCCATCGGCGAGATGAAGAAGAACTTCATCAACGCCGAGAACATGCCACTGCGCGACTACATCGAGCTCGAGACGGAGCGCCACACCCGCACCGGCGGCAGCGAAGACTCTCGGGAAGCGTTCCATGCGTTCGTAGAGAAGCGGGATCCCGTGTTCAAGGGGCGCTGACAGCCAGAGGCCTTTGGGAGAGGCCATCCCGCCCTCTCCACCAAGGGCGAGGTTGCCTCAAGGGCCCCTACAGAGAAGCTGCCCTAGGGTGCGATGGTCAATCCCAAACGGCCTGCGGCAGGGGCAAATCGGCGAGTAGGTGGGGCGGAATCGGCTGGCTTGGTGCGACGCCTGTGCGGGCGAGCATCATCTCCAACTGCCGGGCGTGCTGGATCGTGTGCCAAGCGCATCGTTCCAGCACAAGGTGTAGCGGCTGCGGACCGAAGAAGGTCTCCACCATCCGCGAGCCCCGCACCGGCGCCTCGTCGAGACGCAAGGCCACAGCCTTCGAGCGCACGCGAAGCTCGGCGACCCCGAGTTCCGTCGGCACAATGGCCGCCGACGCCTCCACGTCGAACGGCGCACCGTCGCAAACGCGCAGGAACACGGCGGCGATCTCGACGACGTGGTTCGCGAGCGCAAGGCACGTGCGATTTCGTCGCGGTAGCTTGTCTTGCAGCCGATCCGGCGGGAATTCGCTCACGAGTCGCATCGCCGTTTTCACGGCGGCCCCGAGCCGGTGCTTCAGTTCCGCTACCGGCAGCGCCGGACTCGCCTGAAACGGAACTCCAACCAGCTCCGCGACGGCGCGAAGGTCCACGCCAAAGGCGAATCTCTTGGCCCCCGTGGCCGCATTCCCCACCGCCACCACCGGCACCGAACGCACCCCCAACGCCCGTAGCCTGACAGCGGCGTCGACGTCGTTAGCAACGTCGCAAGACTCAAACGCAACTCCCCGCACGGAGAGAAACTCCTTCACGCGAAGGCAACTGGTTCACCCCGGCTGCCAATACACCTGCACGCCGCGGCGCACCGTTGCACCCACGTCGGTCACTCGAACTGGCTCCCCGAACGCGCGCTCAAGGCCAGCGTTGGCGGCGGCCCGTCCTGCAGCCACGGGTAGGCGGAATAGAGCCCCATCAGCGCGCAGAACCGCGTCGGGTTGCGCTCCACCATCTCCGGCGTCGTGGTGGCCCAATACAGTTCCTGCGCCTGCACGTGGTCGCGCACATGCGGCAGCACCAGCGTCACGCGCTGGCCGCCGGTCGTGCGCGGAACCGCGCCGTGCCACAGGCTGCCGTGCCAGACGATCACCGAACCCTTCGGCACTTCGAGGACATCCACCTCCTCGCGATCGTGCGCCATTGCGAGATCGGCCGGCACCGGACGACAGAACCGATGGCTGCCCGGCCAAACGCAGACGGCGCCGTTCTCGCGGGTGTAGTCGGTGGTCACCCAAGTGACGTTGCAGTATTGCGCCACCGAGGGCCACGGCGCGGGAATCTTGCCGCTGTGATCGGCGTGCAGCGCCAGCGGCTTCGCGCTTGCTTCCTTGATGAGCCCCGTGGATTGCGACAGCTTGGCGCGGTAGCCGAGCAGGTAGGTGACGAGTGCGAGCGGCGCCGGCGCCAGCAGGGCCTCCTCGATGACCCGGGCCCGCGGCAGCAGGTGGAAGAGCGTATTGCCGAGGCCGGACTCGGCGCCGAGATTGCGCGAGGTGTCGTCTTCGGCGAGACGCAGCAGCGTCTCCCGCAACTCGTCGAAGAACGCGAGCGGTTTGGCCTTGCCCGGGGGCAGCACCGCATAGCCCTTGGTTTCTAGATCCGCGACGGCCGCCTTGAGGCCCTGCGCTTCGATCTCGCCATCGAGCGCCTGCCTCGCCGCTTCGCCGGTGGGTAGCGGGTCCGCCTCGTATTTGGCGAGCGCCAGCCGGCGCAAGTGGGTCATGTGCTCGATGAGCGGTTGCGTATCCATGCGTTTGGTTGCCGCTGCGTGTCCAACCGCAGAAGCGTACGCCTTCTGCGGCACTCTCGCATGGAGCAGATTGCGTATACGGCCCGGCGTCCCCCGCCGCGGCTGCTACCTCGAATGCAAGCAGGCCTCCGTAGGGTAGTCTGCGCGGGTTCCAAAGGGAGGGGGTCGAACACCGATGCAGGAGCCCATTGCCGTGGCCATCGGCTCGGCGGTCGACGAAATCGACACGCCGGCGCTGCTGGTCAACCTCGATCGCCTCGAGGCCAATCTTCGTGCGCTGCAATCGCCGGTGCGGGCGGCGGCATGGGTGCATTGCACGCCGGCGATCGCGCATTTGCAGCTTCGAGACCGGCATGTGGAAGGCATCGCCGTGCGAGGTGTGGCCGAGGCGGAGGTGTTTGCGGCGGCGGGGTGTGGCGACATCCGCATCCTTCGCCCGTTGGTGACTGCATCCACGCGCCGCCGAGCACAAGCGCTGGCTGGTTCGGCGCGGGTCGTCACGGACGACGACGGCTTGGCGCTGTGGGAGGAAGATGCATTGGCCGGGGCAGTTACGGTGTCGGCAACGGTCGCCAGCACGCCCGAGCCGGACCGCGCCATTCACGACTGTGGCCAGAAAGCGGTCGGGCGCGACACCGCATCGCCGAGGGTCAAGGGGCGCGAGGAACTGATCGCCAACGCCGGCAGCGCCGAGCATGGCATCGTTGCGGTTCGATCCGGCGCGCAGCCATTCTCGATCGGCGATTGGCTGGAGCTTGTTCCCGGCGACGTCGCTACCGCGTTTGCGCTGCACGACTTTGCCTACGGCGTGCGTGGCGGACGGCTGGAAGCCGTGTGGCCGGTGAGCGCACGGGGGGCGTGGCAATGATCGGCACGCCGCTTGCGGAACTCGACACTCCGGCGCTGCTGCTCGACATGGCGGCGCTTGAGCACAACATCGGCGTCATCGCCGCGCACTACGAGGGGCGCACCATTCGCCTGCGCCCGCATGCCAAGAATCACAAGTGCCCGCGCATCCTAGCGATGCAAATCGAGGCCGGCGGCACGGTGGGCGGCGTTTGCGCGGCCAAGGTTTCGGAAGCGGAGGCATTCGTCCACGCCGGCGCGGCGCGCAATGTGCTGGTGGCAAATCAGGTGGTTGCGCCGCGCAAGATTCGGCGGCTGGCGGCGCTCGCCCATGCTGCCGACGTGATGGTGGCGATTGACCACGAAGCCCAGATCGAGCTGCTCGAAGCAGGCGCGCGGGCGGAGGGCGCGACGATTGGCGTCGTGATCGAGATCGACACCACCATGGGGCGTGGGGGCGTGCGCAGCATCGATCAGGCGGTGCGATTGGCCCGAAGGGTGGGCGATGCGTCGCACCTTGCGTTCCGCGGCGTGATGAGCCACCAGACGCCAAGCGCGGCGGAGCCGACGCGGGACGAGCGCTTTGTGGAGGGCGGACGCGCCATCGACAAGGTGCTCGCGGTCAAGCGCGCCATTGAGGCGGAGGGCATCGCCGTGGAGGTGGTTTCCACCGGCGAGTCGTGGACATACGACGTGGCTGCCACCTATCCCGAAGTGACCGAAATCGAGGGCGGTACGTATGTGGTGATGGAGATGGCGTACGGCTACATGGCGGAGTTTCGGCAGGCGGTGAGGATCATGGGGCGTGTTGTGGAGCGGCCCGATGCACATACGGCCATCGGCGACATACCCATCGACGCCATCGCAGCCCCTCGGGGCCTGCCGTCCCTAGCCGACCTTCCCGGCGTTGCGGTGACCGCCCTCGACCATCATGGCGTGACCCTCGAGAGCGACGGTGAGATGCCGCTGGCCTTAAGCGACCCGTTCTTCCTCCGCACCCACCAGCAGGACATGACCATGAACCGCTGGGAGCGCTTCTTGGGTGTCCGGGATGGTCGGGTGTGTGCGGTGTTTCACGCGGATGCTAGGGGACGCGTCCATTAGGGCACCGCCGAGCCGGGCCCCATACGCACAGGAAACTTACCTGCTCGGTCAGTGGTGGTAGATGGAGGCTCGGCTGAGAAGCTCCGGGGCGGCGATGGATTCGCGGCGGCAGGCCACCAGGTCTTCCTTGCGGAAGACGTAGAAGGCACTTTCGCGGCCTCGGCGCAGGCGGAATGTGAGGTGTTCGTCGTCCGGCAGGGACTTGAGGGTGCCGCCGTAGTCGCAGGCCACGGTGCCGATGGCGTCGGTGAGGTCGTGGGTGGCTGGCTCTTGGGCGGGGACATCGCTTTGGCGCAGCGCGCGCAGTTGCTCGTACTGCTGGTCGATGTCGCGTTCTAGCACTTGGTACTCGCCATCAAGGGCCCGGAGCTCCGCCTCGCGTTCGCGGATGGTCTCGGCGACATGGTCCGGGTTGCGTGCGTGTTCCGCCCGCAAGCGCCGCAGTGCCCGGCGCAGTTCGCGCTGCTGATTGCGCACCTCTCGCTGCTCCTCGCGCAGTTCCCTGAGTTCCGCGAGGTCCTCCGGCTCGTAGGGCGCGATGGCGAGTTGCACGTTGGCGACGATTTCCTGCACCACGTGGGGAATCTGGTCGATGGCCGTGACCTCGAAGTCGTTAACGCGGCTTGCTGGCCGGCGTGCCATGTCCATGTCGAGCAACACCCCCTGCCCCGCCAGATAGATCGCCTCCGCGTCCACGACGCGAACGCGCTGGGCAGTGTTCGCGAGCGCGGTGGGAATCACCTCCCGCGCGACGTTCATCTCATGCCGCAGCGCCTCCAACCCTGGCGGCTGGTTCGACGCGGCGGCAACCGTCAGCGTCAACGACATCGTGCCGGCCACAGCGAGCAACTTCATGGCGACGCTCCTTCAGGTGTCGTGCCCTCGGGGCTAGGCGACACCCCCGGCGGCGGTTCCCAGCCGATCTGCTGCAACTGCATTGCAAGCTGGTCCACGCGCTCCTGTTCCTTTAGTTGATGCGCCACCACATAGCGCAGGCTCTGGTCGGTCTCCAGCGCCTGGCGGTCCATCTCGGCCTTGAGCAGGCGCGCGAGCGCATCGAGTTCGCGTTGCCGCCGGTCCTCGTTCGCCACCATGACGGCCTGGACGATGAGCGATTGGTCCACTTCAAGCCGGTGCTGGAAATCCTGCTGCCATTCGTCGAACGTGGCATTCAACACCTGGGCGTTCGCCGGCACGGGCGTTGCCGCCACCATCGGCGGAGCTTCGGTGTCAGGCGGACCGGCGCGGACGACGGCAACCAAGGCCAGCGCCAAGGCGCCCAGGCTCGCCGCGGTCGGGAGGAGTTGCCACCAGCGCAGATCTCGAGGCCACGACGGCAGGCGCCAACCCCGCCGCTGGGACGGCACGTGCGGCAATAGGATCATGGGTGCGGGCAGGTCTTCCCACTCCTCGGCCTGTCGTTGCCAAGCGCCGAGCGTGGTGGCGAGGGAGAAACAGTCGTCGCAACCCTCGATGTGCGCCTGCACACGTCGGGTGCCTGCCGCGTCGAGCTTGCCGTCCGCGAGCTCCGCCAGCAGGGGGCCAGCCTCATCACAATTCACCTTGCAGCTCCTCGTGGTGCTTCAGTTTCTTGAGTGCGCCGTAGAGGCGCGTCTTGGCCGTGTTGGGTGAGATGCCAAGCTGCATCCCGATATCCTCGAACGTGAACTGCTGGAAGAACTTCAGCTCGACAACATGGCGCTGTGCGGCCGGCAGCGCCTCGAGTGCGGCGAGAATCCGCCGGTTGGTGCGGCTCATGGCCGCCACCTCCTGCGGTCCGGGGTCATCCGTGGGAGGCGCGCTGGCCTCAATGAACTCGCCCATCGGGCGACGGCGACGCAGATAGTCCGTGCAGCGAAAGGCAGCAATGCGAAACAGCCACGCGGCAAACACGCCGTCGCCGCGGAAGCCGCCGAGATTGCGGAAGACCCCGAGGAACACTTCCTGAGCGAGGTCGCGGGCATCCTCTGCGTTGCCCGACATCCTGAACGCATAGTTGTAAACCCTCCGGTCGTAGCGGCGCACCAACGCCGTCCATGCGCGGTCCGATCCTGCCAAGGCACGCTTGACCAGCGTCTCGTCGGAAACGTCCCTCAGCATCCGTTTGGGGCCAGCGCGCCCCCAACAAGGGTCGCGCTCGCCGAAAACCTCCAGTCTCGTCCCGCTTCGCCGGCGCTGCGGAAACGGTCAGTTCATTGGCGCGCCGAATGCCTGAAGTTTGTCGCAAGCGGCCGGGTTTTGGTTTTGCCCACAGCCCACGCACATGGCCGGACCATTGGCGGCAGCGTCATTGCCGATGCGGAGCGCCGTGCTCGCAACCACTTCAAAAGACGCTGGAAGGAGCATTCTGATTATCGTTTTCATTCTTGGATTCAATAGTTATATCAACAATTTACGTTGACTCTCGGAGTTCAGTGACGGACAATCTCGCACGGAGTCAACTGGAGACGGCGATGAAGCCACAAGACCCCGCCATCATCGAGCACCTCAACCGAGTACTGAAGAACGAGCTGACGGCCATCAACCAGTATTTCCTGCATTCGCGGATGTTGAAGGACTGGGGGCTCAAGGAGCTTGGCGAGTACGAGTACGGCGAATCCGTCGACGAGATGAAGCACGCCGACCGGCTGATCGAGCGCACGCTGTTCCTGGATGGCCTGCCGAACCTGCAGGACCTCGGGCGTCTTCGCATCGGCGAGAACGTGGAAGAGATCCTGCGCTGCGACCTCGCCTTGGAGATGGACGCCATGCCGCCGCTCCGGGAGTCGGTTGCGTTCGCCGAGTCGATCGGCGACTACGTGAGCCGCGAGCTGTTCGAGGCGATCCTGGAGTCTGAGGAAGAGCACGTCGATTGGCTCGAGACGCAACTTGAGCTGATCGAGAAGATGGGCATCCAGAACTTCGTCCAATCCGGGATGGATTGAGACCCCGTTTCGCTGCAACATCCATCCCCTGCCGGGCTTTGAGATGCGGCCATGCCAGCAAACAGGGGCTACAAGCGGCTTTGCGAGTCGATTGGTCGGGGTGACCTCGACCAGCTTAAGGAGCGTGTGGCTGAAGACCCCGAGGGCGTGCGCCACTGGAAGCCCGTGGTGGACGCGGCGTTCGTTGGCCGGCCGGACCTGCTCGCCGCCCTGCTCGACGCCGGCGCAGATGCCAACGTCGTCTCTGGCGTCAGCGCCCGGCACACACCGCTGACCCGAATCGCCCAGCACCACAGCACGATTCCGAAGCACGCCGGCCACATCGAGGCCATGCGGCTGCTGCTAGAGCGCGGTGCCGACCCCAATCTGGCGGCGGGGCCGCATGCCTTCGTGCCGCTCGCGTATTCGGCGATGGCGGCGGACCAAGAGCAGATGGCGGCGCTTGTGGACGCTGGCACGGCCATCGACATACACGTTGCGGCCATCCTGCTCGACACGGGCCGGCTGCGGGGCTTTCTCGACGAGGAGGCAAGCCCCAACGAAGTGGATGGACGCGGACGGTCGCCGCTGCAGTACGTGGCACTCTCCGGCCTTTGGCAGGAGCGTCCCAAGGCTGCCATCGAATGCGCTGAGTTGCTTCTTTCGGGTGGCGCGGACGTGAATTCGGCGGAGGAGATGGCCGAGGGCGACGATGTGTTCCATGCCACGGCGCTGTGGCGCACGCTGAGCTGGCAGCGCAACACGGCGCTGGCCGAGTTCCTGCTCCAACGCGGCGCTGACCCCAACCCCGCCGTGTTCACCGCCACCTTCGACGGCAGCGAAGCCGTTTGCGACCTTCTTGACCGCTATGGCGCGAACTGGGAACAGCGCTTCCACGGTCGCACACCGCTCATGGACCTGATGCACTTCCGCCGCCCGGCCGGGGCCGCCTGGCTCATACGCCGAGGCGTCGACGTGAACGCAAAGGCCCCGGATGGTCGCACGGCGCTCCACTACGCCGCCTGGCAAGGCGTGCGGGCAGACTACGTCGAAGCGCTGCTCACGGCCGGCGCGGACCGCAAGGCACGGGACGCGGACGGAAAAACGCCGCTCGATCTAGCGGTGGAGAAGAAGCGCGCGAAGCTTCTGCCAGTGCTGGGCTAGAGGCAAGCGCCGTAGAAAACGGCGTTTACCTCCTCGCCGTAGCTGCGAGCGAAAGCGAGCACGAAGGCGCGCGTAGAGCGCGCTAGCCGGGGTGGTCCTTCAGGCGGGCTTGCGGACGTAGAGCACCAGTTCGTGGTCCACCAGTTCGTAGCCGCGTTTCTTGACGATGGCGCGCTGCAACTCCTCGATTTCGTCGTCGACGAACTCCATGACGGCGCCGGTCTGCACGTCCACCATGTGGTCATGGTGAACATCGCTCTTCAGCTCATAAACCGCATGGCCCTCGTTGAAGTTGTGCCGCTCGACGATGCCGGCGCCTTCGAACTGCGTGAGCACCCGGTAGATGGTGGTGATCCCCACCGAATCATCCTCGTCCAAGAGCTTGCGATACACGTCCTCGGCGGAGAGATGGTGCGGGTCCGCCGCCTCGAGCACCTCAAGCACCTTGAGACGCGGCAGGGTTACCTTGAGCGACGCTCGGCGGAGCGTCTTCTGTGGCTCTGGTCCATCGTGCTGCTGTGCCATGTTGCCGCACCCGCGAGTCAAGAACTTCGACATTAGCCGTGGGCGGCTTGGTTTTGCAAGGGTTGTGCTCCGCGTTGGTCGTGCTGCGCGGCATGTCGCGCTTGGCGGCAAAAACTGTGCCCCGGTGCAGTTTCCGTTGGGAGTTGCCGCCGAACGGGCGGCACGGGTAGCCTTCTGCGGACAACGGCATTCAGGACAGCGGACATGATCGAACGGCACATCGACATCCAGACTACAGACGGCGAGATGAACTCCTTCGTGGTGCATCCCGAAGAGGGCGGCCCGCACCCGGTGGTGCTGTTCTACATGGATGCACCCGGCAAGCGCGAGGAACTCCACGACATGGCGCGTCGCATCGCCAGCGTCGGCTACTACGTGCTGCTGCCAAACCTCTACTACCGCGACGTGCGCGAGTTCAACCTCACCATGCCCGGCGCAACCCGCGGGCGGATGCAGGAACTGATGGGGCATCTGACCAACGCCATGGTCTGTGAGGACACCCGGGCGATGTTCGACTTCCTCGCCGGCGAGGAGGCCGCCGGCAGCGGCCCGGTGGGGGCCATTGGCTATTGCATGAGCGGCCCGTTCGTGTTCGCCGCTGCGGCAGAGTTCGCGCACCGCATCCGCGCCAGCGCTTCACTGCACGGCGTGCGCCTGCACACCGACGCACCGGACTCGCCGCACCTGACGGCAGACCGCATCCAAGGCGAAATCTACTTTGGCTGTGCGGAAACCGACAACTGGGCGCCGCCGGAACTGATCGAGCGCCTGGACGCGCACCTCGCCACCACGGACATCGACTACCGCATCGAGTGGTATCCCGGCACGGCGCACGGCTTCGTCTTTCCTCAGCGGGAGGGCATTTACGTCAAGGATGCGGCAGAACGGCACTGGGAACGGCTGTTCGCCATGTTCCGGCGCCAACTGGACGTGGCCTGAACCGGCCTAAGGAGGGCGGGCGATAGGGCCAACCCCCTGCCAAGACCGGGTTAAGCTTGGGTGGGGTTGAAGGCACGCCCATGTGGCGGCGTGCGTCAAGGAACTGAGGGGACATGCCGTTGGCGGAACACCTGCTCGAAGTGCGCGACCTGCACGTCAACTTTGGCGACACGCCGGCCGTGCGCGGCGTGTCGTTTCACATCGACGCCGGCGAAACGGTTGCCCTGGTCGGGGAGTCGGGTTCCGGCAAGTCGGTCACGGCGCTCTCGGTATTGCAGCTCCTGCCCTATCCGCTCGCCAACCATCCGGACGGCAGCGTGCTGGTGAACGGCGAGGAAATGATGCGGGCGGAGCAAGAGCGTCTGCTCGACGTTCGCGGCGGCACCATCAGCATGGTCTTCCAGGAGCCCATGACCTCGCTCAATCCCCTGCACAGCATCGCCCGTCAGGTGGGCGAGGCGCTGGTGGTGCACAAGAAGCTGTCGAACAAGATGGCGCGGGAACGCACACTGGAACTGCTCCGGCATGTGGGCTTGCAGGAAGCCGAAAGCCGCCTGGGCGCCTATCCGCACGAGCTTTCCGGGGGCCAGCGGCAGCGGGTGATGATCGCGATGGCGCTCGCGAACGAGCCGAAGCTGCTCATCGCCGACGAGCCCACCACCGCACTCGACGTGACGATTCAGGCGCAGATCCTGAAGCTCTTGAAGGATCTGCAAGCGGAACTCGGCATGGCGATGCTGCTCATCACGCACGACCTCGGCATCGTACGCAACATGGCAGACCGCGTGTGCGTCATGACGAACGGCGAGATCGTCGAGCGCGGCCCAACCCGCACCATCTTCACCACGCCCAAGCATCGCTACACCCAACACCTGCTCGCGGCGGAGCCGAAGGGCGACCCGCAGCCCACCAACGCGCGGGCACCGGTGGTGGCGTCGGCCGAGTCCCTGACCGTGAAGTACCCGGTGGGCAAGGGCTGGTTCGGCGGCAAGTCGTACTTCACCGCGGTCGACACCGTCGATGTGGTGGTGCGCGCGGGGCAGACGGTGGGCGTGGTGGGCGAGTCCGGCTCCGGCAAGACCACGCTGGGCCTCGCCATGCTGCGGCTCTTGACCAGCGAAGGTGGCGTGCGCTTCGACGACAACGACATCCAGGATCTCAAGCGCAAGGCACTCATTCCGCTCAGGCGGGACATGCAGGTGGTTTTCCAAGACCCGTTCGGCAGCCTTTCGCCCCGCCTTTCGGTGTTGCAGATCATCGAAGAGGGGCTGCGCATCCACTATCCGCAGGTGTCCAAGGAGGAACGCCGCCAGCGTGTCGCCGAAGTGCTCGAGGAAGTCGGGCTCGAACCGGAACACATGGACCGCTACCCGCACGAATTCTCCGGCGGCCAGCGCCAGCGAATTTCCATCGCCCGGGCCATGGTGCTGCGGCCCCGCTTCGTGGTGCTCGACGAACCCACCTCAGCGCTCGACATGTCGGTGCAGGCGCAGATCGTCGACTTGCTACGCGACTTGCAGGCGAACCACGACCTCGGCTATCTCTTCGTCAGCCATGACCTGAAGGTGGTGCGGGCTTTGGCGAACTGGCTGATCGTCATGCGCGACGGCGTGATCGTCGAACAGGGACCGGCACGGGACGTGTTCCTGAATCCACAGACCGACTACGCCAAGGCGTTGTTCGCGGCGGCGCTCGATCTCGAAGCGGACGAGCAGGTTTTGCAGCAGTAGCGCTCTTCCGCCTTCGCGCCTCAGTGGAGGGGCCGTAGAGGACGGGCTTGTCCCGGCGCGTACCGGCGCGCCCGCAAGGGCACGCCAACACGGGACGGGACAAGCCCGTCCCCTACGAAGGCAGGAGGAAGTGCATGGAACCGCTGGCGAAGGGCTATGGATTGATCGAGGGCCCGGTTTGGGTGCCGGGGCGTGGGCTGCTGTTCAGCGACGTTCACCACGGCGGTGTCTTCTGCCTCGGCACCGACGGCGAGGTGAGCACCGTGTTCGAACACCGCCGCGGCATCGGCGGCATGGCGTTGCACGAAGCCGACGGCATGGTGGTGGGTGGACGCAACATCGGCTACAAGCCCTTTGCCGGCGGCGACACAGTGACGTTGCTGGACCGCGACCCGGAGCATGGCAACGTCGGCTACAACGACCTGACGACGGACGAGGCAGGGCGCATCTACGCCGGCTCGCTCGGCAGCCCAGTGTTCGAAGAGGGCGAGCAGCAACCGGGCAACCTATATCTCATCGACTTGGACGGCACGAGCCGCATCGTCGGACGGGACATCCTGCTCACCAACGGCCTCGGCTTTTCGCCCGACGCCAGCACGCTGTACCACTCCGACTCCCGCCGGCAGGCGGTGTATTGCTACGGCGTCGCCAAGGGTGGCGAACTCGGCGAGAAGCGGCTGTTTGCCCGTTCCGACAGCGGTGCACCGGACGGCCTTGCAGTTTCCGAGGATGGCGCGGTGTGGGTGGCGATGGCAGGCGGCAGCGGCGTCAACGTCTACGAACCGGACGGCAGCCTGCGCGAGCACATCGGGATTCCCCAACCGATGTGTACCAGCGTCTGCTTCGGTGGCGATGGACTCGATGACCTCTACATCGTCACCGGCTCCCCCGGCGGCGCCGGGCACCGCGAAGGGGCGGTGTATCGCGTCCAAGCCTCCGTCCCCGGCTTGCCGGTTCCTGTTGCCCGCGTGCCGGTCGGCTGAGACCTCTGTTCAAGCCTTCCCTTGCATGGAACAGATTGCGCAACCCGAACGATCCTAGGCCGCGTCCCCTACGCGCCTATCGGCGCTCAGGGAAGGCAGGATGCCTTCCCTCCGAGGCCCTTCAAGCCTGTTGCTCACGTCAGCGACTCAGTGCCCTCGGCGGGGTTGGACTCGGAGGGCCGCAAGCGTCGGCTGCGTGCATTACACTCACCGTTCGTGGGCCTATAGCTCAGTTGGTTAGAGCAGTGGACTCATCTGGCTTCGACCGCGGCGGGCAGCGCCTGACCGTGGCCAACAAAGGTGCGCTTCCGTTGGAAGGCGGAAGATGAACGGGATGAATTCAGGGAACCCGTCAGCGCGCTTGGCGCGACCCGGCAACCCTGAGCCAAGCCGGCGGTACACCGCCGGAAGGTGCAGAGACTACCTGAGGACTGGGTGGGAGCCTTCAGCGCGAGGGGCCTCCCCTCGCTAGAGGAGCCTTCAGCTTGGGGGAGCGCGAGGGGTTTCCCTCGCAAAGAGGAGCCATCCAAAGCGTCCTTGATAACAGGCTAGAGCGTCCCGCACCCCACCGCCCATGCGCCCTGCTTGGCAAGGCGCGCGAGCGAGGGTGATGAGATAGTCCGCTCCCGGCAGAAATGCCGGGCAAAGCGAATCCATTGGTCCCAGGTTCGAGTCCTGGTGGGCCCACCAACTTCCCCTTCGGGATGAGGACCCCGTCGGATCGGGGCGACGGCGTGCCGACGCCCCACCGAAACAGCTTTTCGATCACCCCTCAAGGGGGCTACTTGGCGACGCGCCCTAGCGGACGCGACCGCCGGGATTCTCGGTGGGCCGAAGGCCCTTGCGATCTACCCGTGCCGCCCGCCGCCCTGTTCGGTCCACTCATCGAGGAAGCTGCGCAGATACTCGCTCCGGCTGGGGTGGCGCAGTTTGCGCAGGGCCTTGGCCTCGATCTGGCGAATGCGCTCGCGGGTGACGTCGAACTGCTTGCCGACCTCCTCGAGCGTGTGGTCGGTGTTCATGCCGATGCCGAAGCGCATTCGCAGCACCTTCGCTTCCCGCGCCGTCAGGCCGCCGAGCACGTTGTGGGTGGCTTCCTTGAGGCCCTCGCCGGTGGCGAGTTCCACCGGCGAGCCGATGGTGATGTCCTCAATGAAGTCGCCGAGGTGCGAGTCCTCGTCGTCGCCGATGGGCGTCTCCATGGAGATGGGGTCGCGACCGATCTTCAGCACCCGCCGCACCTTCTCCTCCGGCATCTCCATGCGCTCGCCAAGCTCTTCCGGCGTCGGCTCGCGCCCTTTCTCCTGCAACATCTGGCGCGAGATGCGGTTCAGCTTGTTGATGGTCTCGATCATGTGCACCGGGATGCGGATCGTGCGCGCCTGGTCCGCGATGGAGCGGGTGATGGCCTGGCGAATCCACCAGGTGGCGTAGGTGGAGAACTTGTAGCCGCGCCGATACTCGAACTTGTCCACCGCTTTCATGAGGCCAATGTTGCCCTCCTGGATCAAATCCAGGAACTGCAGGCCCCGGTTGGTGTACTTCTTGGCAATGGAGATGACGAGGCGGAGGTTGGCCTCCACCATGTCCTTCTTGGCGCGGCGCATCTTCGCCTCGCCAAGGGACATGCGCCGATTGATGTCCTTGAGCTCGGCGACGGTGAGGCCCGTCTCCTTCTTCAGCGCCTTCAGCCTCTTCTGCGCCCGGGCGATGTCCTCGCGAGCGTTTTCGAGCCCGCGGCTGTAGGACTTGCCGGCCTTGATGTGCCGGTTGAGCCACGCGACCGAGGTTTCCTTGCCCGGGAACGCGGCGAGAAACTCGCGCCTCGGCATGCCGGCCTGCTCGATGCACAGGCGCATGATCTCGCGTTCCGCACGGCGCACTTCCATCAGCATCTGCCGCGGCATGGCGACGATGTGGTCGTAGTGCTTGGGCACGAGCTTGAAGTAGCAGAATTTGTTGCCGACCTTGGCGAGTTCTTCCCGGGCAGCCTTGCCGGAGCGGGATTCGTCCTCGAGGGTGCGAAGGGACTTGTTGTAGGCGCGCCGCAAGGCGACGAAACGGCGCTTCGCCTCGACGGGGTCCGGCCCTTTGGGCTGTTCGGTTTCCTCCACTTCCTCGCCGCGCGCCTGCGCCTCCTGCCGTGCCTGCGCTTCCTCGCGGCGCTGCTGGGCATCGATCTGCGCCGCCGGAGGAACGTGCTCGGCCGGATTCAGATAGCCGATGAGGAGGTCGGTGAGGCGCTCATCCTTCACCGCCGTGTAGGTGTCGAGGATGTACTCCACCGTGCCGGGATACCACGCGACGGCAGAGAGAACGTCGCGGATGCCTTCCTCAATGCGCTTGGCGATGGCGATCTCGCCTTCGCGCGTCAAGAGCTCCACCGTGCCCATCTCGCGCATGTACATGCGCACCGGATCAGTGGTGCGGCCGGCTTCCGTCTCCACCGCCGCCAGTGCCGCCGCGGCTTCCTCCGCGGCGAGTTCGTCGGCGGTGTTGTCGCTGGCATTCAGCAGATCGTCCGAATCGGGCGCCGTCTCGTACACGGTGATGCCCATGTCGTTGATCATGCGGATGATGTCTTCGATCTGGTCCGGATCGCTGATGTCGTCCGGAACGTGATCGTTGACCTCCGCGTAGGTCAGGAACCCTTGCTCCTTGCCTTTCGCGATCAGGTCCTTGAGTCGGGATTGCTTGCCGGTGTTGGTCGCCATTTCGCCCCTTTTTGGTTGTGCCCACGAGCCGCTCCGCCCGCAGGGATAGTCTTCGCTGCCGCTTGCTTGCCGCTCGGCGCTATGGAGCTTTTGCGCGACGTCTCATGCGTCCGCGCCTATTGCGCGCCGAAAAAACAGGCCATCATAGCACGTCTGTCGTCCTAGGTTCGCCCCCTGCAGTTCGCGTAGCAACCTGCCAACCCGCGCTTCAGGGCGCGCCATGGAGCAGATATGGCGGCGAGGCGACGCGAATCAAGACGCCGCCTTGGCCACATCGCGTGGCGAAGGCCCTCTCGACCTAGCGCCGAGCGCAGCAGCTCGCTCGAGCAGGCTTTCGGTGGATTCGCTGTCGCCACCCCGACTGCCTCGCTCTGCCCGCCGTCGCTCCTGGAGGAGCCGTGCCACGCCGTCCCGGAACTCCGCCACGATCCCTTCGTCCGGCACCGCCAGCGGCTGTGCCGCCAGCGTTGCCAGCTCTTCGTAGCCAGGATCGCTTAAGAAACGCGCCAGCACGGTTGCCGTATCGGAGTCGGGCTCGCGCGTCAGGTATTCGAGCAGCCGCTGCAACAGCGTGCCTTGCGCCGCCACCACCAGGGCCGGTCGCAGATGGTCGTCGAGCTCGTGCGTGCAGGCAGGTTGCCGCACCAGCATGTGCAGGAGCTTGCGCATCAACTGCGACATGGCGGCACCTTCCGCCAGTGACTCGGCTGCGGTTCGCCGCGCCGCGGCTCGAGGCCGTCCCGTTTGCCCTAGCCGCGCCTCGAGTTGCGTCGCCTCGACTTGTGCAGTCTGTGCCAGCCGCTCGACCATCATGCGACGGAACATGCCGTCCGGCAGGGTGGCGAGGTCTGGGAGGGCGAGGTCGCAGAGCCGAGCGCGGTCGCCGATTCGCGCGAGGTTCAGGCCACGTTCGAGTTCGCCGAAGTAATACTCGGCGACGGGCACGGCTTCGCGCACGCGCTTATCGAAGCGCTCGGACCCCTCGCGCGCGACGATGCTGTCGGGATCCTCGCCGTCGGGCAGCAGGATGAAGCGCAACTGGCGGCCTTCGGCGAGTGCCGGGAACGCCGCCAGCACCGCCTTCCAGGCGGCCTGGCGACCGGCTGTGTCGCCATCGAAGCAGCACACCACATCCTGGGTGTGCCGAAAGAGCTTGCGGAAGTGCGTCTCGCCGATGGCGGTGCCGAGCGTGGCTACGGCACCGCCAACGCCATGCTGCGCCAGCCCCACCACGTCCATGTAGCCCTCGACGACGATGGCGGAATCGAGATTGCGGCTCGCTTGCCGCGCTTCGAACAGACCATAAAGCTCTTGCCCCTTGTGGAAGACATCGGTCTCCGGGGAGTTGAGGTATTTCGGCTGTTCGTCGCCGAGCACGCGGCCCCCAAATCCCACAACGCGACCTCGAGTGTCGTGGATGGGGAACATGATCCGGTCGCGGAAGCGGTCGTAGGTGCGACCGTTTTCGTTGCGGACGACGAGACCCGCGTCGATGAGGCGTTCCACGCCGATGTTCGACAGGGCCGTCTTGATGCCGTCCCACCCCTCAGGCGCGAAGCCGATGCCGAAGTCCCGCGCCACGGCACCGCGGAGGCCCCGCTGCTTCAGATAGTCCGTGGCGCGGTGCGCCGTGGGGTGGCGACGCAGCCATCCTCGGTAGGTGCGGTCTGCGTCGGCGAGGATGTCGTAGAGCGCTGTGTCCCGAGGCGGCTCTCGTCCGCGCTCCCGAGGCACTTCCACGCCGATGATGCCGGCGAGCGTTTCCACCGCCTCGACGAAGTCAAGCCGCTCGTACTCGCGCAGAAACGTGAGTGCCGTGCCGCCAGCGCCGCAGCCGAAGCAGTAGTAGAGCTGCTTGTCCGGGTTGACGTTGAACGAAGGGGTTTTCTCGTCATGGAAGGGGCACAGGCCCTTCAGGCTCTTGCCGGCGCGCTTGAGCTCCACCCTCGTGCCGATCACCGACACGATGTCCGCCCGCTCGATCAGGGAATTGATGAACTCCTGAGGAATGCGGCCAGCCATGAAGAGATTCTACTCAAGATGGCAAGCCGGCGACCTCTTAGACTGAGGCTTCCTGCCTTCCCTCTGAGGCAGTCTGCCGCGCGGACTCAGTTGGCGAGTCGCTCCTTCACCAGAGCGCTGACGCGGCCCATGTCGGCACGGCCCTGCAGCGAACCCCGCAACGCCCCCATCACCTTGCGCATGTCGCGCATGGACGTGGCGCCGACGCTCGCCACGGCCGCGTCGATGGCTTGGGCAATGGCTGCATCCGTTGCAGCTTGGGGCATGAACTCGTCGATCAGGTCGATCTCGAACTGCTCCTGATCGGCGAGGTCGTCGCGTCCGGCATCGCGATACTGGCGCAGCGAGTCGCGCCTCTGCTTCAGCATCTTGGTGAGCACTTGCAGCACGTCTGCATCCGCAAGCTCGCGACGCTCGTCCACCTCGACGCGCTTGATCTCGGCATTGACGAGCCGCAGTGCGCCGACCCGCCGGCGGTCCCGTGCCCGCATGGCGGCGGTGGTGGCAGCACCGATGGTGTTCTTGAGTTCGGACATGGTCGAACCTGCGCGGGCTCATCAAGGCCCGCGGCGCTTCCCTAGTGGGTGCGCTCGAATCGCCGGGCTTCGCGCTGAAGCTTCTTGAGGTTGCGCTTCACGGCCGCCGCAGCCTTGCGCTTGCGCACGGCGGTGGGCTTTTCGTAGTACTCGCGCTTGCGAACCTCCGCAAGGATTCCCGCTTTCTCACAGGAACGCTTGAATCGCCGCAAGGCGACATCGAACGGTTCGTTCTCCCGGACCTTGACGCTGGGCATGGACATCTCGCCGAAAAGGGGCGCGGATTGTACTCGCGCGGGGGCGGTTAAGGAACCTTTGCCTATTAGCGTCGGTGCGCCAGCAGCGTCAGCGCGCCAGCAGTTCGCGCAGCGAACTGCAACGCGCCCGTCAAGGGCGCGCCTCCACCATGAACCGAGCCGAAGCCTCCGCGACCACCGAGTCGTCATCCTGGCGGATGATCTTGCCGGACAGCGTCGCAAGCCGACCCCGTCGCCTTTGCTGCCGCCCCTCGAGCCGCACCGGGGTGCCGATTGGCAGCGGCTTGCGATAGCGCACCTCCGCACGAGCCGTGTAACAGCGCTCACCGCGCAGGAACACCCAGTTCGCCATCACGTCGTCAAGCAGGCTGAAGAGAATGCCGCCGTGCGTGACGCCGTCGTATCCCACATGCTCGTCGCCCGGCGTGAACTCAGCGCGGCACACCTCGTTGTCGAGGCGAAACCGCACCTTGAGGCCGATGGGATTGCTCTGCCCACAGACAAAGCACTGATTGGCGGTGGATTCGAGGCTCAATGGCTTTGCGTCCCGTTACTGGGGTGGGTGGAGGCTGTCCGCATCGCGCAAGTTATCATGCGCCAATGCTTGATTTGGCCTCGATTCGACGCCGCCTGGACGAAACCCGTCCTGCTGCCTTCACCACCACCGAACACACCCGACAAGCGGCAGTCGCGGTGGTGCTGCGAGAGCCACTCGATGGCAGCAAGGCAGATGCCGAAGTGCTCTTCATCCAGCGCGCCAAGCGCCCGGGCGACCCGTGGTCTGGTCACATGGCCTTTCCCGGCGGCCACCTGGACCCAACCGATGCCGACCTCTGCGCCGCAGCGGTGCGGGAGACGCAAGAGGAGATCGGCCTCGACATCAGCAACGCACCGGTGCTCGGGCAACTCAATCCGCAGCGACCCCAGGCGGTGCGACGCGACATGGTGGTGGCGCCTTTCGTGTTCGCCATCGAGGGCGCCCCCTCGTTCTCCCTGAACTACGAAGTGGCGGAGGCGGTGTGGACGCCCCTCGCGCCCATGCATCGCGGCGACAACCACACCATCGAACGTCGGCCCGTTTCCACGGGCGCGATGGGCTTCAACGGTTTCCGACTCGCCGGCGGCCACTTCGTCTGGGGCATGACCTACCGCATGGTGCAGACCTTCTTCGCCACCATCGACAGCGACTACCAGCCGGTGCCGGAGTGACGTAGCGCCCCGCCAGCGGGCGTCTGCGGCCCTTTCTCAGAGGGGTAGGGGCATCCCTCAAACGCCCTGCCGCTCCCGCAATGCGGCAGCGCGGCGTTCGAGGCTTTTGGCGATCCGTCCGGCGGGGAAGCGGAGTTGGGCCATTGCCACCCCGGTCTCGAACACTTCGCGATAGCGGCGGATCATGTCGCCTTCGAAGGTGAACTGGCTCATGCCTTCGAACACCACCGCCTCGCCGGCGACGCCGGGCAGCTTCGAGCGATAGCTGAAGACATACCGTGCGTAGCCGTGCCGGCCATCGCTAACCGGCTCCAACATGCGCCAGCGGAAGCCTTCGGCGTGGCCCCAGAACTTCGTCTCCAGCATGGCCGCAATCTCCGCCCTGCCGGATGACGCGCCATAGAAGCCATCTTCGTACACGCCATCCTCGGTGAACAGGCTCGCGAGCGCAGTGCCGTCTCCCCCCTCTACCGCCTCGGTGAACCGGTCCAGCACCCTCGCGAAGCGCTCGCTAGTCGTCATGTCCTACCCCGTCTCGCATGTCGTGGAATTCTGCCACCGCCAGCCCCGCTGCAACGCTCGTGAACGGATCGTGGTTCACCACCCGGCCTGGGAAGCGCTCGTCCAGGATGCGATGTACGGCGGGGATCAGCGACGAACCACCGGTACGCAGCACGACGTCGATGGCATCGAACGGCAACGCCGCGCGCCGCAACGTCTCGTCCACGGCCTCTTCCACCTGGCGCAGCAAGTCGCCGATCAGACCCTCGAACTCACGCCGCGACAGCCGCACCTCGACGTCGATTTCGCCGATGTCGAGCACCGCTTCGTCTCGGCTCGAGAGCTCCGCCTTGAAGTCCTTGATGGCCTGGAATACGAGGTAGCCGTAGTTTTGCTGGATGAGCTCGCGCAGGCGCCGGAACTTGAACCGGGCCGGGCCACCTCGCTCGATGCAGTCCTGCACCGCTGTGGTGTAGCGGTTCTGGTTCAGCAGATATGTAACCGGCCAGTTCACCAGCAGCTCTTCGTAGCTGTCGAACGGGAACAGCGTGTCGATCTCCCCGGCCTGCCCCCGCCGCCGCCAGCGCTCGCCCTTGCCGAGGAGCGGGAAGAGCAGTTCGCGAAACAGACGCTGGTCGATGTGGTCGCCGCCCAAGCCGACGCCGTGCGTCGCGATCACGTCGAAGCGATGCGCCGCCCCCCGTTGCAGCACGCAGAAGTCGAGCGTGCCGCCGCCGAAGTCCACGGTGAGCAGTCGCTCGCCCGAAGCACCGGGGTTCGCATGCAGATAGCTCATCGCTGCGCCGATGGGTTCCGGACAGAAGTGCGCCTTGCCCACGCCAGCGTACCGGTAGGCCTCGCCAAGACGAGCCAGGCCGAGTTGGTTGCGGAAGCGATCGCGCCCCTCGAAGTTCACCGGGTGGCCGATGGTCGCTGCGGCCAGCTTGTTGCCTGCACCGGGCACCCCCGCCGCCACCAAGGTCTTGCGAATGTGCAGCAGGATCGGTGTCACGAGTGCGACGGGGCTGAACGGGTGGTCGAACACCACGAGGCGACGCACATCCTTGCGCCCAAGCAACCGCTTCACGCCTCGGAACAGGCGACCTTCGAGACCCACGTCGGTGGTCGCATCGCCATACACGTTTTGCGTCAGCGTCGCGCCAGGATCGCGGGACTCCTCGCCGCCGTAACCGACGGCAAGCGTCGCCTTACCGATCACCTCCGCAGTCAGCTCCACCTTGCGCCCGGTGTTGTCGGCGATGTAGCGGTCGATGGCCTCGCGCCCTGTGAGCGTGTGCAGGTCGCGATCGATGTAGGTGGCCGACGGCATGATGGGGTCCGGCCCAGCAAGCGTTTCAAGGCTCGCGAGGTGAACGCGCTCACCGTCGAAGGTGGCAGCCACCGAGTTGGTCGTGCCGAAGTCGATGCCGACGCCGATGGGCTGAACTGCGATGGCCATTGACTTAGCTCGCGTCTGACGCGGCAGTCTCGGTGAGCAGCGCGCCGCTCGCCAGCGCCTTCGACACGGCCACATCGTCTAGCTTCAACCAATCGCGCAGCACCTCGGCGTTGTGCTCGCCGCGGTGCGGGGCGACGCCGCGCACGCCGGACTCGGCAGCAGAAAAGCGGTAGGGAGACTGGGTGAGAGGCCGGGTTCCTCCGGCGCGGTCGTCGGCGTCGATGATCGCGCCACGGTGACGCACGGTGGGTGACTCGCGTGCGTCCTTGGCGTCGCGAACCAGACCCCAAGCAAGATTCATGCGACGCATTGCGTCGTGCACTGCCTCCATGCTGGCGAGCGAGGCAAAGAACTTCGTTGCCGCCTGCCGTCGCAGTCGAATCTTGTCCGCGAGCGCGGCGCCAGCCGGCGTCGGATCGGCTACGCCCATGCGCCGGTTCAGTTGCCGCCAGATGTGCCGGAAATCGCCAGCGGTCAGGATCGAACCAACGTCCGTGCGCCAGATGTCCGAAACGGACGGCCCGGTGTCGTGAGAGTCTTCGAGGTAATACTGAAGCTGGTCGTCTGTGGCCAGCATCGCGTCCACCATGGCGATGTCGATGTGCTGGCCGAGCCCTGTGCGCGCCCGCATGAGCAGCGCCGACAGCACCGCCACCAATCCGTGCAGAGAGGCGTTGGTGTCCGCCACCGACATCTTGATATCCGCCGGCTCGCGGCCGTCCCGCCCCTGCCGATGCACCAGGCCTGTCTCGGCATGAATCGCTGCGGCGTACGCCGCCCGACCCGACTCCGGGCCGTCCTGGCCAAAGCCAGATATGGAAAGCAGGATGACGTCTTCCTTCAACCCCTTGAGCGTCTCGTAGCCAAGCCCAAGGCGCGCCAGCACGCCGGGACGGAAGTTTTCGATCACCACGTCCGCCACCTGCGCGAGGTCGCGGGCGATGGCAACGCCCTCGGCGCGGCCAAGATCGATGCACATGCCTCGCTTGCCAGCGTTCTGTTGATGGAAGTAGCCGGGAACGCCGCCGATGACCGCCCCCCAAAGCCGCGTCATGTCGCCATCGGGCGGCTCCACCTTCACCACGTCTGCGCCAAGATCGCAGAGCATCCGGCCGGCAAAGGGCCCCGCCAATACGCGCGACAGATCGAGTACGCGGATTCCTTCCAGCGGACGGGCCATGTGCAACGGAGAACGGCTGCGAAGGGCGGGCAGTTTGGCGAGGTGGTTTGCGGTGTGCAAGGGGTCGACAAGGGAGCCCTAGCCAAGTCGTCGTGGGAAGGAAGCAGGGTTTGGCGGCGAAAAGACGTTTCTGGCAGAGGTTCGAAGCGACGTTGTGAGGCCTATGCCTGCGGGCACCCTTGCACCCCTTCCCGGGAGGCACGCTGTTTTCGCCGACTTGATTCCAGCCGAGCTCCAGCCCGGTTTTCTGCGGCTGTTAGCGCGCCCTTCCTCATGCGCCAGCATTCTGTCGGACTTGGCGGCGGCCCACCGGTCTGCCGGACAGGGCGACGCATACGTCGCCCCTACAGAAAGGTGTCGGTCAAGCCGCGGGCCGTAGAGGCGACGCATGCGTCGCCCTTCTCGGTTGGCCAGTCTCAGGCGCTAACGCGGTTCCGTCTCGCCTCGAAGGCGGTCTGCATTGGCGAGGAACGTCTCGGCGAGGAAACTCATGAACTCGTGAACGCGGGAGACGGCACGCATGTCGCGGTGGGTGAGCGCCCAGATTTGCGGCCCCGGGATGGGATCGAGACCCGGCACTCGCAACAGATGGTCATCCGGATCGCCGAGCACGCACGGCAGGACGGCCAAGCCAAGCCCGGCGCGAACCGCCGCCAGTTGCAGGATGGCCGTGCGGCAACGCGCACGCACGGGCACGTTCGGAAAGAACGTCGGCCGGACATGACCGCTCGTACTGTGGCGAGTCTCCCACTCAATCCAGCCGCAGTCGTGCGGGGCGCAGAACGGATCGTGCCGGGTCAAATACTCCCGTCCGGCATACACCGCAAGAGCGCAGCGGCCGAGCGGCCTGCCAACCAGATGCTCGGCGGGACGCTCCGTGATCTCGATGGCTACGTCCACTTCACGACGTCCCGGGTCCAACCGTTCCGTGGCCGGCGCGAACTCAATCTCAATGTCGCGGAAGCGCTCACTGAAGCCCGCGATTTCGGGCATCAGAAACGTGTGCCCTATGGGTTCCGGAATCGACACCAAGAGCCGCCCCGCGAGACGCCGGTCACGCCCCCGCACCAGCCGCTCGATGTCGTCGATGTCCCGCCCCACCTGCTCCACGCGCTCGAGCATGTCGGCGCCCGCTTCCGCGATGCGCAAGCCCCCAGGCGTGCGATTAAAAAGTCGCGCATCGAGGCGCTGCTCAAGGTGCTCGAGCCGCCGCGTGACCGTGGAAGCATGGATCCCAAGCTGCTCCCCCGCCCGCCGCACCGACCCGGCCCGGGCTAGCACGGCAAAGAGGCGAAGGTCGTCCCAATCGAGTTCGTCCATGGGTAGGAGTATGCGCTTGTGCGATCCCAACGCACGTTCCTGGTGCGGCCTAGCCGACCTCGACGGATGTCGCGCCGCTGAACCGAATCGTCCCCGGCAACGTACCGCCCAAGAACGCCCGCCCGAAGTGATTGTCGATCACGAGTTCGCCCCCCGGTCGGCCACGACCGGTGTCCCCGATGTAGCCCTTTTTGCAGATCTCTGCATGTTTCTTGAGTCCCTCTTGAAGGACGTACTCGACGTTCTCCAACGTGTGCCAAGGCCGCAAGGCATCGACCTCCGCGAAGCAAAACCACGTTGACTTGAGAATGTGGGCCTGAATATCTTGCCGACACTTCAGGCCCTGCTTAAGTCGCTCGCAGTTGAATGCGGCTACGGGATCCTCAAGGAACTCCTCCGCGCTCTCGGGGATCCAGTAGCCTTCGTGGGGCTCCAAAAACCAGCTCTTTAGGTGCTGTCGCCAACGCCGGCCGATGTCGTCCGACTTGCCGACGTAGTACCCGACGTAGCCGCCACGCGTCGTGGCTGCGACAAGCATGTAGAGGCCCGATCCCAAGAATGGCTCGTACCAGTCGTCGTGGCTCTGGATTGCGTCCATCGGCAGGCATTTCCAATGCAGGTCGTATCTCATGGTCGGTCACTCCTATCGTTTCAGTTACTGCGGCGAGAGATGTCCCACTCGCTAATGGGGACGGACGATCAACGACGACTTTCGGGCGCATCACACCTAGGTTTCGTCACTGTGCCTCGCGGCGGAGAAGAGATGGGTAAGCGGGCACCACCAATGCCTGCGCCGCACCAACCGGCCTCATGTTACTCACCCGACGATGACTGCGCTCGCTTCGAATCCATGTAGTTGCTTAGCAACGTGCGGATGTTCTCGGCGCCAACAGGATTCATCGAGTGAACGTGGAACTCGAAGCCATCCGGTAGCTGCAAGTCGCCGTCCAGATCCATCTCCACGAGGCGCTTCACGATGTCGTAGCCACTCGGCGCCTCCGCACCAAGATCGTGGTCGAACGAGACAACCTTCGGACAGCCGCACCGGGCGATGCACTCGAACACGGCGTCGTAGCTGCGGGGCGACGACGTCCCAATCTTCCGGCGTTGGAGGGTCGCGCAGGTCGTCGATGAACATGGTGTAGGTCATAGCGATCCGTTGCTTCGTAGTTGGCGGCCTAGTTCGAGACTATGACGGACCCATGCGACAACTAGCGTCGCAAGGCACCCGGTTCTCATGGCGTCTTCGCAGTCACGCCGCGCGGTCGTCTATGGGGCACCCCGTCGCCTACAGCGGCCACCGATCATCCCAGGCGCCCCGCATGTGCGCGTCGGCAGTTCGCTGCGCGAACGGTTGCCCTTCGTGCTCGCATTTCGCTCGCAGCTACGGCGAGATCGACGCGTGATCCACCCTCAGTCGTGACGCAGTGCTTCGATCGGATCGAGTTGCGCCGCGCGGCGGGCGGGCCAGATGCCGAAGAAGAGCCCGACGCCGACGCTGAACAGCACCGCGAGGAGTATCGCGTCGACGGAGATGAACACGTTCCAGTTGACGAGTTCCGTCAATGCCCAAGCGGCGCCGCCGCCGAGCGCGATGCCGAGCACACCGCCAAGCACGCCGATGGTCAGCGCTTCGACCACGAACTGCATGAGGATGTTGAACCGTGTGGCGCCGAGCGCCTTGCGCACGCCGATCTCGCGCGTTCGCTCGGTGACGGACACCAGCATGATGTTCATGATCCCGATGCCGCCGACAAGCAGGCTGACACCGGCGATGGAGGCGAGCAGGTACGCGAAGATCTCGGTTGATGCCTGCGCCATTTCCATGAATTGACGCCGGTTCAGGATCATGAAGTCGTTGTCCTCGCCGGGGCGGATCTTGTGCTCCCGGCGCAGCACACGTTCGATGTCGACCATGCCCATCTCCAGCGACACGCCATCCACCACCTGTGCCGACAGACCGCGCAACCGGTCCTGACCGAAGACACGCAACTCGGCAGTGGTCAGCGGAATGAACAGACGGTCGTCCGGTTCTGGGCCAAAGCGCTCGCCGACCTCCTCGAAGACGCCGATGATCTCGAACGGAACCCGGTTGATGGCCACGGTGCGGCCGATCAGGCTTTCGGGTGCCATTTCGAGGTTTTGGGGTATCTCGCTGCCGAGCACAACGACACGCCGACGCGTGGCGAGGTCGCCTGCCGTGAACATGGTTCCGGCGCGGACATCGACGGCGTGTACGCCCGGGAAGTTCGGCGTGGTGCCGACCACGTCGTGGAACAGGTTCTTGTTGCCGAACTTGATCTGGCGGCCACCGGAGAGTTCGGGTACGACTTCCGTGAGCAACGGCGCGTCGCGAACCAAAGCCTCGTAGTCGTCGACCGTGAGCGAGACGCGGTTGGCGGATGCCACACCGCGCCGGAACGACTGGCCTGCCATGACGGAAAGCACCCGCGTGCCGAGCTGCGCGATCTGCGCGTCCACGGCCCGCTGCGCGCCCGTGCCGAGCGCCACCATGGTGATCACCGCTGCCACGCCGATGATGATGCCGAGCATGGTCAGGCTCGAACGCAGCAGATTGGCGAGGATCGAAGCGAGCGCAACCCGGACTGTCTCGACGATCGACATCAGTCGTTGCCCCGTCCGCCCTGCTGACTAAGGCCGGGAATCCCCACCCGACCACTGACGCGCCGCTGGAAACTCTCCTGCGCCCGGACGAGAGACGCGCTCGGCAGGATCAGCACGTTGTCGTCGTCGTCGAGTCCGGCGACGACCTCGGCGTGGTCGAGGTCGGTGATGCCCGTACGGATGCGCAGGGCAGCGGGTTCGCCGCCGCGGAGTGCGAACACCATGTAGTTGCCGCCGAGCTGGGCGGCCGCAACCGAACTGCGGCGGCTTGGCCCTTCATTGCCTGGGCGTCCCGTTGCGCGCGCACCGCGGCGACCACCCATCTGCTGGCGCGCTTGGGCCAGCAGTGTCTCCTCGTCCTCGGTGAGTTCCTCGCCGTTGCGGCGCTTCAAGAAGGCCGCCCGCACGCGTTCGCGGTCGAGCGCTGGCACTTCGGGCGCGGCCCCCGGCGCACGGTCACCTGCGAGGACGGGCGACGCATCGAGCATCCCGTCGACTGCTTCAGCGTCGAGGCCGAGGACGCTTCCGGCGACGTGGATGTCCTTGGGCGTGCGAAGCGCGGCCGTGGGAATGGCCATCACGCTCTCGCGCCTCGCCATGACCACCTCGACTTCCGCGTTCATGCCGGGCTTCAACAGACCCTCCCGGTTCTCAAGCTCGATCAGCACCGGGAACATGGTGACGTTCTGCTCCGCCACGGCTTGCGGTTCGACCTTGACGATCTCGCCTTCGAACGGCCGATTGGGATACGCCGCCACGTTGACCTCTGCAATCGTGCCCGGTTGCACCTTGCCGATGTCGATTTCGTCGACAAGCATGCGCACCTGGACGCGGGAAAGGTCGGCCATCTGCATGAGTAGGGTGCCGCCACCCACGTCGCCGAGCGGCGATGAGATCACCTGCCCCTGCTCAACGAGGCGTTCGATTACAGTGCCGGCGATCGGCGAGTTGACGTCCGCGTCCTCGAGCTGGATGGTCGCGTTCTCCACTTGGATTTCCCCGCGCACCACCTCCGAACGGGCCGTCGCATGCTCGAGCAGAGATTGCTCGTAGTCGACCTTGGACAGGGATTCCTGCTCGTACAACCTCACGATCCGGTCGAGTTGCGATTGGGTATTGGCTTGGCGCGCCTTGGCGACTTCGAGGCTGGCCTTGGCCTGCTCGAGCGAGTTGTTCAGCACGCGACGGTCGATGCGCGCAAGCAGCGTCCCGGCTTCGACAAAGTCGCCGGTGTCCACCGGCAACTCGAGGATCTCGCCAGACGCCTTGGACTTCACCTCGACCGTCTTGACTGGCTCGATGACGCCGGCGGCTTCCACCGCGACCGTGATGTTCCGGCGTTGGACAGGTGCCGACTGGTATAGAGCGACCTGCTCCTCCTCGACTGGATCGTCGACGAGGAACTCGTCGATCTGGTCACATGCGGCAAGAGCGGTCATAACGACGACGAGCGCCGCGTGTCTGCTTGTCATGGAAGGGGCTCCCCCATTTGGCGAGAGGTTGCCGACTCGTTTCGTCGTCGTCGGCGTCATGCGTCAGGCTCTTGGGTCAGGTAATCCTCCGTCACAACGCCATCCATCAGGTGGACATGACGTCCTGCGCGGCGCGCGACCTCCGGCTCGTGCGTGACCAGGATGATCGTCTGGCCGGCCTGATGCAGGGTGCCGAACAGATCCATGATGTCTTGCCCCGTGCGGCTGTCGAGATTGCCGGTCGGCTCGTCTGCGAGCAGGATGCTGGGCTCGTTCACGAGGGCTCGAGCCACTGCGACACGTTGCCGCTGGCCGCCGGAGAGTTCGTTCGGCCTGTGATCCATGCGATCGCCCAATCCGACCCGCTCCAAGGCTTCGCGCGCCCGAATGCGTCGACCCCGGCGACCGATGCCGCCGTACAGCAACGGCACCTCGACGTTGTGCAGCGCGTTGGCGCGTGGCAATAGGTTGAAGGTCTGGAAGACGAAGCCGATGCGCCGGTTGCGCACGCGCGCCAACGCCCCGTCGCCAAGCGTTGAGACGTTCTCGCCTGACAACCAGTATTCGCCGGCGGAAGGTTGGTCGAGACAGCCGATGATGTTCATGAGCGTGGACTTGCCGGAGCCCGACGGGCCCATCACGGCCACGTATTCGTTCTCGCGAATCGTGCAATCGACGCCGTTCAATGCGCGGATCGTCTCGGCACCCATGCGGTAGTGCTTGTGCAGTCCCTTCACCTGGATGACGGGCTGCGCGTCGGATGTGGCGGCACTTTCGGCCATGAAGGGAACCCTCTCAACAAGCACCGTTGTACGCGGTCGCACTCGTGATCCGTCGGTCCATCACGCACATGAGAACTCGAAACGGCTTCCTGATGCCCGGTCTTACGCGGCGCGCGCAGAAATCCGTCGGGCGGACCACAGGCATCGGAACCGGCGCAAGTCCGCCGGCCTGTCGTGTTGATTCGTGAGGTGGCAGAGAGCATCTCGATGCAGCAAAAACGCAACGACGTGTTGCGTTGTTACTCTTGACCACGGCGTTACCGAAAGTAACATACGCAGCCAAGCAGTGAATGCCGCTGCCCATTGGAGAGCCTAGGCAACCCAACAAGCACGGCAGGAAGCGGTGCCAACCACCCTCCAGCGGGGGGCGAGCGGCAACCGGCGAAGGAACCCCTCCCCTCGTAGGCTGCGTTGGGATCACCCCCGGTCCCACCAGCCTACACCTAACTCCTCCCACTTTCCTCCTCTGGCAATGGCTCGTTCGGCTGGATCCGCCGAAAGCACGTCCTCAAGCTCACAGTTGTCCGGATTCGGTAACATCACGAGCCACTTTCAGGTAGGACTTGGGATTGGCTGAGTACGAGCATCTTCAGGTTGCGCGCGATGGGGCGGTGGCCACCGTCACCTTCAATCGACCGCACAAGGCGAATGCGCTGCACCACGCGCACCTGGCCGAGATTGAGGCAGTGGCGCTTTCGTTTCGCGATGACGGCGATACGCGGGCGGTCATCTTCACCGGTGCCGGAAAGCACTTCTCCTCGGGTGCGGATCTCACCGATGGCGGCGGTGGCCCCGCCGATCCTCGGTTGGTGATGCGGCGTCGGTCGGCGCGGATTGGGGAACGCGCGACGCTGGCGGTGCACGAAATGGATCAGATCACCATTGCGGCCTGGAACGGGGCCGCGATGGGAGGTGGGGCGGTGCTCGCTACGGCGATGGATTTCCGCATCGGCGCGGACGACTGCTTCATGCAGTATCCGGAGATCGACATTGGCGTGAACCTCATGTGGAAGGGGCTGCCGCTGTTGCTGCATCTCGTCGGACCGGCCCGCACCAAGCGCCTTGTGGCCGGAGGCGAGCGCGCTTACGCCAACACGCTGCTCGAATGGGGCGTCATCGACGACCTCGTGCCGCGTGCGGAGCTGATGGACACGGCGCGGGAATGGGCGACGCGATACGCCGCCAAGTCGCCCATTGCAGCGCAGATGATCAAGCAGAGCGTGGACGCCCTTGCCGGCAGCATGGACCGCGCCGTAATGCACATGGACGTGGACCAGAACATCCTCTCCGCCACCACGGAAGACCGCGCCGAAGCCATCCGTGCCTATCTCGCCAAGGCGGAGCCCTCGTTCAAGGGCAACTGAACGCCTCCGCTCAGCCAGCCGTTGCGAAGCAACTGCCGAAGCGCCCGCAAGGGCGCACAACGACCAAAAGGACCAGCAAGTGACCGCCATTGACACCGGAACTACGGAACTCCTCTGCGATCTCGACGATGGCGTCGCCACCGTCACTTTGAACAAGCCGCACAAACGCAACGCGCTCGGTGACATCCTGACTCCGGCGTTGCGCGAGATCCTGCTCACGCTCGAAGGCGACCCGCGCTGCGGCGCCATTGTCCTCACCGGCGCCGGACGCGCCTTCTGCGCCGGCGGCGACGTGTCCGGCATGGGCGGATCGAGCAAGCCGCCCTCGGACGCACCGAAACCCGGCCCCGACGACGCCGTGCGCACACTCATCCGCAAGCAGGAAACCCTCACACTGCGGATGCACGAACTCGCCAAGCCCATTGTCGCCGCACTACCCGGCCCGGCCGCCGGCGCGGGCCTGTCCATCGCCTTGGCGGCGGACATGCGCGTCATGGCCGAAGACACGTTCATCACCACGGCCTTCCGCAATATTGGCCTCTCCGGCGACTACGGCGGCAGTTGGCTGCTCACCCAGCTCGTCGGACCAGCCATCGCCAAGGACCTATACCTCACCGGGCGCCGCGTCCCCGCCACCGAATGCCTTGCGCTCGGCATCGTCAACCGCCTCGCCCCTTACGAGACCGCGCGCGAAGAGGCGCAAGAGATTGCCCGGCAGATCGCCAATGGCCCCCGCACGGCGCTGCGCTACATGAAGGAGAACCTCAACCGCGCGCTCACCACGGATTTCCGCACTTGCCTGGCCGCAGAAGCCGACCGCATGGTGCGAGCCTCGGCCCAAGCCGACCACCGCGAAGCCGTGCGCGCCTTCATGGAGAAGCGCGAGCCGGTGTTCGATTACCCTGGGTGAGACGACGTAAGCGGAGCATTTGGTACGCGCTTGCGACGCTTGTTGTCGCAAAGGAAACCCATAATGCCTCGGTGACATGAAACCCGAGGTGACCCGATGCTCCCAACCCACGTCCGCCGCCTGATCCTCACCTACCTTGGCAATATCGTCGGTCGGCCGGGCCGATGGAAGTCATACGCCAAGGATGTGATGGAATGGCTCGACGCGGAACACGCCGACCTCCTTGGGATCGACGCGATCAAGCATCAGCTGCATCTGCCGGGGGATGGGCACGGCTCGCTTGGCTATGTGCCGGCCAGCACCCGCGAGCGCCTGCAGCAGGCCGTCGATGCGGCGAGTCAGGGCCTTCCGGCGACGGCTCGGGATCACACGGCCCGTCGCCTCGACGCACTCCGGGCAATCGTCGGCATCGACGACAATGGGGTTGCCGTCCTCGAGTTGCTCTTGCGATATCGGATGGAGCCGTTCGTCGAGGACTTCGTTGACTCGGTGTTTTCCGGGCCGAGGCGACATCACTCGAAGGCGATGAACCTCAGCCGGCCAACCTTGTCGGCGCTGCTTGACATGCCGGCCGGCGCAGTCGCCCGGCAGTTTGCCTCCGATGCGCCACTCATTCGCTCGGGCTTGGTGTATGTCGAAGACGATCAGGACATCGAGTGTGTGCAACGGCTGTACCGGCTGGCGTCAGAGATGGACCGGCGCAGCGACGTGCGAGAACTGCTGCTCGGCGGAGTGCAGGAGAGTGAGCTCGAGTGGTCTGACTTCGAGCACCTCGGACAAGGCCGGGATGACGTCGAGCGATTGCTGCGTGGCGCACTGCGCGAGGAAGCGCGGGGCGTCAACGTCCTCCTGTACGGTCCGCCGGGGACCGGCAAGACGGAGTTCTGCCGCGTGCTTGCGGAGCGCCTTGGTGTGGCTCTGTTCAGCGTCGGCGAGGATGACGGGGACGGCGACGAACCGAGTCGCAGAGGACGACTGAACGAACTTCGGCTAGCCCAGAGCCTGCTCGGCAACGACCCGCGGGCGCTGCTTCTGTTCGACGAAATGGACGATCTCCTCTCGGGCGTTAATGTGGACGTTCTTGAGCTTGGCTTCCGCGCGTCGCGTGCGAAGCCCGGGGCGAACTCGAAGGTGTTCATGAACCGCCTGCTGGAACAAACTCGCACGCCGACGATTTGGACTACCAACGTCGCCGGCAGCATCAACCCTGCGTTTCTGCGCCGCATGATGTTCGCCTTGGAGATGCGCCAGCCGCCACCGCGCATCCGCTCGCGCATTTGGTCCCGACAACTGGCGCGTCACGGCATCGAGGCGTCCGACGACGACGCGGCTGCGCTGGCGCGGGAGTTCGACGCGACGCCAGGCGTCGCGGCCGGTGCGACGGCGGCCGCGCGTCTTGGCGCAGGGGACTTCGACACGGTACGGCGCGGTGTTCGGAGCCTGTCGCGATTGCTCGGCTGTGAACGGCCTCAGGCGACGCCCCAAGTACGCTTCGCGACGGCGCTGATCGAGACCAACCTCGATGTCGACGTGCTGGCCGAAAGGCTCGAAAGCAGCCGCCAGCGACGGTTCTCGCTTTGCCTGCAGGGACCACCTGGCACCGGCAAAAGCGCTTATGTGCGCTACTTGGCCGATCGCCTGGGCCTCGAAGTGATGCAGAAGCGCACGTCCGATCTCATCAGCATGTGGGTGGGCCAATCGGAGCGCAACATCGCCGCCGCCTTCGCCGAAGCCCGGGACGAACAAGCGTTCCTCGTCTTTGACGAAGCGGATTCGCTCTTGGCGGACCGCCGCGGCGCCCACCGGCACTGGGAAGTGAGCCAAGTCAACGAGATGCTCACCTGGATGGAAAGCCATCCACTGCCATTCGCCTGCACCACCAACTTCGGCGAGGCGCTCGACAGCGCGGCGCTGCGTCGGTTTGTGTTCAAGGCGACGCTCGGCTACCTGAAGCCGCGGGCCGCGGCCGAGGCGTTTCGCGTGTTCTTCGGCAAGGATGCGCCGCCGGAAGTCGGCGCCATGCGCGTGCTCACCCCGGGCGACTTCGAGGTGGTGCGGCGCAAGGCGACCGTTCTGGGGCAGACGAGAGACGCGGAAGCACTGGTGGCGATGCTGCGCACCGAGTGCGACGCCAAACCGGATCAGGCGGGCGCGGTGGGGTTCGGCGCGTGAACGGTGAGGACCGTGAACCATTTCACCAACGGAGAGTACGTCCGTGCGCAATGTGACCGACACGGCGCTGCGGACGCTGGCAATGCTTCAGGCGATACCCCAGCATCCGCGCAGCAAGAGCACCCGGCAGATTTGGGAAGAACTGCGCGCCCGTGACCTCGACTTCGATGTCACCGTGCGCTCCATACAGCGCAATCTGGAGAGGTTGTCGGCGACCTTCCCTATCGCCGCCGAGACGCACGGCCCGGCCAACCACTGGTATTGGGTTGACAAGACGGCATTGACCCAACTCCCGGCCATGAGCCCACCAACCGCACTCGTCCTGTGCATGGCGCGGGACCACCTGACCGCCGCCCTCCCGCCGGGGGCGCTGCGCCAACTCGACGCCTATTTCAAGCACGCTGACCGGGTTCTTGGCGACTTGCCGCTTGGGCGCTGGCGTGACCGGGCGAAGATCATCCAGCGCGGACCAGTCCTGAAGCCGCCGTCGATCCCCAGCCGCATCCAAAGCGCCGTCTACGACGCCCTGCTCGATGGCAGGCAGCTCGAAGTGGACTATCGCAACCGGACGGACAGGCGTGCAAGAGGACTGGTCCTCAACCCCCTCGGCATCGTGCTACGCGAGGGCGTTGTCTATTTGGTTGCCACCGCGTCGGGCTTCACGGACGTGCGCCACTTTGCCTTGCACCGGATGCGGGCGGCCACCGTCATGGAGCAAGCCGCCAAGGTGCCCAAAGGATTCCGCCTTGCCAAGCACGTGCAGGAGGGCCAGAGGTTCTCCTATCCGGTCGGCACGGAGAGGCTCGAACTCAAGGCTCTGTTCCAGGCGGACGCAGCCATCCACTTGATCGAAAGCCGACTGTCGGCAGACCACCGCGCGACCGTGCAAGACGACGGCCGCGTCCTCATCGAAGCCACCGTCGCGGACACAGCCGACCTGCGCTGGTGGCTGCTCGGCTTCGGCCCGGGCGTGGAAGTGATGGGTCCAACATCGCTCCGCAAGGAGTTCGCCGCTATGGCCGAACAAAGTGCCGCGATGTATGGGAAGCTGCCCGACCGATAGTCTCCCCCACATAGCTGCACATTCATCATGAAAAGGGCTCGCATGTCAGACCAACGACCAAAGGGACCAAACCTGTTCACATATGCCACCAAGGAGCTTTCGCAGGATGCGATGATCTGTTGGCTGATCCAGTGGGCCGACGCGAAGTACGCGGGCGTGGACGATCAGTTGCACCGTTGCGGACGGGACTTTGTCGCCGCATTGCTCCACCAGCACGATGTCGCAAGCGTCCCGGAGCGGATGGAAGTCTGCCTTTATCAGCAAGACAAGCTTTCATGCGGCCTGCCACAGCGGCGACCCAGTCAGACTGATTTCGGCTCGTCGCGCCACTCGCAAGGAGACAGCCATCTATGCGCAAGGAATACGACCTCGGCGACGCTACCCGGGGGCGGGCGGTCGACAAGCCCGGCAAGACGCGTATCACCATCATGCTGGATGACGACGTCGTCGCCGCGTTCCGCGCGGCGCCAGCGACACCGGACGCGGCTACCAAACCGCGATCAATCGCGCACTGCGCGAGTATCTAGCCAGCGAGGGACTGGAGACGACCCTGCGGCGCGTGGTGCGGGAGGAACTCCGAAACGCTGGCTGACTGCGTCCGCGAGGTTCTGCCCACAGACAATCCCGAGGGAGGTTGTGGGCTATGCCGTCTGGGCCTTACGCCCTTTGCGCCAACCAACGCCTCAACGACTCTTGGCTCTCGAGCGACGGGGTACCGGCCAAAAGCCCGGCGAGACTGACGTCCTCATCGATGTCTTCCCAGTGAATCCCGGTTCCGCCGTCGATGATCGTCCAGCCATCTCTTTCCGTCGCCGTTGCGTGGACGAGCCTCGGATACCAACTGCAAGGAACGCTAAGGGCCCTTCCGTCGCTCAACGTCACGCTGAACGTATCGTCAGACACGTCCACATCCAGCACCACAGGCGTCCGCATCTCAATCGCCGAAGTGTCCATGCCAAGCCTCGATGATCTCCTCACTGTGTTCCTCGACCAACCCCGCTATCCGGCTGATCTCCGCTGCCCGAAAACCACCGCTCCGCTGCAACCGCACCGGGTCGAGCCAGAACTTGGCGACATCACGGTCCCGCTCCACATGGACATGCACAGGCTCGCCAGCTTCGTTGGAGTAGAAGAAGAGCCGGTACGGTCCCTGTCGAAGCACCGTGGGCATCAGCGGCCTGAGCCACGCAACCTTGACCCAGCCACCCGTCGCTCCATGACTGCGCTGCTTAAGGACGGACTATACGAGCTTGACGCCGCCGCGCAACGCGCCAATCTTCGGCCACGCAAAGCCTCGAGCCAGATCGACCCAACCTTGCTGAGGCGCAAGCTACGTGCGGCGGCCCGGTCCGCACCGGCGGGTTACGCACAGGCAGGCCATCCGCGTATATATTTGCGCGCTTCGCGTTTAGCACGGACTTGAGAGCCCCATGCCCGACTACAAGGTCGCCGACATTTCCCTGGCCGATTTTGGCCGCCGCGAAATCGCCCTTGCGGAAGCAGAAATGCCTGCGCTCATGGCACTCCGGCGCAAGTATGCGGAGGCGCAACCACTCGCTGGCGCCCGCATCATCGGCTGCATCCACATGACGGTGCAGACCGCGGTGCTGATCGACACGTTGCGTGCCTTGGGTGCCGAAGTGCGTTGGTCCTCGTGCAACATCTTCTCTACCCAAGACCATGCCGCCGCCGCCATGGCCGCTTCCGGGGTGCCGGTGTTTGCGTGGAAGGGCGAGACGGAAGCGGAATACGAGTGGTGCATCGAGCAGACGATCCTCGCTGGTGGCAAACCGTGGAGCGCTAACCTCTTGCTCGATGACGGTGGCGATCTCACGGAGATGATCCACGAACGCTACCCCGAGATGCTGGGCGCCATCCACGGCATCAGCGAAGAGACGACCACCGGCGTACACCGCCTGCGCGACATGATCGCCGCCAACACCCTCAAGACGCCGGCCATCGACGTCAACGCCTCCATCACCAAGTCGAAGAACGACAATCGCTACGGTACGCGCCACAGCCTCAACGACGGCATCAAGCGCGCCACCGACATGCTGCTCGCCGGTCGCCGCGCCCTCGTCATCGGCTACGGCGATGTCGGCAAGGGCTCTGCCGCGAGCCTGCGCCAGGAGGGCATGATCGTCCGCATCGTCGAGATCGACCCGATCTGCGCCATGCAGGCGTGCATGGACGGCTACGAGGTGGTCTCGCCGTATCTGGACGGCAACAACACGGGCGCCGCGGAGAACATCGACCGCCGCATCATGGGTGACACCGACCTCCTCGTCACCTGCACCGGCAACAGCAACGTCTGCGACGCCGCCATGCTGCAAACCATCAAGGCTGGCGCCGTGGTCTGCAACATCGGCCACTTCGACAACGAGATCGACACCGCCTACATGC
>VXSY01000267.1 GCA_009837725.1 Gammaproteobacteria bacterium | reverse complement strand
TTCAAGAAGGGGGCGTGATTGACCTTCCCCCAATCGAGGTTGCGGGCGAACCGAGCAGCTGCCGCCCGTGCCACCATCGACCCCCCAGCCACACCCGCCCACCGCGCGCCTTGGTTCGGCGCGCTGTTCGAGCGCCCGTACGGTGCCCAACGGGACCGAACTCGGTGCCGCAATCGTCCGCCACGATCCATCATCCATCTCTCCTACTTGCTGTGATGACAACCTAGCGGAAACTTCCGTCCTTGCGGGCGCAGCCACACCGCTCAGACATTGCCACTCGGCCACCTCGGCGACACCCGCACCGCCTGAGGTCGCCCGTCCCTGGGGTTCGACGCAACAACAAAGCGAACGGGATCTTGGATATGGAGTTCCGCGAACTCGCACCCTTCCACGTCATTTGCATGGAAGAACAGGTTCTCGCCACCCCAATCGGGCCGGATAAACCCGAATCCCTTGTCGTAGATCACGTTGTTGATGACACCGCTGGCCACTTCGCTTGGCTTGAGCGGTTCAGCCGATACGGCCTCTGGCGCCCGTGCCGCGACGCGCGCCTCTCGGACCCCGACCGGTTCCACAACGCGTGGGGCCTCGGCCTCCGAAGGCTGATCGCCCGAACTCGGCGACATGAACAGGTTGTCGATCATGGGGTCGTTCCTCCGATCCCGGGCATCGATCAGATCGCTCATCATGACCGGGTACGTCACCGCATCGATGAGGACCTGTGCCGTACGCGTGCGGGAGCGCTCCAGGTCCCACGCCGTCAGCAGAGTCCGCGTGCCGATGGCGGTCAGTTTGCGCACCAGTTGCAGGAAGTCGCTGTCCCCAGTCACCAGCACGACGACGTCCAGTCCCCTCCGCAAGGCAATCTCATACGCCTCCAGCGCAAGCCACACGTCTGTGCCCTTCTCCCGAACAGGAGGCGTGGCTGCTCCATCGTTTCCCGCTCGCGCCGTCGGCATCAGCAGGAAATGCGGGGTGATGCCGGCCCTAATCAGGACGTCTTCGAAACGCCGTTCGCGCAGAAGTGCATCGTGCCGCTCCGCCTCCTCGGCGGGAAACCGACCCCGGAAGTAGTGCGCTTCGACGAGGCGGCATGCCGTTGGGTCGACCTTCTCGTTGCTGGCCACCTCGTGGCGGACCAACTCGTGAAAGCCCCCGATCGATATCCTTGCCGCACGGTCGTGCTGGTACCGATAGTGGTCGCTGACGCGCGCGAAAAAGCTCCCGTCGTAGAAGATCCCCGTGCGAACTATGGCTGCCATGTGTCCTCCTTCCGGTCAGTGCGTGATGGCGCGGTGAGCGTGCCGTTTTGCATCAGGAATCGACCCTTCCTGCAGAGTGGTTACGTCTCGGGCGCGACTCCTTCGGTCAGGCCCACCCCTCCTTCTTCGCCATGGTCGGATATGGCGTCTCCGGTGGGGCGCACGATCGCGCTCGCGCCGATGCCGCCCATGGAGCGGTGTGCGACCGCGCCGCCCCGTTGCGCTCTCGGCCGCTCTCCGGCGCGGATACACCGTTGCGACGACGCCACCGCAAACGCAGTACGTGACGTTTCCGGAGGTCAGTCGGTACGGCGACGTACCGGCGAACTCGGCAAGCTTGGTGACGCGGGTAGACTCGAAGCACTGCCGGATCCGCGAGCGTGCGACATCGACACTGACGTCTTCGATTCGCTCGATGTACCGCTCGGCCGCGTGCTTGCTACAGGCTACGAGGCCTCGAGAAACCTCGGGCCCCGGATTCGGGGAGGATTGCATGTTGTCGTTCCTGGTGCTTTAGATTCATGTGAAGTCACGATTCGGATTTCGTTGATGCGCGGCGATCGCCGCTGGACGATGATTTTGCTTGCAATGGGACGGCACCCTGCGCCGAGCCCCGTTTTCTCCCATTTCTTGAAGACGAGAACCAACTAGCGGCCACCTTAACACCGTCCGGCCACCGAGAGCCATCGCCTCTATCGTCAACGAGTACTCCCAAGGAAAACACACGTTACTTCAATTGGTTACTAGACTACGTTCCACAATATCTCCACTATTTCCATCTGGGCTGCGCCAGCTCCTAAGACCAGCAGCATCCTACTTGCGCCTTGTTCGGCGCCACGATTGGCGTGTCTCCTCGCCAGCTGGCTCGCATTAAACCGCCGCCAGCAGCGCCACTCGCACATGCGCGTCGTTCGCGCCCCATGCGGTCCCGCTTCGGTGCTTGTCGATGGCGGGTTCCCCGTTCACGTCATGCCGAAGGTCGCTCGCCCGAACCGCGTCGGCCAAGATGGCTCCCCTTCCGGGCAGATGCTCGCTGCCTTCACGGCCCGCTGAATCCCCGCACGTTCTGGGCTTACGGCCTTCGCCACTCAACCGGCCAGTTTGCGCCCGCTTCCCACGAACAAACCCAACGCCTCGCCCGCGGCGGAGGCGATCCACGCCGGCGCCGACCAGCCTCGTGCCCTCCAGGTCGGCGGGGAGGGGCCACAGAAACACCGCCTGCGCCGTCACGCGGCCCGGATACGTGCGCATCGACGTCCTCGACCCGCCAACTGTCCTAGTGGCCGCCTAGGCTGTCAGCGCGACTGCGCTGCAACGGGCTATGGCGGTCGCCGACCGCGCCATGCACCTCAGACCGCCCGGTGTCCGGCCAGATCGCAATCGTCGCCGTCATGGAATCCGACTGGCCGAGGTCGCGATGCCGACGACCGCCGTTCTCTCGGCGGCAGAACGTCCACGGTCGCCGCAACCCAGTCCGAGAGCTGCACGAACATCTGCCGCCTAGGATCGCCTGTTTGGTTGAGCTTGTAGGCCCGCAAAGTACCGTTGGTTGCTCGGCGAGTTAAACGCCCGCCGCGCCTCGGCGACCATTTGCCTCCCGCGCTTGAGGGAGTCATCGAAGCGATGTACGCCAGGAGCGTCGCGGTTCGCTTTCGCGCCGGACATCTCTTGCAGATCGGCCTAAGGGGGCTCGCCAATGGCAGCAATCACCAAATCATGCAACTGGTTTGCCAGATCCTCCGGTGTCGCCCAGATGACATGCTTGTATTGCTTCGTGTCGAAGTGCATGTCGGCCATGCGATCAGACCGCACACTCCAGATGACTGGCAAGCCAAGGCCCACCGCGTAGCCCGCCTCGTAGTAGACACCCTGCCGCGCGCCGGTTACGTCGGCGATCAAAAACCGTGAGCGCTTGATTTCTGCTTCGATTTTGGCGTCGATACGGCCCAAGTTCGAGAGATCGTTGTCGACTCGATAGGGCGTGTATCCCGCGCTCTCCACTGCTGGTCTTATGCCGCGGACCCATGCGGACTCCATGCTGGCATCGAACCACATGGCAACGAATACCTGAGAGCTAGCGGCAGCGAAGGCGCTGCTCTCGATCCGGTCCAGATAGTCCCAGCCGGCCGGCGTGATCTGACAGTAGTCCATCGTCCGGTCGCCTGACCTTTGCGCGAACTCCATGAGCCCGCGACCGTGCAAGGCGTTGGCTAGGTAGTATGTCTCGTCGGAACCAGAGGCCCAGACGCGCGGCGACAACGATCGGTAGTCAAGGTGGACCAATGCACCAGGATGTGAGGTCTGGTCGGCCAGAATCTCGATCAGTAAACGCTGCTTGTCGGTAACGCTGTAGCTCGGGAAGCTGCTGACGATGGCATCGAAGGTATCCGACGAGATTGCAGGAACAGCTCGGCCCGTCTCCTTCTTGGCGCGCGTCCAGGCGGACAAGTGGTGGCGCATTGGTTGATCGAGGCGGTTGACGACGGATTGGGTGATCGTGAAGTTTCCGCACGTTGGGCAGCGCACTGACCGTCGCTCGCCGTGGTCCTGTGATTCCACATCCACGCCTTCCAGGCCGCAGATCGGACAGGTCTCATCGACCCCTGTAGTCGTGCTATCGGCGCGCAACATTTCGGCAATCGCAAGTGCGACTCCACCCGCGCCGGTGTCATCCAGGTTGCCCGCGCGCAGTTCGTCAACGAGGGATTGCGCCACGCCTTCTCCGTCGGGTACGTGGACCCGACTTAGTATTCGACGCGCCGCGGCCAACTCCCTCTGGTTGACCTGATGGTCGGTATTGCTGATGTCAGACCGCAAGTTCTGCCGGTGCAGTTCCTGTGCCTCCCTTCGGACTTCGGCCAAGAGGGCAATCGTGGTTGCATCTGCCATCGGTACTCCGACATCCGTGTGTTCTTTTGCCAAACGTCCGGATCAGACTCGCTGATCGAGACTCATGTGGGGTCCGCCAGCGGTTGACGCCAGAGCCGCAACGAAGATCCTGAGCGCATCCGGCGTTCCTTCACACCGCAGGGCCGGATGGTGCCGCGCTGCCGTTCAGCCTGCCACGCGTTCTCGGGCAGTCAACCTGCCGGTTCTCCGCTGCGCTCCCGCCTCGCTGGCGCGAGGTGACCGCCCTGCGCGCGCGTGCCGCCGTTCAGGCACTGACGTACACCGCGTCGCAACCCCGAACCGAGAAAGGCATGGACCCCAGCCACCTCATCGCCCTGTGGAGCGGAAGGCTCTCCCGAGGGCTTCGTCCGGTCCGCCGTCCCGGACGACGACCTGCCGACGTGCCGGCACAGGCGCTGCCGCAGCAAGGTCGCCGTCAAGCGTGACGGAACCCCGGCGCACGCGTGCCAGCGGGGCCTCGATCGTCGCGCCGCGTCGTGCAGGCGTCGCTTCCGGCGCCGCTCCCGGCAGCGCCTGCAACTTGGGCGGCGCGTCAGGCGGGGGGCTGGCAACTCGCTGCGCTCGCTCTTGCCAGCCCCCGCACGCGCCGCCCGGGCGACATGCCGCGTACAGCAGAGGCAGTGTCGCTTCTCCGGTCCGCACTTCATCCGCAGCGACGAGACGCCGCCCCGGACGACGCACGGTCCCGCTCCGCAGCCGCACGCTGGGGCAAGGCCACGTCCGTGGCGCTGGCCCCAGCGTGCTGTTGCTGACAACTTTAAATCTCCCGCTTTTGTCCACCAGGAATTGCGCACTT
>VXSY01000178.1 GCA_009837725.1 Gammaproteobacteria bacterium | reverse complement strand
AAAAGGGGGACACTTTAGAATTGGACAAAGGGGACATTAGTGCTTTGGACTAACACAAAAACTCGTGGGCAAACGTGGGCAGATTCTGGACGGCGTCTCGGGGCCTGCTATCGAGCCAGGTGGCGGTCGAAAAAGCGCGCGATGACGTCGTGGACTTCGTCCGACTCCGGCAGCCGGGGGTTGAAGGCGAAAGTTGCGTGACCCAAGCCCTCCCAGACATGCAGGTCGGCATCGACGCCGAGGCGAACCAGCCGGGCGTGGCTGGCCAGCACCGCGCCCAAGGCGAAGTCGCGCGTGCCGCTGATGAGCAGCGTCGGCGGGTATCGGGCCAGGATGTCGTCGTGGTCGCCGGGCGCGACGACGGGATCTCCTGCCTTCACTCCTTCGAAGTATCCCCTCGCGCGGGGCGGTTCGGCGGGCTCGAGCGGTCGGGGATTGCCGCTCAAGGCCGACACCAGGTACGCGCTCTCGCTGCGGCCCATCTTGAAAACGCCGGGCGCACCGTCGGTCATGGGCATGCCGGCGCAGAAGAGGCCAATCGCGGCGGGCAAGGGCTGGTCGTGCTCGATGAGCCAGGCGACGGTCTGCGCCGTCAGCATGGCGCCGGCGGAACAGCCGTAGATACCGATATTGGCGGCTTCGTAGTCTTCGAGGGCGGCAAGGTAAACGGCGACCACATCCAGAACGGCGGCGGGATGGGTGTGTTCCGGGGCCATCCTGTAGTCCGGGCTGATGACCCGGTAACGCCCCCGGTCGGCGACCTGCATCGACTCGGTGTGGCTGAAGTAGCGCGCGCCGACGGTGAACCCTCCGCCGTGAACGCTGATCAGCAGCCGGTTGACGTTCTCCTCGGCGATGCCCTTCGCCGGCACGAACACCTCCGTATAGACCCCGGCGATCGTCTCGGCGCTGATCTCGACGGGATGCTTGGCGAGGGTGTCCTTGTAGATGGACGTGCCGTAGTAGCCCTTGGCGACGCAGTCGCGCGCCGCGCGGGCGGCCTCGGCATCGCCGCCGAGATTGGGGCATCCGCGCGAGAACGTGCCGAACTCGGGGCCGTACACCTCGCGGAAGTGCTTCATCGCCGCGCGCGACTCGCGGCTCAGGTACGCCGACTCGGGCAGGTCGAAGGCCGGCACATGGACGGTCCCGTCCGCCTCGACCCAGGTCCGTTCTTCCTCGGCCCCCGCCATTGCTGCGAACAGCAACGTCAGAACAAGAGCCATGGGGAGGGATGCAACCCTTCGGCACACGGCGAGCCCTTGGCAGTTCATACCGATGGGGGCAACCCTAGGCGAAACGGCATCTCGCCCGGCGCCACCGACCGCGCACACCCGTGCAGCACCCGTGTCCATCGTGGCCATGAAGCTGCTCCAAGGGTCGGCTGCACGGCACAGTATCGCTTCACGGCACCGACGACAACGAGGTCTTGTCCAACAAGAACTGAACCTGAAGGCTCGCGTCATCGAGACGGGCGACCACGAGGGGTCGCCCCTACGGAAGTGCAACTCGCACCTTCACCACCATGGAGCGCAACTAGGCGTCTGACGGCGCGAGACGGCCTGATCAAAAGGGGCTAGAGTAGCTACGTTAGCTGCTCTCGGCCCCGCATCCATGCAAGTCACCACCGCCCGCGAAGCCAGGAATCGATTTGGACAGTTACTAGACCGGGCGCAACGTCGGCCCGTCGCAATTTCCAAGAACGGTCGCGCGGTGACCGTCATGTTGTCGGTGGCGCAATACGAACGGCTGCGCGACGCCGCAATGGCCCAACTGGCTAGCACCATGGACACGATGTCGGCAGAGGCCGCAAACAACGGGCTAACGGACGCGACGCTGGAGGCGCTCCTCGCCGACGAGAGTTGAGCGCCTCGTCGTCCACACCAAGGTGCCGATCAGCGCCGCGCTGCGAAGCAACGCCCCGTATCAGTGAGCTGGTGCGTTACTCCGTAGCAGTTCGCTTGACGACGAGTGGGTTGGGCTTGTGCGAATGCATGGCACCGGTGCCCGCGTCGACGCCTGCCCCGATGACGCCACCGAGCACCACATTCCCCGCCATGCCAGCCGCGCCCGCGCCATCGATGCTCGATGTAACCGTTGCATTGACGGTCTCGTAGCCATCCTTCTTGATGGTGACCACGAAGTCGCCACGGCGCGCACCATAGCCGACAGCACACCTAGCACGAGTCCACGACTGGGGTTGCCTTCAATGCAACAACGTCCACAGCTTTACTCGCGCCAAGGGAGGTGAGCCGCCTGACCGCACAAGGCGTTGATATCGCACAAGGTGTGGGGGCGATGTACTACATTTTTTTCTTGCGCCTCGTGGCACGTTGGGGTGCATCGAACGCCAGCCGAGCCGCTCGTGCCACGAGCGTCCAGACATTGCAGGGTGCCACGTCCGCCACGGAGCGGCTGTGCTACCGTTGCCGCGTCCAGTCGGCGGTGCGAGCAAGGAGAACGCCATGCCCACTGTTCCCGAGCCCCAGACCGCCGGCAAGCTCCACGGGCCCGCCCGGCGAACGGCCGCCCCGCCGTTCGCGCAGCGAACCGCCGACGCTTCCGCGAGGGCGCGCGTGTATCCGGAGTCGGACGGTAAGCCGATGGCCGAGTCCGACCTCCACGGTGAAGCCATGGTAGACGCTCGCCAGCCGCTGAAGGACCACTACGCGCATCGCGACGACGTGTACGTCGGCGGCAACATGATGATGTACTACGTGGAGGGGAACCCGAAGCGATGGATATCGCCGGATGTCTTCGTCGCTTTCGGGCCATCGCGTCTGCCGCTCAGGCCTGTCTGGAAGACGTGGGAGGAGGCCAAGCTCGCGGACTTTGTGCTGGAGGTGACCTCGGAGACCACCCGGGCGACGGACGAGGGCAGCAAGCGCCGTCTCTACCAACGCCTCGGCGTGACGGAGTATTGGCAGTTCGATCCCACCGGCGACTACCTTGACCCGATCCTGAAGGGTCGCCGCCTGGCCGCCGGCGGCAACTACGAGCTTATCCCTCTGGCGACCACCACCGAAGGACTGCTCTACGGGGAGTCCAGCGTCCTTGCCCTGCACCTCTGCCTCGACGAAGGCCGCCTGCGCCTGTTCGACCCGGCCGCTGGCGAGTTCCTGCTCAGCCATCGGGAGCATGTCGTTGGACATGCCGAGGAACGCCGCGCCCGAAAGGCTGCCGAGGCCGAGATCGAGAGGTTGAAGCGCCAGCTCGCGCGTCGCTGAGGCGGTTTGTGGAGCTCCGGTGGGCCTTGAAGTCGCCGGGGATCAGATGACGATATTGATGGTTGCCCGCAGCAGGGTGTCAGTCTCGCGCAGGAGGTCGGCCGTTTGCAGTTCGGCTCCATCTGACCTTGCGTAGCGGCCGGCACCGCCAAGTTGGGCGAAGTAGATTTGGCTCGTCAGGAGTGGCTCGCGGTCTTCTTTCCACACCTTGTAGTGGATGTGTTGGGCGGGGCGCGCTGGGTAGCTGCCGGGGACATAGGTGCGGAAGGTGAACGCGCCGCCCGCGTCGGTGGTTGACTCGCCCCAGTAGAGGAACTCTTCGAGCAACTCGTCTTGGCCGCGGTCGCGTGGGTGCTTGTAGCGGCCGTTGGGGTCAGCCTGCCAGATGTCCACGACGACGCCGGCGTGCGGCGAGCCGGCCGGCGTCAACACGCGGCCGGCGAGGTTCAGGACCTCAGTGCGAGGCTTGCCCGTTATCAGGTCATTGGTGCGGTTGCGTGGACCGCGGGGATAGAACGGGCCCGTGTAGTCGCGCGGCGTCCTCGGCAGTTCCGCGATGGCGAACGGCGCCGCGCCCGTCAGCACACCCGCGGCCACTGCGGTTCGTACCAACTTGCGACGGTTCATCGGCGAGCCCTAGTCGTTGATTCCTGCAGCGGAGCATACGCCTGCAACCGGTTTCTGCGCACCCGTATGTTCCGGCCAACATGCCATGTGTGGCGGTCTACATTGACTCCCTCGGCCACTGCTATGTAGCATTCGCATACTGCAGCCTGGGAACAAACAGCATGACAAGGACAGCTAGGGTTTTCTGGTCTGGCCGGTCCCAAGCCGTGCGGTTGCCGAAGGATTTCCGGATGCCTGGCGACACGGTTCGAATCCGCCGGCACGGCAGTTCCGTCGTCCTCGAGCCGATCGCCGCCGATTGGTCCTGGCTCGACGAAGTCATCGGTGAGTTTTCCGACGACTTCTTCGCCGACGGCCGCAACCAGCCACCACTTGACGGCCGCCACGAACCCAATTGTGCCTTCGAATGACACGCCATTGCTCGACACCAACGCATGCATAGCCATGCTCAATGGAATCTCGTCGGCTTTGGTGGCACGAGTCCAAAGCCACGCGCCCAGTGACATCGGATTGTCCGCGGTCGTGCTCTACGAACTGTATTACGGCGCGAACAAGAGCCAGCGAGCCGTGCGCAACATCGAGCTGCTCGACAGCTTGCTGTTCGAGACCATCCCTTTCGGGAGAGAAGACGCTCGCGAGTCCGGCACAATTCGAGCCGAACTCGAACGGCTTGGCCGCCGCATCGGCCCCTACGACCTGATGATCGCAGGCCAAGGCCGAGCCCGCAATCTCACGGTAGTCACCGCTAACACCCGAGAATTCGAGCGAGTATCCGGGCTCTCGATTGAGGATTGGGCACGACCGAACTAGACAGCGGTACGACCGCCTTGGGCTTTCGGTCGCGTGGCCGGCAGTGAAGCCGACTAAGCGGGCGACGAACTCGTCACTTTGGACTCCGACAATGTCGCCCTCCCATTCTTGGGATGGGTTGAGCGACGCCGTCCGGTAGCCAGCCGTTGCCATTTGCTCCTTACGAACCAGTCCCGCTCAGCATCTCCGACAGAGCCTGTTCGACTTCGTCTGCCGTGGCGCCCATGTCCCCTTGCCGATCGGGCTTGGGTTTCCTCTAGCCTCCGCTGGCGGCGGTCGCGGTGGTAGGTGAGGCCGGTGCCTGCGGGGATCAGGCGGCCGACCACCACGTTTTCCTTCAGGCCGCGCAGGAAGTCTCGCTTGCCGGTGACCGCCGCTT
>VXSY01000245.1 GCA_009837725.1 Gammaproteobacteria bacterium | reverse complement strand
TTCGCTACCCTGCAGCAGGCTGCCTGATGTCCGAGATGTCCTGAACCCGTACACAACCTGGTGGCCCAGGTGCAGGCACCGTATGCTCAGCCGAGGGGTACGCCGCCGCTCATCATTGGCCTGTTCGTCGAAGCCGAGATTGCCGGCCACGAGATGGACGACATCGCCATGCTGCCCCGCTCGGCCTTGCAGGCCGGTGACGCGGTGTATCTCGTGGACGCCGAGCAGCGCCTGGTTCGTCAGGAAGTGGACGTGGTTCGCATCGTCGGCGAGGACGCATACGTCGGCGGTCTGGCGTCGGGCGATGTGGTCTGCACCGATACCGTTGCACGCGTTCTCGAAGGCCGCCGCGTGCGCGCCGTGCATGCCGTCAGCGCCGCACTCGGCGCATGAGGCGCATCATCACGTGGTTTGTCACCAACTCGGTGGCGACCAACCTACTCGTGGGCTTCGCGGTGGTTGCCGGGGTGGCGGCCTTCTCGCAGATCCCGGTGCGCACCTACCCCGATTTCGACCTGCCCGTCGTCTCCATCACCGTGCCGTATCTCGGCGCGGCTCCGGAGGAGGTGGAGCGCGGCGTCTGCACGCGCATTGAAGACCATGTGGACGGCGTGGTGGGGATTCGGGAAGTCCTCGCCACGGCCGACGAGGGCATCTGCTCGGTGCGCGTGGAGCTGCTTCAGGATGCGGACCGCACCCAGGCGCTGAACGACATCCGCAACCGGATCGGCGCCATCGAGACGTTCCCCGCCGAGGCGGAGGCGCCGCTCGTGCGCCTGCTCGAAGTGCCTTCGGTGGTGATCGAGGTCGCCGTCACGGGACCCTCCGACGAGCGCCGGCTCAAGGAACTGGCGCGGCAGGTGCGCGCGGACATTCTCTCCCTGCCGGGCATCACCCAAGCGACCGTCGCCAATGTTCGTCCCTTTGAGCTCGCCATCGAGGTGTCGGAGGAGTCGTTGCTGCGCAACGGCCTGACCTTCGACCAAGTGGCGGCGGCGGTGAGCAGAAACTCGGTGGACCTGCCGGGGGGCACCATCAAGGCAGAGCAGGGGCAGGTGCTGCTTCGCACCAAGGGGCAGGCCTACAATGCCGACGAACTGAACAAGCTCGTGGTCAAGGCGCGTCCGGACGGCAGCAGGGTGCTGCTCGAGGATGTCGCGCACGTCATCGATGGCTTCGAGGACACCAGCCAGCGCTTCGTCTTCGACGGCGCCCCGGGGCGCTGGTGCAGGTCTCGCGGGTCGGCGACCAGGACATTCGCCAGATCGCCAATGCCGTCAAGGACTACGTCGAGGCGTTCGAGACCGGCCAGCACGAGAAAGGTGAACCCGTGCGGCTCACGGTGTGGAACGACCAATCGTCCATGCTGCGGGATCGCCTCGGTGCCCTGATGGGCTCCGGCGTGCAGGGGCTGCTGCTGGTTCTGGTCATCCTTGCGCTGTTTCTCCGCCCAAGCGTTGCCCTTTGGGTGGCAGTCGGCATTCCCATCGCGCTTCTCGGCGCAACCTTCCTCCTGCTGGTGTTCGGCATCACGATCAACCTCAACTCGATCATCGGCTTCATCCTCGTGCTCGGCATGTTGGTGGACGACGCGGTGGTGGTGGGCGAAGCGGCGTATGTGTCGCAGCGCAGCGGCACCGGGCAGCTTGCCGGGGCGATCGACGGCACCGAGCGGGTGCTGGTGCCGGTGACCTTTGGCGTCTTGACCACCGTGGCTGCGTTCCTGCCCATGCTGTACATGACCGGTACGGCCGGCACGGTGCTCGCGAATGTCGGCGCCGTCGTTGTCTGTTGCCTCGCGCTGTCGCTGGTGGAATGCCTGTTCGTGTTGCCGGCGCACTTAGGGCACCGCTCCGAATCGCTGCCCTTCGGCGAGTTTGGCATGGTGCTCCTCGCCATCCTCGTGCTCGGCGCAGTCGCGCTCGCGCCCAGCCTGCGGTTTGGCATTGCGCTCGGCGTCGTTGCGATCGGACTCGTGTGGGCGGCGCAGCTCTGGGGCGGTCTGCAGCGCTTGGGGGCCGCCTTCACGCGCATTCAGGTCCGATTCGAGCAGGCGTTCGACGAGTTCTCCGAGCAGCGCTTCCGCCGCATCGTGCGGGCAACGCTGGAAAGGCCGGCGCTCGCCATCACGGCGGGCATGGCGACGGTGTTGATTGCCCTCGCCGTGGTGGCGAGCGGCAGGCTCCCCTTCTCGCTGCTGACGCCGGTGTACGGAGACCGCATCACGGCGGCGCTGACGATGCCGTTCGGCGTGGACGAAGCAGTCACGGCAGAGGCCATGACCCGGTTGCGGACTACGGCGGCGGAGGTGGCGTCGCGGCTTGCGGCAGAACACGGTGAGCCGCTGGTGGTTCACATCGCCGAAATCTACGGCAGCAACGGCGGCGGCCCGGCCGCCGCCAACGCGTCGAGTCAGGCATCGAGCCACCTGGGCGCGGTGATGATGCAGTTGACGCCGGCCGAGGAGCGGCCGGCAACGGCGCTCGACATCGTCGCCGCATGGCGCGAGGCCGTCGGCACCATCGACGGGGTGGAGTCGCTGGCATTCGACGCCGACGTCAGCGCCAGCCAAGGCCACGACATCGAGCTGCGTCTGTCTGGCGGCAACGTCGCGCACCTGCGCGCCATGGCGGCGGACCTCGTGGCCGAGATCGAGCAGTATCCGGGCGTGGTGGACGTGGGTGACACCTATCTGGCCGGCAAGCGCGAACTGCTCATCGCGCTGACGCCCGCAGGGCATGCCTTGGGCCTCACGCTGACGGACCTGGGCCGCCAGGTGCGGCAGGCGTTCTACGGCGAAGAGGCGCAGCGCGTGCAGCGGGGCGAGGACGACGTTCGCATCATGGTGCGATACCCGGAGCCGGCGCGGCGCTCACTGGCGTCGCTGCTGTCGCTCCGCATCCGCACTGCAGACGGTGCCGAAGTGCCGTTTCGGACGGTGGCAACGGTGGAGTGGGGGCAGGGGCCGTCGATCATCACGCGGGCGTCGGGCGAGCGCACCGTCACGGTGCAGGCGCAGTTGAACCTCGAGCAAACCAGCGCCGACCGGGTTCGCAACGCCTTGCAGGCACCTATCGACGATGCCTTGGAGACGTATCCGGGCATCAGCTATTCCTTCGAGAGTTCGCAGGAGGCGAGGGAGTCGCTAGCGAGCGCCGGGCCGCTGTTTCTGCTGGCCCTGTTTGCCATGTTTACGCTGCTCGCCATTCCGCTGCGCTCCTACGGGCAGCCGCTGATCATCCTGTCGGTGCTGCCGTTCTGCTTTGTTGGCGCCGTGGTGGGCCATCTCCTGCTGGGCCTGGTGCCGGGCTCCGTCGTCAGCCTGTCGATGCCTTCGCTCATGGGGATGGTCGCGGCGGTCGGCGTGGCAGTGAATGCAACGCTGGTGCTCCTGCACAGCGTCAATCGCTTCCGGGCCGGGGGCGATTCGATGATCGATGCGCTCGAGAACGGAGCGGTGGTGCGTTGCCGCCCTATCTTGATCACCACCGCCACGACCTTGGCGGGGCTGACACCGCTCATCCTCAACACCAGCGCCAGCATCGCGCCGATGCGACCGATCGTGGTGTCGCTGGCGTTTGGCGTGGCCGTGGCGGCGGCGGCAGCGCTGCTGTTCGTGCCGGCGTTCTGGCTGGTGCTGAGCCGAGGTGGTAGCAGGGCGAAGGAAACCGTAACCGCCGGGCTCGGCAACTTGGTCGGTCGGTCGCCCCGCCTGCAGCGCTGGATGGAGCGCTACCCCTATGTGGAAGAGAGCCTTGCGAGCCAGGAGTTCACGGATTTGGTGGTGGAGGACGATGGCCTCGATCCGGAAACGGCGCGCATCGCTCGCGCGGGCCTGGTGCGGCTCTACTACCAGCGCGAGTTCGACCGTTCGGCCATGGACGAGCAACTGGCGGCTATGGCGGAACGCGCCCCGTCCACCGACGAAGAGGTGGAGGAAGTGCGCGGTTGGGCGCAGCAGCGGGCATTCCAGCTTGCTGCCCACATGTTGCGCTCGGCGATAACGCCGCGGGAGGCGGCAGAGCCCCTCGCCCATATTCTCGACGCCGCCACCCGAGCCCTGCTCGACGCGGCGCGACGCGACACGGCCCGTGAATACGGCGAGTTGCCGAGTGGGGCAGTGGCGTTGGTGGCTCTCGATGCGGCCGGGCGGCGGGAACTGGCCGTGGGTGCGCCGCTACGCCTCCTGTTCCTGTTTGAGTGTGACTCGGTACCTGCGGACGTGACCCTTACCGCGCAGCAGTGGCATGAGCGCTTGCTGCAGCGCTTCATGCGCTTGGCTCGGGAGCTGTCGCCGAGCGGCATGTTGTTTGAGGCGGCCGAGCCCTATCAGCTCGAGGCCACGGCTGCCGACGAGTCGACCGCCGCCCATGCCATGGCGGACTTCGAGCAACTCTGCGCCGGAACGCCGACGTGGCAGGACTTGCGTACGCTGGTGCATGCCAGAGTCGTCGTTGCGGACGGTGACCTTGCGGAGCGCTTCGACGCCGCCCGCCGCAGGGCACTGGGGCAACCCCGGGACGCTGGACTGGTGATGCAGCAACTGGCAACGCACCGAATACTGCAAGCGGGCGACAGTTGGGACGTGGACGAGCTTCCCGGCGGCCTCGGCGACATGGCGCTGGCCGCGGAAGCGATCCAGTTGGCAAACGCGTCCTCCACGCCGGAGGTCGTTGTGACCGGACTAATGCCGACCTTCGAGGCGGCCCACCGACACGGCGTGATCGACCAAGACACCTCCCGCGACCTAACCGAAGCCACCGTTCTGTGGCAGAACCTCCAAGGCTTCGCCAGCATGGTAAGCCCAGACCAATCGGGCCCCGGCAATGCGACCCCCGAGCACCAACAGGCCCTAGCGGAAATCTGCGGCGCCGCGAGCTTCGAGGATCTGGCCGACATGGTGCAAGCGACGTCCCACCGCGCTGCGACGCGGCTGGACGAGCTGTTCGCCGCACTGCGCTAGCGCGAGCAGCAGAGGCTGCTTTGCTGGCGTTGTTCGGGGCTGGCGCTTTGCTGGCGTTGTCTGGGACGCGGGTGGCGGGGGCTTTGGCCGGCGCCGCTGCGTGCGT
>VXSY01000015.1 GCA_009837725.1 Gammaproteobacteria bacterium | reverse complement strand
GGTCGCCCTCCAGCCTCCTTGCGATCCTCCGAAGGTGTGCAGTTTTAAGTTGACATTGACACGTGCGGCTGAAGATGCCGCGACTTCGCGCAGCCGAACCCGCGCAGGGCCATCGTGCGGCGCACCTGGCGCAGCGTCACAACTTGCCGCAGCGGTAAGAACAAAGTGCTTGCGGCGCCCGTTCCCGACCTCGCACAATCCGCCCCGATGCCAAAACCCACCCTCCCTTCGGAGGCTCTGGTCAGACGCCGGGATCTGCAACCCGGACCGGAACCCCACCGGCCAAATCGGGAGTGCTGCGCGACGCAGCGTCAACAGCCCACCCGGCTGCCCAAGCCAGGAGAGTCGCACGAAGCGACATGGCCGCCAGGGAGTGAACTGGCGGCACCGGACACCGAGGTGTCCCGAACAGCGCGTGACCAGTGCCGGCGCTGTCCATGAGGACAAACGGGTGCGAATGGGGGCTGCGGGAAACCGCGAGCCTCGCTCAGCGCGGCCGATGCGCAAGCCATCGGCCGATGCGAGGGTTACTTACACAGGGCTCGACAGCTTGCACGCTCAGGAGAACGCCGGTGGACGACTTCGACGCCGCCGCCGAGGTGGCGAGACTGAAGCGGGAGGCGCGCGAGGGCCGCCAGCGCCCGTACCGCCCGTCGCGGCTCGACCGGCACGCCCACGAGCTGCTGGCACTCGCCGACGCCGGCGCCAGCGCGGCGGACCTCGCGCGCTGGCTGCGCGAGCGCCGCGTGCGCGTCCACCCCACCACGGTCCTCCGCTGGCTGCGGCGCAACGGCGCCCGCTGACCCCGGTCCGGTCGCCCATGCCGAAGTTCCGCTCCCCGAAGCCGCCCGAGAGACAGGCGCGGGAAGTGATTGGTGCCTGGTCAACCTCGGCGCCCTGCGGCGCAACCCGGAACGGCCCGCTTCGCTGCGCACGGTCCAGAACTACCGCGACTGCCTCGTGCAGGTGGCCCGCCGGATCGCCGCCGACGGCCGGGAGCTTCGCGACCTCACCCAGGAGACTGCCGAGGCGTACCTCAGGAGCCGCGCCGGCGAGCTTGGGCAGAAGGCCCTCGACATGCACCGCCAGGCGCTGCAGGCCATGCTCGTGCACGTCTCCCGCCGCCTGCTGCAGGGTCAGCGCCTGGAGGTCGTCCGCTCCGAGAGGCCCGGCCGCCACCGGAGCCGCGCCTACACGCCGGCGCAGGTGCGCCGGGTCGCGGCGGCGCAGACGCCCCGCAACGCCCTCGCCACCCTCGTCGCCCACGCCGCCGGACTTCGCGCCCACGAGCTGCTTACGATGGCGCGCCCCGCCGAGCAGCCGGCCGATCCCCGCCCGGCGCGCGAGAGCAAGTTCGCCGGACGCCCCGGCGTCGACTACACGGTCGTCGGCAAGGGCGGCCTCGTCCGCACCATCCGCCTGCCGAAGGACCTTGCCGGCCGCCTCGAGGAACGCCGCCGGGAGGAGCCGGCGACGGTGACGGACCGCGGCATCCGGTACCGGTCCCGCTACGACGTCGGCGGCGGCCGCGCCTGGAGCGCGAGCTTCTCCGCCGCGTCGGTCCGCGCGCTGGGCTGGAGCCGCGGCGCGCACGGGCTGCGCCACTCGTACGCCCAGGAACGCACCGAGGAGACGAAGCGCCTGCTGCCCCGCCACGCCGCCCGGGAGACCGTGAGCCAGGAGCTGGGGCACTTCCGCGCCAGCGTCACCGACGCGTACCTGAAGTGACGCGGCTGCTCGTTGCGCTCTCGCCCGAGGAGGTCGACGCTCTCGACCGGCTCATGGCCGGCAGCGGCGACTTCGTCCCGGGCACCGCGCGCCAGCGTGCCCGCGCCGTCGGCCCGCTGCTGCTGCACGGCATCGAACTGCGTGCGGACAACGAACGGCTGCGGGAGGAACTCGATCGGCTGTGTGACGGCGAGCAGGCGTTGATCGCCGACGTCGCGCGCGAGCGGGAGACCCGCCGCGAGGCCCAGGCAGGCCGCGACCGGACCTTGAACGCGCTGAAGGCCGAACGCGACCAACACGCCCGAACAAGGCGGCGCCTGCGCAATGCACGTGCCGCCGCCGCATGGCTGCGGACCTCCCGCGATGCCATGCATCGCCAACTGGACGGAGTCGCGCACATCACGGGCGGCGCCGCGACCGACTGACTCCCAAAGGCAACACCGCCCGACGTCTCGTCCGCAGCCACTCTCGGCCGGCATCCGAACGATCTAGGCGTCGCCCAGTGCCGCACGCGGCCCCACGCCCGAACGCGAGCAATCCACCCGCCGCCCCTGCCCGAGGCATCGCACCGAGTTCGCCAGGGGCCGCGATATAGTGCGGCCGCCCGGTCACGCCGGGTGGCCGCACGTGCAGGAGTCGCCGAGAAGATGCAAGACGCTACCGCCTCCCCGCAGGTCGATCGATTCCTCGTCGTCACCCATGCCTCCGCTTCGCTGGACTCGGCTGTGCTCGAAGGTCGACGAGCCGACTGGACCAGCGCGACCGGGCAGGTCGTGGCCTGGCTGTGGCCGCCGGAGGCCCCTCCGCAGGCCGACGGTGGCCTGGAGCTCCGCCTGGGCGACCCCGGCCCTGCGCGGGACACCTTTGTCGACATCGACATCGACCGCGCTGGCAGGGGCACGGTCAGGCAGGACGAGTTCGGCCTTGCCCCGCTCTACGTCGCAACCCTGGATGCCTTCTCCTTCGTCTCCAACAGACCCGACCTGATCGCGTTGGCGCAGGAACGGATCGTCGGACAGTGGCCGGAACGGGACTCGGCATTCGCCGCGCTGCTCGCGTTCAAGGGCTTTCCGATGGGCGACCGAACCGGCTACGCCGGCGTCCGCTGCGTGCCCTTTCTGGCGCACGTGCAGGTTTCCGGATCGGGCGCGCGCATCGTCGCCGCCTCCTCGCCGCCCTGGGTGCCTTCGCGCCCGGCATCTACATCCGATCTGGCCGACGCAGTCGACGAGCTGGAAGCCTCGGCCACTGTCCGCTTGCGCCAGGTTGCCGACCGGGTCCCCCGCGGCGTCGGGCGACCCAGGCTCGAACTCACCGGTGGACGCGACTCCCGGCTCGTCCTCGCCCTCGCCGTCCGAAGCGGGACGATCGACGGCTTCGACGTCGTCACGTACACCGGCCAGCCGGACGACGTCCGGGTCGCCCGACAGGTCGCCGCGTCCGCGAACGCGCGACACCTGATCGAGGACCGGCCTCCGGTCGCCGACGACCCGTTCGAACGCGTGCGGACGACCTCCGGGGCCCTGAATCTCAGCGAGGCACATCGACGCAACCCCCGGTCCGTCCCGGCAACCGTGGTGTCGGGACTACTCGGCGAGACGCTCTCGTCGAACTTCCCCTCAACGGCTCCGCTCGGGACCAGAGGCCAGGTCCTGCGGGCGTTCATCGAGCCGCCGAACCTGGACCTGCTCACCGCGCCGGCGTGGGAAGCGGCGGTGGCGGAAACGATGCAGTTGCTGCTGACGCCGCTCGCGCAAGGCGCCGGCACGGAGGATCTCCTGGACGCGTTCTACCTCCAGCACCGGGTCAGGCGCTGGATCTCCGTGCGCCCCGAAGCCTTCTCGGGAACCGCGTTTCCGCTCTACTGTCCGCCTGCGGCGCGCCTCGCCTTCGCCCTGGGCTGGCAGGCACGCGTCGAGCACCGCATCCACAGCGCGATCGTCGAGCGCGCCGGGCGTGGCATCGCCGAAGTCCCCTACGCCAGCGCCAAGCGCGCGGGCGAGCCGTCGCCGGCAACGATCGCGTACCCGGAGGACGGTCCGCCGGTCCTCGACGCGGAGCCCCTGAAGCGAATCGCGCGGGACTGGCGGGACAGGAGACGACGCTGGCAACTGCCTGACGTCACCGCCAACCCCGACCCAGCGCGGGAAGGGGCCGCGCTCGCAGGTCGCCACGGGTCGCCGGCCAGACTCGCCCTGTACCGCGACATCGTCAATGCAGACGCTTGGAACCCGGCATTCGAGGTCATCGACAGGGAGCGGCTGCTCTCCGCGGTGCGGGTGCTGCCGATGCTCCCCTCGCACCTGGCGAAGCAGGTGCATGCCGCGATGGCATCGGTGATCTGGCTTGGGCGCATGGAAGGGAACGCGTTCGCTTGAACGGGCTCTGGCTACGTTCATCGCCAGGGCCGCGCGCAGGCGTGCATGCTCGCGTGCTCTGAGCCGGTCCCGAACGGTTCCGCCACGTGACGCCAGCCAGACGCTGGAGGAGTGCGGATCCGAGCGCCGCACACAGCTGGCACGCGACTGGTCAGCCCCAATCCCCGATGTACATCGCCGGCCCGAACGGTCACCCGTCCTTCGTTGGCCTGCCGTGCCGGTACGATGTGGTGGACGAGTGCGAAACGCCGTAGCCGCTAAGGGGTTCACCCCATCATGCATGCAGGTCCCCCCAGGATTCGCGCTGCGGCCGCAAGCGCGACACGCTCACGCATCCGCGTGCTCAAATCCGTTTGTCGCAAACCGGAGTCAATGGACACCGAAGACAGTCTGGTGCCTTCGCGTGGCACCATTGCTGGCCTATGCGCCATGCTGGCCAGTCCAGTTCCCCGGGAAAGGCAGGACTCAACCGTCGAGCCACCCGGATCGCCTCGTTGGACGAGTCGCCATCAATCAGCCCGGCGCGCCGGAAAACACGCAACAGATGCACGTCGGGCTTCACGTCAATCTGCGCCTCCTGTCCCCTAAAGCAGCCAAAGTCGTCGCGAAGGATTCGAGTCGCCATGGATGCGATCCCCGCGCCGAGGCCATGGATTTCCTGCAGAGTCTTCTCCGTCTCGGCAGGCGATCTGTCGCTCCAGATGGCGCTCGCGTCTCCCCCGAACCGTTCCGAGACCAGCCGTGACGCATCCGACAATGTCCTGGCGCCCTGTTTTGCGCCGTACCTCGGGCGGACCGCCAGACCGTCAATCAGGGCGACCAGTTCCGACTCGTCCATCGACGCGAGCAGTGACGGATGCAGACAACCTGCCTGTTCGATCTCCACCGGGATCCGCCACGCCTTCTGCCACGGCATGCCTCGATCAAACGCCACAGCAACCAGGAATGCGAACGGGTCCCGTCGAATCAGTCGCGCAGTGTCTGCATCCAGCGTGCTCCAGTCGGACGTGCCCCGGGTCTTCCCGAACTCCTTCAGCAGCTCTACGACCCCCTCACTTCCCATACACATCACTCATTGCCGTCGTCCAAGTCGGGCGCCGGGATCCGGCGTACGTCGACCTCTCCGTCCGCGTCTCCGAAACATTGGCGCAAGATGGTCTCAAGCACCGCTGCGGCGTCTGGTGACGCGCTGATGGGGATCACGGCCAAACGAGTGCCGTCCGAGTCGTGATGGACGTGGGCAAGGGAAAGCCGATAGGCCATGCCGTCGACTTCGACAACCAAATGCTCCACTCCAGACCTCTCAACCGCTCCCAAGTCCATCGTACAGCGGGACTCCACAAGAGCGGGCATCTTTCTCTGCGAGCGGTGCCGCGAAGCGCGCAACGCCGAACGCGACTGGAAGCGCCGGGACGCCCTCAACGCCGCCGCGGTCGACGAGGTCGCCGCGATGGCCCACTTCATGACCGCGCGGGTGCGCCGGCGCACGCGCTTGCCCGAGGCACAACAGACGCGGCCCACTGCTGCATGACGGGCCGCCGCCTCTCGAGCAGGTCGTCCCGGGCATAGGCGACCACCGTCGCGGACCCCTCCACGTGCGCCAGCGCGAACTCCGACAGCGTCTCGTCCACCCCGTGCTGCCGCGCCCAGTCCTTGAAGCTCGAACGGAAGCCGTGACCCGACGCCGCCACCCCCGCCTGCCGCAGCGCCTGCGTCATCACCTTCTCCCCCAGCATCGACCCCGGACGGGAACCGGGGAACGCGAGACCGCCGCCGCGCACGCACTCCCGGGCCTCAGCCAGCACCTCCAGCGCCTGACGAGACAGCGGCACCCGGTGCGCCCGCCCGGTCTTCATCGACTCCGCCGGCTTCACCCACACCGCCGCCTCCAGGTCGAACTGGTCCCAGGTCGCCCGGCGAACCTCCACCTGCCGCGCCGCGGTCAGCGCCGTGAAGCGGATCGCCCGCTTCGTCGAGGCCGCGCACTTTGTCGCATCGATCCGCGCCAGCGCCGGCCCAACTTCCGACCAGTGCAGCGCCTCGTGGTGCCTCGGCCCGGTCGCCCGCCTCGGCAGGCTGCGCCGCACCGTCTCCACCGGCGACCCCTCCGTCCGGTGCTCCTGAATGCGCGCCCAGTCCAGCACCGCCGTGATCGCCGAGCCCGCCGTCTTCACGGTCGCGTGCTTGCCGGCGAGCGCCAGCGGGCGCAGCGCCTCGTACACCGCCGCCGTGCCGACCTGGTCCACCGGCACCCCGCCGAGCTTCGGCAAGACGTGCCGGTTCATCGCGGTCCGCCAGCTGCGCGCGGGGCTTTCTGTCCGCCAGACCTCCAGCCTCTCCGCGAAGCACGCCTGCTCCGCCTGCGCGAAGGTCGGCACCCGGGCGCGGCGGGGATCGCCCCCCGTGCGCGCCACCGCCCTGTTGTCGGCGGCCACGCGCCGCGCGTCCGCCAGCGAGACCAGCTCCGCGCTGCCGAGCCCCAGGTCCACGCGGCGGCCGTGTATGGTCAGCCGCTGGACCCACTGGCGGGTGCCGGAGGGCTTGACGCGGAGCATGAGTCCGTTGCCGTCGACGTAGCTGCCGGGACCGGCGGTACGCACCTTGGCGGCGGAGAGGGCGTTGCGGCACAATCGGGGCATGGAAGGTCTCGGAGGATTGAACGTGCGAAGCCTACCGCCATTGCAGGTCGAACACAATAAGTCCCACGAAAAACCGCGAGTCCTGCGGCGTTTTCTGACTCGCTTCGAGCCGCGACGATCTCTCACGATGTACGATAAAGAATCTATTTATCAACATGTTAACCGACAATTTGATACCCGATGGACTCTTCTGGTTGCGTGCCTAGTCGATTGCAGCCGACTGTACGGCGCAGACTCCTAGCGCGCCCTTGCGGGCGCGTCGGCAGTTCGCTACGCGAACTGCGGGCCCATGGACAGCCACGCCGCCATTGTCGAACGGTGCCCAGATACCGGGCTATTCGTGGGTACCATCCCGGGCTTCCCCGGCGCGCACAGCCAAGGCGAAACCCTCGAAGAGCTAAACGCCAATCTCAGGGAGGTCGTCACGTTGATCCTCGAAGACGGCCCACCGAAGGTGGCGGATTTCGTCGGCACCCGCTAGCGCCTCCTCGCGGCTACTCGTCGCGGACGATCACGCCGCATGCAGCCCTTCCGCCGCCGGCGCAGCCGGCTTGCTCGCCCTCCGGGCAATACGTGTCCGGGTCGAGATGGATGATGAAGGCGCTGCCGTCTTCGTCCATCAGCGACAGCGGGCCATCGGACAGGCTCACGCGGGTGGTGAGGGTGAACAGGGCACCGCGTCCGTTTTCGCCAATGGGGATGTTCACCAATTCGCCGGCGTGGAAGGGGTGGTTGGCGTCGGGGTTGGTGTTGCCGTGCGGACCGGGGTCGAAATGGCCTTGCGCCGCCGAACAGGGCATGCATGCCGCGGTCTCGTGGATGTGTACCGCGTGCTTGCCCGGCGTCAGCCGTCGCACGCGCATCGAGATGTCCACGATCTTCACGAGCTCGTCGGAGGCGCGCTCGCGCAAATGGGCTGTTCCGATTCGCGTGTAGTCGTCGCAACTCATGATCGCCGCGACCGCAGTTACGTCGTTCGGTATCTCGCCGTCCTCGTGCGCGAGAACTGGAGCCGCGACCCCGACGAGAAGGCAAAGCGCACAGAGCGCCCGCAGACGGGTTACATCGGGCTTGCGCGACCTATTGGATGCCATTTTCTAATCCCTCGTTCGGTGAGCCATCTGCGGATGCGCAACGAGACTACTCCATGCGGGGGCGTGATGGAGCGTCACCGGTCCGCCAGTTTCCAATCCCACCGGCCAGCGAGGCTTTTCGGTAGCATCCGCCGCTCCGCCAGTCGACTCGGAGCGTGCGTCCCATCAATCCTTGCAGCCGGAAGGGGAGCTCCGCGCGTGTCGCGTTCGTCGCATGGGCGCTCGCTACGCTCGCGCCGGCCGCGTTTGCCGGTGAAGTGCCTTGCCAAAATCCTGACTACAAGCACGGCATTTCCTACGTCCTGCCGCTGAAGTACGGCCCTGAGTTCGAGCATTTCGCCTATGCCAACCCGGACGCGCCGAAGGGTGGCATCTTTCGGCTGCCGGACATGGGCACGTTCGACAGCTTCAACAACATCCTGGAGAAGGGGCGCGTTGCCGCCGGGTTCTCCTTCACCGGCACCGGCAATGTCGTCTTCGAGCGCCTGCTTGAGTCCTCCGCCGACGAACCGGCGAGCGCCTATGGGCGCTTGGCCTCCGGGGTGGATGTGGACCCGGACTTGCGCTGGGTGGCGTTCCGGCTGCGCGAGGGGGCGTACTGGCACGACGGCGTGCCCATCACCGCCGAGGACGTGGTGTTCACCTTCAACGCCTACAAGGAGCACGGCTCGGTCGCGCTGAAGACGGCCCTCACCGACCTTGATCGGGTGGAGGTCGCCAATGAGCGCGACCTCTGCTTCATCACCCGCGAGGGCGCCGAACCGAACCCCATCATGCCCTTCGCCTACGGCGCGATGGCCATTCAGGCGAAGCACTACTGGGAAGAGCGCGACATCTCCAAGACCACCACCGAGCCGCCCTTGGGTGCCGGCCCCTATCGGCTGAAGGACGTGGACCTGGGCCGCGCCCTCACCTACGAACGCGTGACCAACTACTGGGGCCAAGACCTGCCGGTGAACCGCGGCCGCTACAACTTCGACCGCCTGAAGTGGGACTACTTCCGCGACGAGCACGTGATGCTGGAGGCGCAAAAGGCCGATGTCTTCGACCTCCGCGAAGAGACGGTGTCGAAAAACTGGACGACGCAATACGACTTTCCCGCCGTGCGCGCCGGCATGTTCAAGGCGGACTTGCGCTACATCACCCGCGTGTGGGGGCTTTGGTGGCCCGTGTTCTGGAACCTCGAACGTGAGCGCTTCCAGGACATCCGCGTGCGCGAGGCGCTTTACCTGCTCTACGACTTCCCCTACATCAACCGCGTGATCCTGTTCGGCTTCTACGATCAAGGCGTGAGCTTCTTCCACAACTCGCCCATGGCGCAAAACGGCCTGCCGAGCGCGGACGAACTCGAACTGCTTGAACCGTTCCGCGACCAGTTGCCGGAGCGCCTCTTCACCGAGCCGTACCTGCAACCGCCATCCGAGAGCTACGGCTTCCGGCGGGATCGGGTGAAGCGAGCATTGGAGCTATTCGCCGAGGCCGGCTGGGTGGTGCGCGAGGGCAAGCTGGTGCATGCCGAAACCGGCGAGCGCTTCCGCATCGACTTCGTGTTCGTGGCGGCAACCTTGCTGCGGGCGATGATGCCGTACATCGACGTGTTGAACCGCGTCGGCATCGAGACCACGGCGCGCTCGCCAGAGAACTCCCACTGGCTCTACCGGATGCGCACCGGCACCTTCGACGGCGGCGCGTACCTCTACATTCCAAACAACACGCCTGGGCTTGACCTGCGCAACCGCTTTGGCAGCGCCGCCGCAGCGCAGGAGTTCACGCAGAACTGGGCCCGCATCCGGGACCCTGCCTTGGACCATCTCATCGAGCGAGCCATCGGCGCCCGCACTTCCCGCGAGCTCTACGCCGCCACCCGTGCCATCGACCGGGTGCTGCTTTGGAAGTTCTACTTCATCCCTGGCATGGCGCAGCCAGGGTATCGGCTCGTGCATTGGGACAAGTTCGGCGAGGTGCCTTGGAGCGAGACCGGGCCGCTCTCCCGCGTCCCGGCAATAGATGCTTGGTGGTGGGACGAAGCGAAGGCCCGGAGGGTGGAGGAATGGCTGGCGCGGAGTGAGTGACGAGCTGGCGCGACTGCCCGAGCGCGCCAGCCCTGGCGCTTCGTTGGTGTTGTCTGGAAAGCGGTTGCGGTGGCTTTGCCCGGCTCCGCTGCGTGCGCGCCTTCGGCACGCTTGGAGGGCGTGACGCCCTCCGTCCAGAGAGGCCCTCGCACGCAGGGGCTGTTGCTTCGGTGTTTGCGGCGGGCCAGAGCCTATGCAGGCCCAAGAGAGACACCACCCAGTTTTCGTGTAACGGAACTCTGCCAGAGCGCCGCATCGCTGCGCTGGTGTAGGCTTGGCGCACGCGCATCGGGGGACGCGCGGTTGGTGACGAGGGGCATCGGGGGACAAACATGGGTCGCTACATCCTGCGCCGATTGCTGCTGATCGTGCCGACCCTGCTCGGCATCATCCTCATCAACTTCATCATCGTGCAGTTTGCGCCTGGTGGCCCCATCGAGCAGATCATCGCCAAGGCGACGATGGGGCAGATGTCCACCACCTCGAACATCTCGGGCGGCGGCGATGCCGGCATGAGTTCGCAGGCGATGGAGATGGCGGCGAGCGGCCAGAACCCCGCCACCTATGGCCTCGATCCAGAGCTCATCGCCGATCTCGAACGGCAGTTCGGGTTCGACAAGCCGGTGCATGTGCGGTTCTTCACGATGGTAGTCAACTACCTGCAGTTCGACTTCGGCGAGAGCTACTTCCAGGATCGACCGGTGGTGGAGCTGGTGATCGAGCGGTTGCCGGTGTCGATTTCGCTCGGGCTCTGGTCGCTGCTCCTGATCTACGGCATCTCGGTGCCCTTAGGCGTCGCCAAGGCGGTGCGGGACGGGCAGAAGTTCGACGTCTGGACCAGCACCGTCATCTTCGTCGGCTACGCCATTCCGGGCTTCATCTTCGCCATCATGCTGATCGTGGTGTTCGCCGGCGGCAACTACTTCGACATCTTCCCCTTGCGGGGCCTCACCTCAGAGAACTGGGACGACCTGCCGTGGTATGGCCAGGTCACGGACTACTTCTGGCACCTGGCCCTGCCCATCATCTCCCTCACCATCGGCGGCTTCGCGACGCTGACGATGCTCACCAAGAACTCCTTCCTGGAGGAGATCAGCAAGCAATTCGTGCTTACCGCCCGGGCCAAGGGCCTCACCGAGAAGCGCGTGCTCTACGGGCACGTGTTCCGCAATGCGATGCTGATCGTCATCGCCGGCTTCCCGACGGCGTTCGTGGGCATCCTGTTCACGGGCTCGGTGCTGATCGAGGTGATCTTCTCGCTCGACGGCATTGGCCTGCTCTCGTTCGAGGCCATCGTCAAGCGCGACTACCCGATCCTGTTCGGCACCGTGTTCGTGTTCACGCTGGTTGGCCTTGTCATGCACCTGATCAGCGATCTCACCTACGTGCTGGTCGATCCGCGCATCGACTTCGACACCAGGTAGGAAGCGAGGAAGGAACAAGACGATGACGCTGACGCCGCTCACCCAGCGCCGACTCGCCAACTTCCGCGCCAACCGTCGCGGCTACTACTCCATGTGGGTGTTCCTGGCCCTCTTCGGGCTTTCCCTGTTCGCCGAGTTCATCGCCAACGACAAGCCCATCGTCCTCTACCTGAACGAAGAGCTGCACTTTCCCATCTTCGAGCTCGTCACCGAGACGGACCTCGGCGGCGAACTGCCCATCGAGGCCGACTATTCCGACCCCTACGTCAAGAACCTCATCGAGGAAGGCGGCGGCTGGGCGGTGCACCCACCGATCCCCTACGCCTACGACACCATCGACCTCTACATCGAGACCGCCGCCCCCGCCGCACCGTCCGCTCGGCATTGGCTCGGCACCGACGACGGCGCCAAGGACACCCTTGCCCGGCTCATCTACGGCTTCCGCCTCTCGGTGCTGTTTGGCCTGACGCTCACCGCCATCAGCTCGGTGATCGGCGTCTCCGTGGGCGCCTTGCAGGGCTACTTCGGCGGCAAGGTGGACCTCGTGGGCCAGCGCATCGTCGAAGTCTGGGCGGGCCTGCCGATCCTGCTCATCCTCATCATCCTCACCAGCGTGATCGAGCCGAACGTGTTCTGGCTCCTCGCCATCCTCGCCTGCTTCAGTTGGATGGCGCTGGTCTCGGTGGTGCGTGCAGAGTTCCTGCGCGCCCGCAATTTCGACTACGTGCGGGCGGCAAGATCCCTCGGCGTCTCCAACTTCACCATCATGCGCCGCCATGTTCTGCCGAACGCGATGGTGGCAACGCTCACCTACCTGCCGTTCCTCTTGAGCGGCGCGGTGACGACGTTGACGGCCCTCGACTTCCTCGGCTTCGGCCTGCCCGCCGGCTCTCCTTCGCTCGGCGAACTCCTAACCCAAGGCAAGAACAACCTGCACGCGCCTTGGCTCGGCCTCACGGGCTTTTTCACCATGGCCATCCTGCTGACGCTCCTCATCTTCGTCGGCGAAGCGGTGCGCGACGCGTTCGACCCGAGACGCGTGATGAAGGACCCGCTCGCGGTTTGAACTTGGAGGGAAGGCACTCTGCCTTCCCTACCCGTCCGTGGGGCGCGCTAATCCGTCATGCCTCACCTTGGCCGTCAGCGATTCGCCGTGCCAGGGGTGATTCGCTGTTGGATGTCGGTGGTGGTGAAGGTTTGGGTTAGTAGGTGGTCGAGTTGCTCGGCTGCTGTTTGGGACAGGCCCGCGCCCGGTGCGCGGACGGTGTTGTAGGCGATCAAGCCGCGGCGGCGGAAGATTTCCTTGCGGATGGCGACCCCCGGTTGGCCCTCGAAAACGATCAGCGGCAGATACTGGTGGTGGATGTTGAAGGCTTCGTCCGCGTCTGCTTCCACCATCGCTGCGAGCACTTCGGGAAAGGCGAAGCCGGTCATGAAGCCATCGGCGCCGGCCGCTAATTCAAAGGCTCCGTAGAGAGCGCCGAGTCCCGTCAGGATCGGCGTGGGGCGGTCGAGCTTGGCCTTCAGCGCCGCCACGCGGGGTGGTGACGGCAAGGCCTCTTGCTTAATGCAGGCGATGGTCGGGACTTCCGCCACCATCGACAACACCAGGTCGAGAGGCATGTGGACGCCGGTGGAGCCGGGGTGGTCTTGCAGGACGATGGGCGCGTCCGTGGCGTCGGCAATGGCGCAGATGTGCCCGCGCACCTTGTCGTCCGAGGGCACCGCCTCGGCGTGAGGCGTGACCATCACGGCGCCGGCACCCTTGACTATCGCACCCTTGGCGAGTTCGCAGGACGCCTTGGTGCCGGAGTGGCTTGCGCCCACAACCACCGGGACATTGCCCGCCGCAGCCTCCACGCAGGCTTCGATTACCTCGGCCCGCTCGCTGTCCGTGAGGCGATTGGCTTCGCCGAGCACGCCCAGGATGGTGACGCCATCGACGCCGAACTCGACCATCCGACGCACCATCGTGCCGCAACTCGCCACATCAATGGATTCGTCGGGAAGGAAGGGCGTCGGGAGGATCGGGAAGACGCCACGAAAGGAGATCGCCATCATCTAGTGCCGCGCCTTGAGTCGCGACGCATCCTACAGCGACGGCACCGCAAACAGCACGCCGCCGAAGAGCAGCCAAGCGACCACGAGCGTCCAAGCGATGTTGACGCCTTGCGCAGCGAGGAACGCGGCGGCGGGCCGGCCGCCATCCATCCGCACCAAGTCGCGGAAGCGGGTTTCGAGGCCAATGCAGACGAAGGCCAAGGTGAACCACCAGGTGCGCAGGCCCTTCGTCAGGTCCGCGGTGGATTCGACGAAATCCGCGCTCAGCAAGAACGAGAAGATCGCGGAGGCGGCCATGAAGCCGATGACGAACTTCGGAAACCGCTCCCAGATGATGCGGGCGGAGGGCTTCTCCCCAGTGGCTTCACCACTGCGCAACGTCCACCAGATCGACAGCGCGAAGGCAGCGATGCCGAGCATGGCGTTCTGCGAGAACTTGACGATCACCGCCGCGTTCATCGCGGACTCGCCGACGAGCTCTCCCGCCGCCACCACCGCGCCGGAAGTGTCGATGGTGCCGCCAATCCAGGCACCACCCACCAAGGCCGGCATGTCGAGCGCGTCGATGATCCAGGGCATCGCGAGCATCATCGGCACGGCCACCACCAGCACGAGGGAGGTGACGTAGGAGAGCTTGCGCCGGTCGCCACCGAGCACGCCGCAGGCGGCAATGGCGGCCGAGACGCCGCAGATGGACACGGCAGTCGCCAGCATGGCCGCGAAGTCGTCGTCGAGCTTGAGTCGCTTGGCAATCCAGAAGCCGACATACCAGATGACCAAGATCACGAGCGCGGCTTGGGCGATGCCCAGCACGCCGGCCTCAAGGATGTCGCCGAGGAGGATGTTGGAGCCCAGGATGACGAGGCCAATCTTGATATAGAACTCGGTGCGGACTGCGCCCAGCAACCAGCCTGGCAGGCGAAAGAGGTTGGAGATGAGAAGCCCAAGGCCGAGGCCCGTGATGACATAGGTGAGCCCGGCGGCTTTCATGCCGGCATTGCCGGCGATGAACTGGGCAGCAAGGCCGAGGCCAAACACGGCGGGGAAGCCGATGAGGAAGGGGCGTAGGCGCTCCCGCATCAATGCGATGCCGAATGCAGCCACGACCATCAGCAGGGCGCCGATAGCGAGCACGGCGACGAGATTGCCGAGCGCGAATACGTCGGCGAGGGCGCCCGGCGACCACGACAATGCGGGCAGATCGAACCGAACGCCGGCCAGCAGTAGGACGAGCAAAGCCAAGCTCAGCCAGCAGGCGAGCCAGTCCTCTGAGGCGAGGGGCGAGGGGGTCGTGTCTGTTTCGGCCATTTCGCTGTGCTGTCTAGGTCTGTCAGCAAGCATGGGAGCAATTTCGTAGGGACGCAAACCAAGGCGCCTGGGCGTTTTTTTGGGGGAGGGCATCTTGCCCTCCCACGCGCCGCAAGGCGCGTCGCCGACGACGTTGCTGACGATCATGGTTTGTCGGTCCGAACCGGAACGCGCCTGTCGGCGCGCGCGAGGGCAAGATGCCCTCGCCCCCAGGGCCCTGGCTTCGAGGGGCGAGGGGGAATGCCGCATCCTCTACAATGCGCGCCTTTTTGCTGGCCGCTTTCGGAGCCTTGTCATGTCCGCCCAGCCGTCGCCTGATGCAACCGGGGAGCGCAAGAACGCTTCTGGTGCCTCGTTTTCCCTTGTGGCGATGGAACACGAGATCATCGAGCGGTGGGAGCGGCTCGACATCTTCCGGCAGTCGCTGGTGAGCACGCAAGGCAAGCAGCCCTATGTCTTCTACGACGGGCCGCCGTTCGCCACCGGGTTGCCGCACCACGGCCACATCCTGGGCTCCACGCTGAAGGATGTCGTGCCGCGCTACTGGACGATGAAAGGGCGCTATGTGGACCGCCGCTTCGGTTGGGACTGCCACGGCCTGCCCATCGAGCAGGAGATCGACAAGAGCCTTGGGATGTCGGCGGCGGAGGCGGTGGCGAAATTCGGCGTCGCCGGCTACAACGACCGCTGTCGCGCCATCGTCGAACGCTACGTCGCCGAGTGGCGCAAGACCATCACGCGTCTCGGCCGCTGGGTGGACTTCGACAACGACTACAAGACCATGGACGCCTGGTACATGGAGTCCGTCTGGTGGGTGGTCAAGCAGCTCTGGGACAAGGGCCTGATCTACAGGGGCTTCAAGGTCATGCCCGTCTCCACCTCCCTGGAAACGGTGTTGGCCAACTTCGAGGCGGGGCTGAACTATCTCGATGTCACGGACCCCGCGGTGACAGTGCTCTTCAAGCTTGAGGACGAGGATGCATACCTCGCAGCCTGGACCACCACCCCTTGGACCCTGCCCTCGAATCTCGCCGTCTGTGCCCACGCGGACATCGACTACGTCAAGGTTCGGGACGCGGAAAGCAACCAGACGTTCTATCTCGCCGAAGGGCGCCTCGAACACTATCGCTCCCGGCATTCCGAGCTTGAAGTGGTCGCGAGCCTGAAGGGCCACGACCTGGCAGGCCGCACCTACGAGCCGCTGTTCGACTACTTCGAAACCGAACGCACACGCGGCGCATTCCAAGTGGTGCTCGACGACTACGTGACCGCCGACGAGGGCACCGGGCTTGTCCATCAAGCACCGGCATTCGGCGAGGACGACCACCGCGTGCTGCGAGCCGCCGGCATCGATGCCTTCGCCTGCCCGGTGACGATGGCGGGCGTCTTCACCGAGGAGGTGCGCGACTTCGCCGGCCAGTATGTGAAGGACGCCGACCCGGCCATCACCAGATACCTCAAGGCAAACGGCTCGCTCTACGACGAAGCCGTCATCAACCATAGCTATCCCTATTGCTGGCGCAGCGACACGCCGCTCATCTACCGCGCTGTGCCTTCCTGGTTCGTGCGCGTCACCGAGATTGCAGACAAGCTTGTGGCCGCCAACGAGCAGGTGCATTGGGTACCCGGCCACCTCAAAGAGGGCCGGATGGGCAATTGGCTCAAGGGCGCCATCGACTGGGCCATCTCCCGCAACCGCGTCTGGGGCACGCCGCTGCCGCTGTGGGAAAACGACGTAACCGGCAAGGTGCGCTGCCTCGGTTCGGTCGAAGAACTCGCCGGGCTAACCGGGGTGACCGTCACGGACCTGCACCGAGAGCATGTGGACCCCCTCACCTTCACCGTGGATGGTGAGGAAGGCGTCTATCGCCGCGTGGAAGAGGTGCTGGACTGCTGGTTCGAGTCCGGCTCCATGCCCTATGCGCAGTTGCACTATCCCTTCGAGAACCACAAGGCGTTTGAGGAAGGGTTCCCGGCGGAGTTCATCGAGGAAGGGCTGGACCAAACCCGGGGCTGGTTCTACACGTTGCTGGTGCTCGCCGCTGCGCTGTTCGAGCAGCCGGCGTTTCGCAATGTCATCGTCCACGGCATGGTGCTGGCCGCGGACGGCAAGAAGATGTCCAAGAGCCTGCGCAACTACACCCCGCCCGAAGAGCTCATGGAGACCTTCGGCGCCGACGCGGTGCGGCTTTGCCTGATGACCTCCGGGCTTGTGCGGGCAGAGGAACAGCGCTTCACCGACGACGGCGTTCGCGACATGGTGCGGCGGGCGCTCCTGCCATGGAAGAACGCGCACTCTTTCCTTTTGACCTATGCCGAGATCGATGGGTGGTCTCCCGGGCCGGAAGTCGGGAGCGCAAGCCCGAACATCCTCGACCGATGGATCCTGTCGCGCCTGCAAACGCTGAAGGCGAACATCGGCCGCGAGATGGAGCGATATCGGCTCGACAACGTCGTGCCAAGGCTGTTCTCGTTCATTGAGGACCTCACCAACTGGTATATCCGCCTCAACCGGTCGCGGTTCTGGGGCGAGGGCATGACGGCGGACAAGCAGGCGGCCTACGCGACGCTCTACACCACCCTCTACGAGCTATCTGCGGCGATGGCGCCGTTTGCACCGTTTCTGGCGGACCACATCTACCTGTCGCTGTCGCGGCTGGGGGGAGCGCGAGGGGCCTCCGCGCGCGAGAGAAGTGACGCGGACGAAGGCGCCGCGCTTTCCGTGCACCTGCTCGACTATCCCGAAGCGCAGCCCCACCTAACCCAGCCGGCGCTCGAAGACGCGGTGACGCGAATGCAGCGCGTCATCCTGCTCGCAAGACGCAAGCGCGAGGAAGTGAAGATCGGCATCCGCACGCCGCTCGCGTCGCTCACCATCGTCCACCGCGATGCCGACTTGCTCGATGGTCTTCGGAGCCTTGAGGACACCGTTCGTCGCGAGCTCAACGTGAAGGCGGTGCGCTACGAGCAAGACGAGAGCAAGTACATCCGGCTCTACGCCAAGCCCAACTTCCCGGTGCTTGGGAAGCGGCTCGGCCGTCGGATGCGCGAGGTGCAGAAGCAGGTGGAGGCGCTCGATGTCGAGGCATTGGAGGCGTTCCAGGCCGAAGGTTCGCTGACCCTCGACGGCGAGACATTCACCATCGAAGAGATCAACGTCTTCCGCGAGGCCATGCCGGGCACGAATGCGGTTTCCGACCGCCTCGTCTCCATCGACCTCGACTGCACCCTCACGCCGGATCTGGTGCGAGAGGGCCTCGCCCGCGAGGTGGTGAACCGCATCCAACGCTCACGGCGGGAGTTGGGGCTTGAAGTCACCGACCGAATCGAAATTGCCTACACGGCTGATGCCGAGCTAGAAGCGGCGATGGCCGAACACCACGACTACATCGCCGGTGAAGTTCTGGCCTTGCGCCTTGCCGAGGGAGCGGCCGGGAAGTCGCAGGATCTATCAGCCACCATCGACGGCAAACGCCTCGACTACAGCATTGTGGTGGCCGGTGGCTGATGTTCTTGGGGGCGAGGGCATCTTGCCCTCGCCCCCAGGGGCCCCGTCATACCGACGATGAGGCGTGACGTTAGACGCCTCGTTCTTCCCGATAGGTCGCCCAGCGCTCGAAGGCGCCCGCCATTTCCTCGAAGCGTTGGTCGCTCATTTCCTTCAGTTCGGGGTGGGTGAAGATGTAGAACTCGTTTTCGCGGATGGCGTGAAGGACCATGTCGCCGACTATGGCGGGGTCGAGGGAGCGGTGGCGGAGGTCTTCCAGCCGGCTGTCCCATTCCTCAGGCGGCGCGTCGCGCATGAGGGCGGGGCGTGCATCTCCCGGCAGCGACTCGGGTCGGTTACGTTCGGACGTGAAGATGTTGGTATTGACGACGCCCGGGCAGAGGGCGGAGACGCCGATGTTGTGCGGTGCGAGATCCGTTCGCATCGTCTCGGAGATGCCCACAACCGCGAACTTGGTCATCACATAGATGCCGAGCGCCGGCACGGCGATGTGCCCCGCCATGGAAGCAGTGTTGACGAAGTGGCCACCCTCGCCGTGCCGCTTGATGCGTTCGACGAAGGTTTGGATGCCGTTCACCACGCCGTCGATGTTCACCCGCGTCACCCAGTCCCAGTCGTTGTAGGTGTGGGAATCCACCGTGCCGCCAGCCACTACGCCGGCGTTGTTGCAGACCACATGCACCTTGCCGAAGCGCTCCTCGGCCGCGTCCGCGGCAGCCGCCATCGCATCGCGGTCGGTCACGTCCACCTTGAGGTCCAAAAACTCGGCGTTGCTCGCCTCAAACTCCGCCCGCACGGTGGCGAGCGCGGCTTCCTCGACATCGGCGATGACCACCTTCATCCCGGCTCGCGAGAACGACCGCGCCATCGCCAGCCCCATCCCGCTCGCACCCCCGGTGATGAACGCTACCTTTCCCGCCACATCCTGCATGTCCCATTCCCCTCGGTTGTCGATAAGTCGCCAGTCTATATGACGACTGGCCAAGGCGGAGGCATCCATCGAGTTGGCCGCTAGCGAAAATGTAAAGCGACGGCGACCTTCGATAGTCGCGTCACACCGATTGCTGCTACGCTCGCCGCGATGCAAAAGGTAACCAAGCAACGCGTGCCTCGGGCCGCGTCTCCAGGCATCCATCAGCAAGTCTGTGGCGCACAGGCTAACGTCGTGCCGAGAAGCCGAACCCCGGAAACCAAAAACCACGCGACCCTTCGCAAGCGGTTTGCTTCCCAGGCTTCCATCGTAGAGAAGGCATCGCTCTCTCCCCGTATTGACGCTAAACAGTTCCGCGACGATGCGGATGCCACCGTAGACCAATCGATCGGCGAATGACCCCGTTTTCGGGCTCGCCCGATTGCCGCAATGGTACGATCAGATACACCCAGAGATAGTCCGCCGACGACATGAATACCAAGGCCGACAAGCGCCCGCTCTTCATCGTAGACAACAGCGTCTCGGGCTGGACAGGCCTGCGCTACCTCGAAGAATGGGCGGACATCTCGCGGTCGTTCGACATCGCGACGGGCTTCTTCGAGATTGGCGCATTGCTGACCCTTGATGGGAAATGGCAGAACCTAGAGGGCATCCGGATCCTGATGGGGGCCGAGACGGGCCACCGTACCCGCAAGGCGCTGCTTGAAGCGGTAAAGGGGCGAGCGCTCGACGGGCTTCATGGCAGCCTTGAGGCCGATAAGCAGGCCAACCCCTTCCTGCGCGGTGTGCCGGCCATCCTCAATGCGCTGCGCAGCGGCAAGATCGAGTGCCGGGTCTACGACCGGGGCAAGTTCCACGCCAAGGCGTACATCACGCACGCACGCTTGGACGTCATCGGCTCGCAAGCCCTAGTGGGCTCGAGCAACTTCACGAGACCGGGGCTCACGCAGAACATCGAACTCAACGTGCAGGTGCAGAGCGCACGCGAGGTCGCGCAACTCCAAGACTGGTATGAGGCGCACTGGGACGAAGCACGCGAGATTACCGACGATGTCATCGTCGCCATCGAACGCCACACCCGGCCCTTCTCTCCGTTCGAGGTGTACGCAAAGGCGCTGCAGGAGTTCTTCCGCGGTCACGAACTGACGGACACGGAATGGGACGAGACTCGCTCCCGCATGTTCAGGCACCTTGACCGCTACCAACAAGAAGCCTATTGGGCCCTCATGAAGATTTCGCGCCAGCACGGCGGCGCGTTTCTTTGTGACGGCGTCGGCCTCGGCAAGACGTTCGTCGGTCTTATGCTGATCGAGCGATTCGTGCTGCACGAGGGAAAGCGCGTGGTCCTATTCGCGCCAAAGGCCGCAAGGGAAGGCGTGTGGGAGCCCCACCTGAAAGAATGGCTGCCACACATCGGGGGCGTGAGCGGCGGTTCGGACTTCAGCAATCTGGCCGTTTTCAGCCATACCGACCTGAGCCGCAAGGGTGAGTTCCCAGAACGATTCGAGCGCATCGCAGAACTGGCGGATGTGGTCATCATCGACGAGGCACACCACTTCCGCAATCCGGGAAGGCCCGCGGCAGAAGGGCGCGACCCGTCGCGCTACTACCGCCTCTACGATCTGCTCGACAAGACCGCAAGATCCAAGACCGTCTTCCTGATGACCGCGACCCCTATCAACAATCGTTTGGCGGACTTCCGCCACATGGCGGAGCTTTTTACGCGCCGGGACGAGACGTACTTTGCTCGAACGTTGGGCGTCAACAATCTGCGCGCACACATGAACCAGATGGAGCACAACATTCGCCAGCGAATGGGCGATGTGGCCGAACACATCAGCGTGGCGCAAGACTTGCTTGGGACCGATGAGATCTTCCGCCACCTCGTGGTGCAACGGAGCCGCGCATATGCACGCGAGAGCCAGTTGCGCGAGAAAGGAAATGCCACGGCGTTTCCGGACCGTGAGGCCCCGCACGTGGCCAATTACTCCATCCGCAAGACCTATGGCCGCTTACTGGAGATGTTCGAGGCGGCTTTCGAGCGCGACAACCCGTTATTCACGTTACCTATGTACTACCCCGCTCACTGGTACACGGGGCCCGATACGGACATCGATCCGTTCGATGAGAACCGGCAAAAGCAGGTTGTCGGCCTGATCCGCACGAACTTCCTGAAGCGCTTCGAGAGTTCGGTAGCTGCGTTTGAGCTTTCGTGCGATCGCCTGCTGAAGAAGCTCCTCGCCTTTGCGGAAGTGCACAGCGAGACGCCCAGCGAGAAGCGGCGCTTGGCCCGTTGGATGGCGGTGAACGCACAGAGCATCGGCCTAGCAGGGGAGCGGCAGCTCGAGCTCTGGGGCGAGGACGAAGACGAGGACGCCGACGAGGACGTTGTTCCACCCGAAATGCTCGATGCTGTTGAGCGCCTCGATCGAGCCCAATACGACGTGGCGGAGATGCTCTCGGAGACCTTCCTAGATCTGGATCAGATCGTGAGGTTCTTGGACGAGGCGCACAAGTTCCAGCCAAGCAACGACGACAAGCTTCGACGCCTTATCCGGCTCCTGAGGTCGCGCAACATTGCTGGGCAGAAGGTTCTGATCTTCACCGAGTTTGCTGACACGGCTCGATACCTGAGGCGCCAGCTTGAAGAAGCGGGCATCGATGGCGTCGCCGAAGTTGATAGCGGATCGAAGGTGAACCGGGCCGATGTCATCCGACGTTTCTCGCCGTACTACAACGGCAGTTCCTCCGGCGAACTAGCCAGCCTAGGGCTGCAAGAGATCCGCGTACTGATCTCGACGGATGTGCTCTCCGAAGGGTTGAACCTGCAAGACTCCGCTCGGATGGTCAACTACGACATCCACTGGAATCCTGTGCGCCTGATGCAGCGCATCGGGCGGGTGGACCGTCGAATGAACCAGGAAACGGAGAGCCGAATCGCGAAGGACCATCCGGAGGTCGCGAAAAATCGCGGCCGGGTTTGGTTTTGGAACTTCCTGCCGCCGGACGAACTCAATGCGTTGCTCACGCTCTACACACGGGTAACGCAGAAAACCCTGCTCATATCCAAAACACTTGGTATCGAGGGTCGCAAGCTGCTGACGCCAGAAGACGATTTCGACGCGTTGCGGGAATTCAACGAAGCCTACGAAGGCACTCGGTCAGCGGTCGAAGACATGCACTTGGAGTATCAGGCGCTTCTCCGAGCCGACAACGGGCTGGAAGAGAGGCTCAACCAACTGCCCGGTGGCGTATTCAGCGGTCGTGAGCGCGTGTCGGACCGAGCGCGTGGAGTGTTCCTCTGCTACGCACTGCCAGCATTGGACAAGGTACTAGGCGATTTCACCGAGGAGGCCGGATTGACCCGCTGGTATCTCTACGACCTCGACAGCAAGGCCGTGCTGGACGAACCGGGTGAAATCGTCGCAAGCATCCGCTCCAAACCGACCACACCGAGGCAGTGCAACATGGACCAGTGCGACCTGATCGAAATCCGGACCCGCGTCGAGCGGCACATCAAGAACGCCTACCTCAAGCGCATTGACGCACCCGTGGGTGTGGCTCCAGCGTTGAAGTGCTGGATGGAACTAAACGCAGGTTGATCAGATATGGCAACGGACCACCGCAGCAAACTGGCGGCCATCCGCCGTTTCGACCAGCTCATTGCCTACTTGCGGGACGAGTTGGATTGGCCGATAGAAGGTGGAGATTTCGAGGCACTGACGTTCGATTACACGCCGGACGAGCTCGGCATCGACAGTCGAAATGCAGCCAAGATCGAGACGATCAGCCGACTTCGGCCGCTCGTGCCGGCACAGCCGTGGGGTATTTTCTTCGTGAAGTTCGAGCCGAAACGGCTGCCTGTGGTTGCGCTGCGCCGCATCCTTAGCCAAGTCACGCTCAAGGCGCGTAGTTCGGCGCTTGCATCCGAACGGCAAGCATGGGCGATGGAGGACCTGCTGTTCGTCTCGAATTTTGGCGAAGGAGGCACGCGGCACATCAGTTTCGCGCACTTTGCGGCGCCAGAAGGCCGTCAACTGCCTACCTTGAAGGTGCTGGGCTGGGACGATAAGGACACGGCCCTTCATTTGGACGAAGTTGCCCGTGAACTCGCGGACCACCTCGCATGGCCGGTGGACGAGCACGACTCAGACGCTTGGCGCAAGCAATGGCGGGCCGCATTCTCAATCCGCCACCGCGAAGTGGTTACGACCTCACTGCAACTCTCCATGCATCTGGCGGCGCTTGCTCGAAGAATCCGCGACCGCACCCGAACCGCACTGAGGATCGAGACGAAAGACGGCCCCATCGGGCGGCTAATGGAAGCGTTCAAGCGTGGGCTGCTTCACGACCTGGACGCCAACACATTCGCCGACATGTACGCCCAGACCATTGCCTACGGCCTGCTCTCAGCCCGCATCGCCAATCCGCAACACCAAACTGCCGACGATTTCGCCGCGCATATGCGCACCAACCCGTTGCTGCGAGACCTTATGCAAGCATTCCTCCAGGTAGGTAGTCGTGGCGGCCGTGCCAGCAGTGGCCTGGACTTCGATGAACTCGGTGTGTCCGACGTGGTAGAACTGCTGGACGACGCCAACATGGAGGCGGTGGTCCGCGACTTCGGCGACCGCAATCCCCGCGAAGACCCGGTAATTCACTTCTACGAGCTCTTCCTGAAGGAGTACGACGCGGAGAAGCGGATGCAGCGGGGTGTTTTCTATACGCCGCGACCGGTCGTCTCCTACATCGTCCGCTCGATTGACTCCTTGCTACGCACCCAATACGGCCTCGAGGACGGGTTGGCGGACACAGCCACTTGGGGCGAGGTGGCACGTCGAGAAGGCGGATTCCGCATTCCAGCAGGAGTAGAGGCGGACCAAGATTTCGTCCAGATTCTAGACCCGGCCACGGGGACCGGGACGTTTCTCGTCGAGGTCATCGACGTGATCTACGAGACGCTTGTCGCCAAATGGCAAGAACAGGGCCTGAGCAAGCGACGCATCAACGCCATGTGGAACGAGTATGTGCCTGCGCACTTGCTCAACCGGCTGTTCGGCTACGAACTGCTGATGGCTTCCTACGCTATCGCGCACATGAAGATCGGCCTCAAGCTCTACGAGACCGGGTATCGATTCGGCGCCGACGAGCGTGTCCGCGTTTTCCTGACGAATGCCCTGGAACCAGCTGACGCCTTTTCTGGTCAGATGGACTTCGCCATTCCTGCCCTAGCCGACGAGGCCCGGCAGGTGAACGAGGTGAAGCGTGCGAACCGTTTCACGGTCGTTTTGGGCAACCCCCCCTATGCAGGACACTCGGCCAACAAGGGCAAATGGATCGCCGAACTACTGAGAGGAACCGACGGCAGGGAGGCAACCGACAGCTACTTCACCGTGGACGGTGCTCCTCTGGGCGAGAAGAACCCGAAGTGGCTGAATGACGATTACGTGAAGTTCATGCGTTTCGCGCAGCGTCAGATCGAGCTGACCAGCGTGGGCGTTCTCGGCTTTGTCACCAACCATGGCTACCTCGAAAACCCCACATTTCGCGGCATGCGCGAATCACTATTGGCCACGTTCAGTTTGTGCCACCTGCTTGATCTCCACGGAAACTCAAAGCGCAAGGAGCGAGCGCCCGATGGCAGCCAGGACGAGAATGTTTTCGAAATCCAGCAGGGCGTGTCGATTGGCCTTTATGTGAGAGGTGCATTGGCCACCAGCAAGGCGGACAGCATCAGGGCGTTCCATGCGGACCTTTGGGGCAGTCGGGATGTTGGTGCCCAAAGTAAGTACGAGCGTCTCTTGGCAACAGACGTGAGAACCACTGACTGGAAAAAAATCGCGCCAAGCGCTGGTCTGTACCTCTTCGCTCCCCGGGACGCGACACTTAGTGCGGAGTACGCGGCAGGATGGAAACTGACCGACATCTTTCCGGTGAGTTCGGTAGGCATAGTGACAGCTCGCGACAAACTAGCTATCCAGTGGACGACGGCACGTATGCGAAGCACGGTCAACGCCTTTGCTTCACTAGATATTGAGGATGCGAGAGAGAAGTTCGGCCTGGGCAAGGACTCAACAGATTGGAAGATTGCGGACGCGCAACAGGATATCCTGGACCATGGCGATGTGGACGAACGAGTTGTCCCGATTCTCTATCGGCCGTTTGACATTCGCAGCACCTACTACACCGGTCGCGCAGGTGGGTTCATCTGCCGTCCACGACCGAAGGTCATGCGGCACATGTTGGCAGGACCCAACCGCGGGCTGTCTACCACGCGATCCACCGAGATCCGTGGGGGTTGGGAGCACGTTTTCGTTACCAAGTATGTGACTCAGCACCACACTGTGTCGATCAAGGAGGTGAATTACCTATTCCCATTGTACCTATACGGCTCAGGCGTACCCAAAAACGGTATACCTGACCGCCGAGTTAATCTGGCACTCCCCTTTTTGGAAACACTCGGATCGACGATTGGTCTTGAGTTCAGCAGCACTCGAGGCGAAGGAACCGCAGCGGACGACGTGTTCAACTACATTTACGCTGTGCTGCACAGTTCCGGCTACCGACGACGATTCGCGAGTTTCCTGAAGTCTGATTACCCTAGAGTGCCCCTTCCTCGCAACATTGCAGTATTCCGCGATTTGGTCACGCTCGGCCGAAGGCTCGCTGATTTCCACGCCATGAAGGTGCTTGGCGAAACCCTGCCAGAGTTCCCATTCAAAAAGGCGAATGTCCTAACCCGTGTCCGCTACGCTCCGCCAAGCGGGGGCGATTTGGGCCGCGTTTGGCTCAACGCTTCGGAGTACTTCGATGGCATCACGCCAGAAGTCTGGAGCTTTACCATCGGCGGCTACCGTCCCGCCGAGAAATGGCTTAAGGATCGTAAAGGACACGCGCTTTCAGCCGACGACATCGTCCACTACAAGAAAATCATCGCCGCCCTCACTGAGACCATTGGACTGATGGCCGAGATTACGGAGGCTATCGACCTCCACGGTGGCTGGCCGGCTGCCTTTCAACCTAGCCAGCGGCTCGAGGAAGCTATCGTCATCCCCTTCCGGCCCCCTGTTGTTGTTCCGAACCAAAAGGACCGTTACGCCAACTGCGTGCCCTTGATCCCGCTGCAAGCGGCCGCTGGGGCTTTTGGCGATCCGCAGTTCGTTGAAGACGACGGTCACGAGTGGGTCGCTGTCGCGACCAAACACCGCCTCCGATCAGGCATGTTCGTTGCGCAAGTGGTCGGTACGTCGATGGAACCGATCATCCCAGACGGCTCATACTGCCTCTTCCGCGCGCCCGTACACGGCACCCGACAGGGCAAGACGGTGTTGGTTCAGCTCCGAGACGCCACCGACCCCGAAACTGGACAGCGATACACTGTAAAGCGCTACGAAAGCACAAAGGCGGCCAGCGACGACTCGTGGCGCCATGCCACAATCCGACTAACCCCAGCCAACCACGCCTTCGACCCCATCGTATTGACCGATGTTGAGGAAGGCGAACTGACGGTAATCGCCGAGTTTCTGGAGGTACTCCACGGCGGCCAGGTCGCAGCGGGATGAGTGGCCATGCCTGACCGTTCCGACAACCGAGGGTCGGCGATCAACCAGCCCTTTCGACCGCGAGCCCGCGTGCTGCAACTCCTTGGTGACGAGCTCATCGGCAGTCCACGCCTCGCAGTCTTCGAACTCGTCAAGAATGCCTATGACGCGGACGCAACCAACGCTGCCGTCACGCTCGATCTTCGGTCCGAAAACGCCCCTGCCATCATGGTCGAGGACGATGGCGAAGGGATGACGTTAGACCTGCTGCAAAACGTCTGGCTCGTACCCGGCCACGACCACCGACGCCGCCAACGCGAACGCCAGGAACGCTCTGCCGTTCACGGGCGCCTCCCCCTCGGGGAAAAGGGCCTAGGGCGATTTGCGGTGCACAAACTCGGCAACCGGATCAGGCTCACGACCCGTGCTCAGGACTCGGAGGAATGCGTAGTCGAAATCGACTGGAACGAACTCATCGAAAGGCCGTTCCTCGACGAGGCCCCGGTGACCATCCGCGTTCGCGAACCCGAAGTGTTCATGGAAGACCGCACGGGAACGCGCATCGAAGTCAGCGAACTGCGCCCGCCGGAGTGGACACGCGGAGAGGTACGCCGCTTGTGCAACCAAATCACCTCCATTTGCTCTCCCTTCCAAGAGCAAGGCGACTTCCAAGCGACGCTGGTGGTACCCGGCAACGAGCACTGGATCGAGGACCTTCCCGACTTCGCCGCCATCATTGATCGTGCGATCTGGAGGTTCTCCTTCTGGCTCGAGGACGGCCAGTTCGACTGGAGCTACGAGTTCCGCCAGATTGCCGGCCTCAGTCTCGACTCGCGTACGGTAGCCAAAGAGGGGGATCGCTTGCTGCTACCGGCCGCGCCTGGTAGCCGACAAAGGGACCAGGTCATAGCTGACGCGACGACAACTCGCGGGATTGGGCCCATCTTGGGTGAACTTTATGTCTATGACCGCGACGGACCGGTTCTGCAAAGGTTGGGAGCCACCCGTTTGTTCACCACCTACCTAGACGAATATGGTGGCATCCGTGTCTATCGAGACGGCATCCGCGTTTACAACTATGGCGAACAAGGTGACGACTGGCTTGGTCTAGATCTCCGTCGAGTAAACGCCCCTACGCGGGGAATCAGCCGCAACATCGTCCTCGGCGCGGTCCACCTTTCGCTAGACGAGTCGACCTCTCTACGGGAAAAGACGAACCGAGAGGGTTTCGTCGAAAACGAGGCGCTTGAACGCCTTCAGCAGATCGTGCTGGGTGCGCTAGGTGCGCTTGAGGGTGAGCGTCAGTTGGACAAGCAACGCATACGCCGCGTTACTGAGCGACCTAGCGACCCCGTTACAGATCGCCTGGAGGCGCCCATCGCCGAGCTCCGCAACGAGCTAGAGCGCCATGATTTGCGGGAGAGGCTCGAACCGTATGTTGCAAGGATTCAACGGCAAGTTCGCGACATGCAGGAAACATTGCTCACTGCCGGGATGTCGGGCCTTAACCTCGCCGTGGTGTTCCATGAGGTGGAACGTGGTGTACGAGGACTCCACCAAGCGATAGTGGAGGGGCGCGACCTCGACGAAGCTGCGGCGCAAGCGCAAGAGCTCATGCGAATCCTCGATGGCTTTGCCACACTGCTCCGTCGCGACAGCAAGAGGGAGCATTCCGCGCAGCGATTGGTTCTGCGGGCTCGACAAATCAACCTCCTGCGTCTGCGCCACCATCGGATCCAGCTTGAGTGTCCCTTGCTTGACGGCAATGGCGATTTTGAAGCCAGGTATTCGTTTGGATTGGTACTCGGCGCACTGAACAACCTGATCGACAACGCACTATACTGGATGCGGGTCCGGTGGCCAGATCAAGATGAGGAACCACCTACGCAAAGTCGGCGGCTTTTCATCGGTGCGACGGACGAATTCGCCGACGGTCCGGCCATTGTGATCGCCGACAATGGGGTGGGATTTCAAGGGGACAGCGCGGAGGACGTAACTAGGCCCTTCTTCACTCGCAAGCCGGATGGCATGGGGCTTGGACTGTATTACGCGAACTTAGCCATGGAACTCAACGATGGACGGCTGGCCTTTCCTCAAAGGGAGGAGGTCGAAATCCCCGATGCGCATGACGGCGCCATCACATCGTTGGTTTTCGGACGGAGGACATGATGCGGAGTACTCAGAGCATCGTCATCGACGACGACGCTGACCACCTCATAAGCTTGGCGGACACGCTGAATCGGCATGAAATGCCATGCCGTCAGATCCGCTTCGATGGGACATTCAGGGTGTCTCTCCATGCCCAGACGCCCGTCTAATCTTTGCGGACCTGCATCTCGGCACCGGAGCCATCGGTTCGGACCACAAAACCGACTTCAGTACGATTGGCAGCCTACTCGAAGAGTCCATCAGACCGGCTGGTCGCTATGCGGTTGTGCTCTGGACGAGATACCCAACGCAAGCTGCGCAGCTGGAGGAATTCCTGATTGAACGCCTAGTCGGCACCCAAGAGCCGCCCGTCTCCGTTCGAGCGTTGGCCAAGACGAAGCACCTTGACGACGCTGGCCGTGTTCGGGACGAGTCCGGGCTGGTCGACGAGATTCACGACGCGGTCGATGAGCTTGAGTTGCTTCTCAACAAACCGGATGTGGCCCGAATGAAAGAAACTCTTGAGAGTCTCTTCGCCAAGCCAGAAGTGCCTATCGACGACGCGGTTGTGGCAAGGATTCCAGATTGGGATGTGGCACTCGATGACTGGATGGAACGGGAGTTGCGTGGCCTAGGGAAAACCCCCAAGGTGATGCTCGACAGCGACGATCCTGGCAACCTATTTCTCCTTCAGCGGGCTATCCACTCGATTGCCACGATGCGGGCAGCCAGTCACCCCAACCTTGTTCGGGATGTCGTTCGGTGGCGCATTGAGAACCTTTACCGCGAAGGCAGATCGATGGAGTTCGTCGGAGGTCCGAAGGTAGGTACAGAGCGTACCGCGGAAGGTTTGAATCACTGGATGGACACGACGAATGGACTGTTCGGCGAAGCCACACCTCGGCGTTTCTTCGAAACTGACCAAGTTGACGTTCCACGTTTAGCACTGGTCTCTGCCCGACTCGACGCAATTGATGCGGGTGCTTTCTCTTGAAGCTGTCGGTCGATGATTTAGTGTTTTCGCGTCTAGTTCCGTCCAATTGGCATCATGCCGTGGAGCTCAGATTTGCCGGGAGTCCTCTTTGGGCTAGCCCAACGAACGACGCTCGATTCAAAGCCGGCGGGACGACGTATCCTCTGCTCCACTTTGCGTCGGACGAGGGGACAGCACTGCTCGAGGTGGGCGTGCCGGGCCCTGGTAGCAGTTCAGTCAAGAATTGGAAGGTCTTTTGCGTCAGTGTTCACTTAGATCAAGTCGTAGACCTCCGCGGAACTGCCGGACGAGACAAGGTCAGCACCACCGTTCAGGAACTGACGGGCGATTGGAGGGGCTATGCGGAAAGAACGCCGACAACCCCAATTTCATCCTCACCGCCAGCCCCAACTCAGGCGCTTGGGGAAGCGTTGTACTCGCGCACCAAGTGCCAAGGATTCCTAACGCCTTCCGCCAAGAACCCAAAGTTCCCCAACCTGGTCGTCTTCGCGGATCGCGTGAGGGTCGATGAGGATGCCCTCACGATAGAGCCGCGGTAGCACTACCTGCGGTGAGTGCAGAGACGACGCCTTCCATCACAGGAGGGCAGACGCCGTTGCCGAGTAGCCGGATCTTTTCCCGGCGCGTACCCTCGGTCAGACCGAAGCTAGGCGCGAATCCCATCGCACGCTGTAGTTCGGGCACCTGCAACATCCGGATGGTGTGACCCTGCGGGCCAGGTTCGACCAGCGCGAAGCGATCGACGGTGGTGATCGTACGAAGTGGGCGATCCAAGGGCTGCCAGCCGCCGCTCCCGTCACTGCCGTAATAAACCAGCAGGAAACTCGCGTCCTCGCCAAGTGAGGCAAATCCACGCGCCGCCCGCGCAAGCGTCGCCTTGGCCCTACGATCAGTCCGTAGCGGCGACGTCTTCCATGCGCCGCGTCTGTCGAGGATCGACTTGACCGACTTGCGCGGTCCAGGACGCTTCGCGAACTCCAGTGCGGGTTGAGCTTCCCTATCTCCCACGAGGAAGAGACGCCGGCGCCTTTGCGCAACCCCAAAGTCCGATGCATCGAGGGTGTACTCACTCAGGCGATAGCCCAGTTCCTCAAGCGATCGCTTCAGCTCCGGGTAGCGCGACCAAGGGCGCATGTAGATGACGTTCTCCAGCACGAGCCAGCGCGGCGCCAACTCCCGTGCGTACTCGACGACCTGCATCGCAGTGTCACGACTCGCATCATCACGTGGCCTCGCTCCCTTCGCGCATGTGTGGTTACGGCATTCGGGGGAAGCGAGCAGGACGTCCACCTCCCCAACCCGTCGTTTGAACGCGCCGACATCGATTTGTTCCAGTCGGTCCGTCACGACATGAGCATCAGGGAAGTTGGCGCGATAGGTCGAAGTGGCGACTGGGCACATGTCAATCGCCCCCACCATTTCCACCCCGGCTTCCCGCGCACCGACACTACTGCCACCGGCACCACAGAAAATGTCGCACCCTCGTAGCATCCGTTTCTTCGCACCTGCTCTTCTGGTGGCTTCGCGGGAAGCATACGCGCTCCTTGGCCCGGCGTCTTGGCGGTCGCGTGGGATGCTGGCCGCACCGCGAACGACTCAGCCAACTTCCTTCGCGACGGCTGGCTTGACGGCCAAGCCGCGACGCATCTTCTGGTCCACGTCGCAGGGAATTAGGCGGCACAATCACATGGGGCTAGAAACGTGCGCGATGCCCGGCTACATTACGCGCCGCTCGAAAACGAGCGCGGCGCTCCTTTGGCGGAGCGGATGAAAAAGGGAGGAGTTACGAGACGTGATTCGCACCGAAGGACTCACGCGGCGATACGGTGAGACGCTGGCGGTGGATTCCGTGAGCTTCGAGATCGATCGCGCGGAGATTGTGGGGCTCTTGGGCCACAACGGGGCTGGCAAGTCCACGATCATGAAGATGCTCACGGGGTTCCTGGAGCCGAGCGATGGCAGCGTCACCATCGACGGGGTGGACGTGGCCGCCGAACCCAAGCGGGTGCAGGCGAATCTTGGCTATCTGCCGGAGACGTTGCCGCTCTATCCGGAAATGACCGTCGTCGACTACCTCGACTACGTGACCACCTTGCGCAACGTGACGGAGCGTCCGGCGGCCATACGCCGGGCTCTCGCCGCCACGGACCTGCTCGGTCGCGCCACCGACGTTATCGGCACGCTTTCGCGGGGCTTTCGCCAGCGTGTGGGCGTGGCGCAGGCCATCGTCCACGAGCCTGGCATCCTGATCCTGGACGAGCCCACCAATGGCCTCGATCCGTCGCAAACCCAACAGATGCGGCAGCTGATCCAGAGCCTTGCCGAGAACGCGACGGTGATCCTCTCGACGCACATCATGCAAGAGGTGAACGCCATCTGCGATCGCGTGATGATCCTCTCGAACGGCCGGCTGGCGGTGGACGAGCGCCTCGATGCATTGCAGGAAAGCGGCCGCCTGCGGCTCGAAACCGATGCCGAACTGGGTCACGTCGCCCGCGCCCTCGATGGCATCGCCGACGTGACCGTCGACGACGGCGCCCTGCTGCTGCATCTTGCCGCCGGCGGCGCCGATGAGCGGGCAGAGGTGGCGAAGCGCCTGGTCGCCGGCGACGTCGCGGTTCACGCCCTGCATCCCGCCGTGCGGGACCTGGAGGCGATCTTCCGCGAGGCCAGCGAGGAGGTTCCCCATGCAGCCTGACGTGTTCCCCGCCACGCCGCCCTTCTGGCCCACCACGCGGCGCATCGCCTTCAAGGAGCTCGGGCTCTTCTTCTCCTCGCCCATCGGCTATCTTTTCCTGCTCGCCTTCCTGGGCGTGACGCTGTTCGCCTTCTTCTGGGGCGAGACCTTCTTCGCCCGCAACATCACGGACGTGCGGCCCATGTTCGAGTGGCTGCCGGTGCTGCTCATCTTCCTCTGCTCGGCGTTGACGATGCGGATGTGGAGCGAGGAGCGGCGGAGCGGCACGCTGGAGTTCGTTGTCACGATGCCGGCGTCGGTGCCGCAGTTCGTGATTGGCAAGTTCCTCGCATGTCTCGTCCTGCTCGGCATCGCTCTCGCGCTGACCCTGCCCCTGCCCGTTACCGTCGCGCTCTTGGGCGACCTCGACTGGGGCCCCGTGATCTCGGGCTATCTGGCAGCGAGCTTCCTCGGCGCCACCTATCTTGCGATTGGCCTCTTCCAAAGTGCGCGCAGCGACAACCAAATCGTCTCGCTGATCCTCTCGGTGCTGCTATGCGGCGCGTTCTACATGGTGGGTCACCCGCTCTTAACCGACCTCTTCACCGGCGGCGTGGCGGACGCCCTGCGCAGCGTCGGCGCCGGTTCGAGGTTCGAGTCCATCACTCGGGGCGTGCTCGACTTGCGCGATCTGTGGTTCTACGCCTCGCTCACCGCCATCGTCTTGGCACGCAATGTCAACGTGGTTCAGCGGCTTGGCTGGGCGTGGCCGAGGGACGGCGCGTCGATGCAGGCACGCCAGCGACACCGAAGGGGCCTTGCCGTCTTCGGACTTCTCGCCGCCAACCTCATCGTCTCCAACGTTTGGCTGCACCACGTCAACTTCCTGCGCTGGGACGTGACCCAAGGCAACCAATACTCGATTTCCGACGCCACCCACGGCTATCTCAGGCAACTGCGCGAGCCGCTGCTCATCCGCGGTTACTTCAGCGAGAAGACCCATCCGCTGCTCGCGCCCCTGGCGCCGCAGCTCAGGGACTTGCTGGCGGAATACGAGGTGGCCGGCGACGGCCAGGTGCGCCTCGAGTTGGTCGATCCGGCGGACGATCCGGAAATCGAGGACGAGGCCAACACCAAGTACGGCATTCGCCCGGTGCCGTTCCAGGTGGCAGACCGCTATCAGGCGAGCCTCGTGAACTCCTACTTCGACGTGCTCATCCAATACGGCGACGAATACGAAGTGCTCGGCTTTCGTGAACTGATCGACGTCAAGGTTCGGGGCGAGGCAGACCTCGACGTGCAGCTTCGCAACCCCGAGTACGACATCACCCGCAGCATCAAGAAGGTGCTGTTCGGCTTTCAGGGCGGCGGCAGTGTATTCGACAGCGTCAGCGACAACGTCACCTTTGTCGGCTATCTCTCGCCGCTGGCGCAGTTGCCGGAGGCGCTTGCCGACTTGCGGGTCGATCTCGACGCCGTGCTCGCGGAGCTTCAGGCCGAGTCGGACGGCAAGCTGGCGGTGCAGATGGTGGACCCCGACGCTGGCGATGGTTCGGTCGCGCTAGAGATCGCCGAGAACTACGGCTTCCGCCCCATGGCGGCGAGCCTGTTCGATGCCAACACCTTCTACTTCTATCTCACGCTCACCGATGGCGAGACGGTGGTACAGATGCCCATCCCCGAGTCGTTTGACGCCGACGGCCTCAAGCGCGGCATCGAGGAGGGACTCAAGCGCTTCGCGGCGGGCCTCTTGAAGACGGTTGCCCTTTCCGCACCGGAAGCGCCGCCGCCGTACATGGCGCAGCAAATGCCGCAGCCACCGGGGAACCAATACGCTTCCCTCCGCGACGTCCTCGGCGCCGACTTCGACCTCGAGACGGCGAGCCTGTCCGGGGGCGAGCCTCCGGCGGCGGCGGAAGTGCTGTTCGTGGTGGACCCGAAATCGCTGGACGAGCAATCGGTGTTCGCCATCGACCAGTTCCTGATGCGCGGGGGAACGGTGGTGCTGGCGGCTTCGAGCTTCAACGCCACCTACGCCCAGGATTCCCTCTACGCAACGCCGAACAACACCGGGCTTGACGAGTGGCTGGCACACCACGGCCTCACCTTGGACAAATCGTTCGTGATGGACCCGCAAAACGCCGCTTTCCCCCTGCCGGTGATCCGCGAGGTCGGTGGATTCCGCTTCCAGGACGTGCAGATGCAGGACTACCCATACTTCGTCGACGTGCGCGACGAAGGGCTCAACGCCGACAGCGCCATCACCAGCGGCGTGCCGCAACTGACCATGACGTGGGCCTCGCCCGTGGATGTGGACGCGGACGCCAACGCCGCGCGCGCGGTGACGACGTTGCTGCAAAGCTCGCCGGCAAGCTGGCGTTCCACCGACACCGACATCATGCCGAAGCTCGACCTCGAAGGAGAGGTGACCTACACGCCCGTCGGCACCGCCGGCAGCAACGTGCTGGCTGTGCTGGTGGAAGGGCGGTTCGACTCGTTCTTTGACGAGTCGCCCATGTTCGAGCAGGCGCGCGACGCCGCAGCAGAGGCTGCAGAGGCGGACGAGAGCGAGACCACGAGCGAACCCGAGAGCGACATCGAAGCCATCGACGAGCTTGCGGACCTTGGCCTCGACCATGACCACGACCAGGAAACGGAGCAAGGCGAGGAAGGCGAGGCCGCCGAAACCGAAGGCATCGGCGAAATCGGCGCCGTGATCGAGCGTTCGCCGGAGTCCGCTCGGCTCATCCTGATCGGCTCGAGCACCTTCGTTTCGGATCAGAACATCCGCCTGATCGGCTCCGCCGACGGCACCATCTATGCCAACTCGATCGAGATGCTTGCCAACGTCGCGGACTGGGCGGTGGAGGAGCAATCGCTGCTCTCCATCCGCAGTCGCGGCCATTTCAACCGCACCCTGCCGCCCATGGGCGAGGACGATCAGCGTACGTGGGAATACGTCAACTATCTCTTGGCGCTGGTGGGCGTCGGCGCGGTATTCCTCATCGCCCGACAGCGGCGGCAGGCGGTACGCAAACGCTTTGCGGGCTGGCTCGACGACGCAAGCGCCAACCAACCCGAGGAGGCAGCATGAACCTGAAACCCACACCAGCCATCCTCGGCGGGCTGCTGGCTGCACAACTCCTGATCGTGGCCGTGATCTTGGCGGCGCAGGCTGGCGGCGTGCGCGAGCCGGATCCGTTCCTCTCGTTCGATGCGAATGCAGCCGATGCGTTGGAAGTGAGCAACCAGGGCGGCTCCGTCCGCCTTGCCCGCGAGGGCGAACAATGGACCCTCGAAGGCGGCTTGCCGGCAGACGATTCCAAGGTGACCGAGATGCTGGACAAGCTCGCGGACGCAACCGGCGGCTGGCCGGTGGCCACGAGCGACGCGACGGCGGAGCGATTCGAGGTAACCGAGGACAGCCACCAACGCCGCATCCGCGTCGGCGCTGGCGATGACGACCTCGCCGATATCTTCCTCGGCACCTCCCCGGGCTATCGCCGCGTTCATGCCCGCCATGCGGAAGGCGGCGACGTGTACTCCATCGACTTCTCCAACTACGAGGCCGGTGTGAAGGCAGGCGACTGGCTGGAGCGTTCGCTGCTCCGCCCTCAGGGCACGCTCTCCCGCATCGAGCGCACCGGCGAGGAGGGCTTCACCCTCACGCGCACGGACGATGATGTGTGGGAAGCGGGCGATGCCACCCTGGACGCGGAGGAAGTGCGAACCTTCGTCGGCAGGTTCACGGGCCTAAACGTCACCAGCACCTTCGACGGCGACCTTCCTGAACCGGTGACAGCGAGGTTCCAGCTAACCGACGACGACGGCATGCAGGAACTCACCCTCTACCAGCAGGACGACGACTACATCGCGACCAGCGACCGCATCGCCGGCCAATTCGAGGTCGCCTCCTACATCGCCGAGCGCATGAACGTGACCCTGGCCGACCTCATGCCGGAACCGGAGGAGGCCGCGGCCACCGATGATGCCCCAGAGCCCACCGAAGAGTAGATGCTGCCGCGCCTGTAGCGCGTCCCTGTGGCCCTTCATCCCATCCCGCGTTGTCACCGGCGTGGGGGGGAGTAAGATGGCATGCATTGCTCGCGCGCTTCCAAGGGGAGAACGATGAAGGCCGTGCGAATTCTTGCCGGAACGCTGGCCGCGATTGCGACCGCCGCTCCCGCAGTGTGCGGCGAGGCTCGCCGCGAGGTTGAGCGCGTTCCGGCGGAGATCATCCGCGAAACTCGGGGCGCCATCACCATGGGCGAGATGCACTACTTCGAGGAAGAGTACGACCAAGCGATGCCTCACCTCGTGGTGGCGGCGGAACGCGGTTTCAAGGAGGCGCAGTCGCAGCTAGGCTCGATCTACCTGAACGGCCTCGGCAGCACGGAAAAGGACATCGTCCAGGCCATCGGCTGGCTCGGCGTCGCCGCGTCGGGCGAGAGCCGCCCCGGCATCGTCGAGCTCTACGAGAACGTCATGGCCACCATCCCAGAGCAGCACCACGCGACGCTGAATCAGGTGGTGGAACAGTTCCGGGACGCCTACGACGGCAACCGAACGCGGGTGCGCTGCACCTTCAATCGCCTTGAAGGCAGCGGCCGCGATGCGCTCCACTGCCGCTTCATCGACGCAGCGCACTACACGGAATTCAGCGCCAACTGACCGGTGCCGCCGCCAAGGCGGGACACGATGGCAAACCCTGCAACGCCACAGGACCCGCCGGCGCCAGCAGCTGAACTGGACCAGCGCCGGGCCCGTCCGGGCGGCATGAGGAGTTTCGGCCACTACGCCGCCGAACTGTTCGTGGTTTTCCTCGGCGTCTATCTCGGCTTCCTCGTCACCGACTATCAGGAAGAGCTGCGCGAGCGCGAGGTGCGCGGCAAGTACTACGACAGCCTCATCCTGGAGTTCAAAACGCTGGTGGCACACTTGGACGCAGAACGGGAGAAGCTCGACCGCCATCTTGCGGTAGTTGCCGAGATCGACGAAGGCGGCCAGCCCGACCTGCCGCACATCGACCTCGACCAGAGCGCCTACGGCGAACGCGCCAGCGTCCTCACTGCGGCCTTCGCCGGCCGTAACTTCGAGGCGCTGGACTTCGGCATACTGAGGAACATCATCACCGGGCTGCCAGCCCTCGACATGCTGCGAGCAAGGGTGGCGCGCCTAAGCGAACTGTCGGTGGCAATCGTCGAGCCGCTGCGGAGCGACCAAACCCGCGGCTTCTACGACGCCGAAGGACGACTCAGAGGCGAACTCGCGTGGTATCCGCGCCTGATCCGAGAGATCGACCAGCTTAACCGCCAACTGCGCCAGGTGGTGGCCGAGGTGGCGATTCCCGACATCGAGCAGGATCGGGCCGCCCTCGATGTGTGACCGAGGGCGCATGGACGGCCGCTTCGTGACGCTTGCCGTCGCTCTCCTCTTGCTTGGACCGACCACCGGGGCCGCAACGATGCAACAGATGCTAGAAGCGATCCGGGACGACACGCGCCGCACTGCCGGCTACACGCGGGTCTCGCACATCAACCCCGCCGTGCTCGAAGCGATGGCAACCGTCCCCCGCGAGGAATTCGTGCCGGACGGCGCCCGCGCCGTTGCCTATGTGAACCGCCCGCTCCCCATCGGCCACGGCCAGACCATCTCGCAGCCTTTCATCGTCGCCCTGATGACGCACCTGCTCGAACCCACTGCCGAAAGCCGCGTGCTGGAGGTGGGCACCGGCTCCGGCTACCAGGCAGCGGTGCTCGCCAAGGTGGTGGACACCGTTCACACCATCGAGATCATCCCCGAACTCGCCGAGGACGCCACCGCCCGCCTCAAGCGACTCGGCTACGACAACGTGGAGGTGAAAGTCGGCGACGGCTGGTATGGCTGGCCGGAAGCCGCCCCCTTCGACGCCATCATGGTCACCGCGGTCGGCGAAGACGTGCCCGAAAAGCTGGTGCAGCAACTGCGCGCCGGCGGTCGCCTGGTCCTCCCCATCGGCAACGACTTCGACCAAAACCTGGCCGTGGTGGAGAAGGCCGAAGACGGCGAAATCACCATGCGCCACGTGCTGCCGGTGCGCTTCGTGCCACTAACGGGCGACCATTGAAGCAGCCCCAACACACTTGCCCGAGGAAGCCCTTGCACCACATTCTCTGGGCGAAGTTCTTGCACCGCACTCTCCGGACGGAGGGCGTCCCGCCCTCCATCGCGCCGCCAGGCGCGCACGCATCGAGACAGCCAAAGGCAATCCCGTGACGCAAGCGCTTCAAGACCCAATGCCAGAAGCCGCGCCCTCCGGGCGCGATGGAGGGCGGGACGCCCTCCCTCCAGAGCGACCCCCGACCTCACCCTCCTCCGTGTCGTGGTCCGATCATGCGTGGCGCGATGAGCTTGCTCGTTCGATCACCGATCTGCATGAGTTACTGCACTTGGCCGGAGTTTCGCAGGAGGAGGTCAAGGCGGCGCCCGCGGGCCCGTTCCCATTGCGCGTTCCGCGCCCCTACATCGCTCGCATGAAGCGTGGCGACCCGGGCGACCCCCTCCTCCGCCAAGTGCTGCCAAGCAGCTTCGAGTGGGATTCCGTGCCGGGCTACGTGGAAGACCCCCTCGAAGAATCCGCCGCCGTGGCCGATGCCGGCCTGCTGCAGAAATACGCCGGCCGAGTCCTCCTCATCACCACCGGTGCCTGCGCCGTGAACTGCCGCTATTGCTTCCGCCGCCACTTCCCCTACGCCGAACACCGGCAAGCGCAACACTTCCCCGCCTTGGATGCCATCCGCCAAGACCCCTCCGTGCGCGAAGTAATCCTCTCCGGCGGCGACCCCCTGATGCTCCGGGACACACACCTAGCCCGGCTCCTCAAGGCAATCACCGCCATCGACCACGTTCGCCGCGTGCGCATCCACACAAGACTCCCCGTGGTCATTCCCAAGCGCGTCACCAACGCCCTCATCGACGCGCTCCACAGCCTGCCGCAGCAAGTGGTGATCGTGCTCCACTTCAACCACGCGGCCGAACTCGACGACGAGGTGGACGCAGCGCTCGCAGCCCTCCGTCCCTTCACCCTCCTGAACCAGAGCGTCGTCCTGCAAGGCATCAACAACGACGCAGACCTCCTCGCCGGCCTCTCAGAGCGCCTATTCGCCGCCGGCGTTCTCCCCTACTACCTCCACCTCCCCGACGCCGTCGCCGGCACCGCCCACTTCCACGTCGGCGAAACGGAGGCAACGGCCCTGCACCAAGAACTGACGGCCCGCCTCCCCGGCTACCTGGTCCCCCGCCTAGTTCGAGAAACCCCAGGCCTCCCGTCGAAGGAGCTAGTGGCAGGTTAATCGCCCGCGCAAACGCGCCGTGCCGTTCGGGGCAAGGGCCTCTGCCCCTCACGTGCGCCACTAGCGCCGCCAAACCCCTCGCTGGCGCTCGGCGTCTGGCCCCAGCCCCCACCTA
>VXSY01000154.1 GCA_009837725.1 Gammaproteobacteria bacterium | reverse complement strand
GCGAGCGGCGATGTCGATTTGGACGATCCCGAACAGGTTCAGCACGCCATCAAGAACGCCCAGGATTTCCGTGACTGGCAGAGGCGGCAGGGGCAGGGGGTGGATGTCGATGTCCTTGCCCTGGCAGAGGAACAGGATGACATTCTGTCGGTAAGCGATGCATTGGGACAGACCCTTTCCGCGCCGTATGGCACGAACGATCCGAACCAAGTCCGCGATGCGAACGGCAGGATTCTGGAGGCCGTGGAGACCAGCAGCGAATTCAACACGGCGGACGACCTGATCGCCGCGGAAGAGCCCAGGTGGGGCAGGGGCGAGCTTCGACGGCCGGATGAGGAGTTCGACACGCGCCTCATCGGGGAGCCGATCCTGCCCCGGGACGACATCCTCGACGCGACGGGCCGTCCGGTGCCGGCGGCGCTGGACGAGGAAGGCGGCAACCCGCTGGCGGGTGACTTGATGACCCAGCGGGAGCTGGAGTACTACGAAGCGTATAGGGCGTCCTTTCAGGAAATGGCAGATCCCGAGGCCGGCATCCTGGCTCCCGAAATGGCATGGGACGGCAACGACACGGGCATAGTGGTGAACGAGTTCTTCGATGTGCAGGAATACCGGAGGGAGCAGGTGCTGTACTACGAGAAGCCGTTCGATCTGACGCTCAGCCCGGAGGTGCCGGGGACAGCGGACTGGAACACGTCAGGCGGCGTTCCCATCGAGCCGCCGGACTGGGGCGACCCGGACGCCAGCGCTTGGTGATGCGCCCCAGAAGTGGCCGTATCCCCCCAAAGGGCGCCGCCAGTCGCCGGCCCGGTTTCCGCGCCACGACGGACCAGGCGCAACGCCGGGGGGGAGGCGAGCGGGCGTGATGGCATGGCGGGCCTGCCTAGGTGCGACGGGGCCGGATCTAGGCGCGAGAAACGGGGAACGGACGTTTTGAGGACGGGATTTGGCAAGTCCGTGGCAAGATTTCGCAAATCCGTGGGCAAAGAGCAAATCCGTGGGCAAAGAGTTGGCGTAGAAAAGAGTTGGCGTAGAGACGAATGAACGGAAACCTTGAGATACCCGCTGCCGTCGCTTGGTCGAACGGCATGATTCTCGAACCTCAGCACTTCGAGTCCAGCGACCGCCGCGCCGCCTCGCTGGCGCACATCTCGGCCTTGGTGGCCGATCCGTGGCCGTGGGGCTTCACGCGTGCGGAACTGGACGAGACGGCGCTTTCCGGAGGCCAGATTCGCCTTCGCTGCGACGGCGTCTTCCCGGACGGCGAGCCCTTCCGCAACCAGCTTCTCGCGGCGCGCCTGCCGCAGGGCGAGGACGGCCAGGAGGCCGACTACCACGTGTTGCGCAATCCAAGCGACGGCAGTTTCGCGCTGCAGCTTGGGGACGACGATGTGCCGGCGCTGTCGTCCCTGCCGGCGGCGCGGCTCAGCTTTCGCGCCGGCAGCTGGAGCCGTCTGCCCGACTGGTCGCCGACGGCGCTGCTGGTGGATGTCGAACATCCGCTGCGCCAGGAGGCGAGCCGGCAGATCGGCGGGCTCGCGGCCATCGCCAGCGGGTTCATGACGACGTTGCGCCTTCCCGGCGCGGAGAACCGCCCGGTGGCGCGCACGATGTCGCAGGTGGTTGTGCATCTTTCGCAGGGGGTCGGCACCATCGAGGCGCTGCTTGGCGCGCCGATGGTCGCGCCGTCGAGGCTGGGCATGGAGGCGTTGCGCATGGCGCTCGGCGTGCGCGCGGCCGCTGGCGTCTTCGAGCGCATCGAGCGGCCTTGGGACCCGGCGGACCAGCGCGGTTCCGTGCGCCGCCTTCTCGCCGCCGCGGAGTCGGCGGCGTCCGGCATCGGGCTGCCGTTCCGCACCGTCTCTTTCCGCGCCCGTGACGACGGCATCATGACGGTGGACGACATGCCGCCGGGCAACCTGCTGCTGGTCATCGAGGTATCGCGCCCGGCGGACCTGATCGTCGCCCGCTCGTGGTTCGACGGCGCCGCGATCGGGTCTCCGGACCGGATCCGCGACGCCCTCACGCGGCGGGTCTCCGGCTGTTCCCGGCAGCCCGTGGAGCGGGATCCCACGCTGGGCGTCGTCAGCGGCCCGCTGCTGGCGCTCTACCAGGTGAACGACGATGTGGCGTGGCGTGGCGGCCAGCGGGAACTGGCGCTGGCGGCCGAAACGCCGCCGCCGCTCAACACCTCCTTCTCCGTGCTCGTCAGCGAGACCCCGGCGGAGGGCCGCGAGGAAGGCAGCGCGCCGGCGGAGCGCCGACCGTCTTGGGTAAGCGGCGGCCCGCGCTTTGGCACCTGACCGAGCGGGGTCCGCTCCGCCATCGGCACGATGGCTTCCAGCGAACAACTTCGCTCGCCAAGAGGCGTCCTGATGTCCGAAGTGTCCTGAACCCGCACAAAAAAGGTTTGCGTACCGGCCCCGGCGTGTGGTACGGTGCAGACGAGGCTAGAGCAGCAGCCGAGACAAGGAGAGCCGTAAGATGGCAGCAGGTGGAGCTACTACGGCGGCAATGGCGGCAGGCGGCGCCAAGGCGGCGGCAAAGGGAACGTACGCGGCGACAAGCGCCGCCGAGGCGGCGGCCGCTGCCAAGGCGGCGGAAGCTCGCGCGGCAGAGGGCGGAATCGGCGCGAACAACCTGTTCCGCGGGGAAACCGCCGTGACCAACTTCGATCTTCGACTCGACGTGGCCGCGAACATCTTGCGACGGTCCATGTCGGAGGACATCGAGGTGGACCATCAGACGGTTAACGTGTACGGCGACGCGAGCTACGCGCGGGGCGGCCGCAACATCGTTGTTGAGGGCAACCACTCCCGCAGGGTCGGCAACTCGGAACTGACGGCCTTGGCGACGCACGGCCACATCGAAGAGACCGTCTATGGCCCAACGGCGATGGAGCACTACGAGGTGGAGGCCGAGGCCATCATGGCCGGCGGGTACACGTCGTTCAACGCCATGAACTGCATGCGGCTGCTGGGCCTCGCCGACCAGCTTTGCTGGGGTGGCTGGGTGGAAGTGGACGGGGTGCGCACCGACATCGCCCTCATATCCTTCCGGACGCACCTGAACCGCTGCCACATGGTTGGCTCGAGGAACTTTAGGGGTTCCATGTACATTGACGACTACATTCTCCGCCGGGAGATGTTCGGCACGGTGGCCGACAACCAAACCAACGTCGTCGAAGCCGGCGGGCCCGGTTCCGGCACCATCATGGAGAGCTGACAAATGGCATGGCAATCGCACAGCGGCAGCACTCTCGACTCGCTGCGGGATCTGAAGAATTGGGACGGAACGCCTTGGCGAGAGGGGGATCGCGCCGTCTATCAGGGCATGGGTGGCATGAACGTGCTCGGCAAGCGCCATGAAACGCTCGCCAAATCCCAAATGGCCAACTACGTGCAGGGCGACCGCAACCTCGTCGTAAACGACGACATGAATGTGTACGTCGAGGGCAACCAGCAGCTAGGGGACGCGGCAGATCCCGAAAACCCCACGGCGATCGACTCGCTGGTCGTGGAAGGCGACATGCGCTGGAAGATGAAGGACCGGGTAACGATCGGCATCGGCACGGTGGACCGCGCATTTCACGGCGTCCACTTCAAGCTCTCCGGCATGGAGGGAGTCATTTGCGGCGGCGCCTGGAACCGCACCTACGCCGGCTCCCTCCTGTCGTTGTCGGCGCTGAAGATGTCGGACGTTTTCGGCGGCGCGGTCATGGCTGCGGGCGCGCGCGTCAACATTCACGATGTCCTGTACCGATCGGCCGACTACTCCTATTGGGAGATGGGCACCTACAAGCGTCACGTGACGCACTACGTCGAGCCGGAGATGGGGTCCAAGGTGCCTTACTCGAAGAAGGGGCGTCGGCGCGACATCGCCCAGGCCATCGCCTTCACGATCTTTCCGCCGCTCGGCATGGCCTTTGCGCTGATCATGGCGCCGTTCATGATCTTCGCCCTGTCGATGTTCGCTTACCGCAAGCTCAGGAGGATCAAGGGGAAGCCGTACACGGGGGAGATGCAGCCCAGGACGAGATTGCAGACCGTCGGCGGCTCGTACGTCGCGGCAAGGCAAGGTGAGCTCATTGGCTGACGACGAACCAGGGCGGGGAGGAAACCCGGGGGCGTGGCGCGACTGCGGCACGGCGGAGGCGGCAAGAGTCGAGGAGAGACGAAAATGACCCCACAGACATTTGGCGCCGGCTCGGCGATCGCGCAGGCGGATGTTTGCAAGACGCCCTCGCCTGCGGGCGAGGTGCCGGTGGCGTACCCCAACACGGCGATGAACTCGACCGCCGTGCCGGCGCAGTATCAGATCATGGTCGACGGACAGCCCATATTGACGCTGGCATCGAACAATCCGACGAGCGCAGGCGACGAATCTGGCGTCGGCGGCGGCGTTGTCAGTTCGACCATCAAGGGGCCATGCATGTCGACGAAGGGATCGCTGCGGTACATCGTCGGCGGTTCGCCGGCGGTGCGCACGCTGGATCCCACGTCGCAGAACCTCTCGAACAGCATGGGCTCGCACATGGTGCCCAGCCAGACCCTGCTCACCGTAACCACCTAGGGCGTGTCAACACTCGCGGTCGGCAACCATGGGAACTGGGGACGACGCCCGTGGAAGGAAGGCATCCTGCCTTCCCTTGGCACGCCGACCGGCGTGCCTTGCGGCACGCAGGGAAGGCAGGATGCCTTCCTTCCAAAGGTACCCACAAAGATCGCTTTGCGCCCCATGCACATCATCCTTCCAGTCATCACCGTTGATCTGCAAAGGTTTCTCTGCGACCCGAGCGCGAGCGTCAACACGCCCTAGGGTGCGTGGCACGTTCGGAAGGCTGCCGGGGCACCCCGGAGTAGTGTCTCACTTTGACTTTCCCTGCATGTGGCGGATGGCCTTTCTGGAGGGAGGGCGTACCGCCCTCCATGCGCGCCGTCAGGCGCGCCTCTTGCACGATGCAGCGGGCGTTCCGTGCGCCTTGTGCGGCGCGGTGGAGGGCGGGTGCCGCCAGACCCCTCGCCAACGCTCGGCGTCTGGCCCCAGCCCAACCCCCACCTCCCCATGACCTTGCAC
>VXSY01000261.1 GCA_009837725.1 Gammaproteobacteria bacterium | reverse complement strand
GCTCCGCTGCGTGCGCGCCTTCGGCACGCTTTGGAGGGCGGGCGCCGCCAAACCCCTCGCTAGCGCTCGGCGTCTGGCCCCAGCCCCCACCTCTCCTCCGTCCAGATAGGCCCTCGCATGGCAGGGGCTGTTGCCTTGGTGTTTGCCCGCGGGCTTTGTTCGAGGAGGACTCCCTAATGGCCACTAGCCGAAGCGAATTTCAAAGAGCCTTCTTCCTAGATCGAGGATTTCTGCGCTGTCCTTGACGCCCTTCACCAGATCGCTCGGGATGGCGGCGAGGCCGTTGTGGGCGCCACTGATGGCGCCGGCGATGGCGCCGATGGTGTCCACGTCACCGCCGATGCGCAGCGTGATGTCGATGGTGGCGATGTAGTCGGTGGGGAACTTTAGGAAGGCATAGAGCGCGGCGAGCACCGTGGGTTCGGCTAGGGCCGGGATGCCGAAGCCGTTGCGTATGCGCCCGCCGCCGCCCGTATTGGCTATGGCTCGCAGGGCGTCGTCTTCGGGCAGTTCGAGCCAAGCCTGCACTTGGCGGATGTGCTTGCCGAGTTCTGGGCTGCGGTGCTCGATGGCTTGCGCCACACCGTGCAGGAAGCCAGGAACGTCGACCGTGCCAGTTGCGACGGCATCGGCCACGGCGGTCGCGACGGCAATGGCGGCATCGATGGCGAGCGGGTGCTTGTGCGTGACGATGCTGGCGACGGTGGCGTCGGCGGCGAGGCTGGCGCGATCATCGCAATCCCAGGTTCCAATGGGGGCGATGCGCATGGCTGCGCCGTTGAGCGGCAAGTCATCGGCGAGGGCGGCGTCCTGCCATGGCGTTCCGGCGATGAGTCGGCGGACGGCACGGTCAGCCACGGGACCGGCACCGACGATCTCGGCGGACTCCCAGAGCGCGGCGAACTTGCGACCGATCGCCGCGCCATCGACCCGCGCTTCGGCCACAAGACTGCGGGCGATGGCGAGGGTGAGCTGGGTGTCGTCCGTGTATTGCCCGAGCGGATAGCGGGTCTGGTTCGGGGTTCGTCCATGCACCAGGGGACGATAGCCAGCGGTCAGGCCATCGAGCGGTGCAATCCGCTCCCGCGACCAGCCTTCGATGGGTGCCCCGAGCGCATCGCCAACCGCGCAACCGATCAGCGCGCCCGTGACCTGATCCTGTCGCGGCTCAGTCATTCGTCTGAGCGGGCAGAAAAATCAGTCCGGATACTGCCGCAGGTGCGCCAAGGTCTCGCTCAGAACGGTCTCCTGCGCCTCCTGGATCAGCCAATGACCGGCGTCGAGTTCCGCCAGACGGTACGGGCCTGCCATGAGGGGCGGGGTGGCGGTGACTCCCGGGCGACCGATTGCCTGGTCCTGGTTGCCCCAGATTAGGAGGGTCGGGACCGAGATCTCGCCGACGGGCTGGCGATCTTCGCCGAGGCCCCCGCGATACCAGTTGAGGGCACCGGTGAGGGCGCCGGGTTGGCGAAACACGCGCAGATACTCGGCCACCTGCTCCGGCGGCGACTGGCTCCAGACGTTGCGCAGCGACTCGAAATCATTGGCCGAGAGCCCCGCCTCGGCGGTGCCCACCTGACGGAAGAAGTTCATGTAGCCGCTGCGCTCGCGCTGCTCGGCGTTGCTTGCGATGGCGTCGACGAAGGCATCGACATGCGGCACGGATAGCGCCGTCCAGCTCTTCAGACGCTCTGGATGCAGGCCCGCCACATACCAGCCGAGCGCCGCGCCGTGGTCGTGGCCGACGAGATGGAAGCGCTCCTTGCCCAGAGAGTCGGCCAAGGCGAGGAGGTCGAGGGCCATGTCGGGGTAGGTGTAGTGCTCGGCGCCTTCTGGACGGGCACCGGGGCTGTAGCCGCGCAAGTCCGGCGCAATGGCCGTGTAGCCGGCCTCACCCAAATGCTGCAGCAGCGGCAGCCACATGTGCGACGTTTCCGGGAATCCGTGCAGGAGGATGACGAGGTCGCCACCGTCCCCGGCACGGCGAACGTCGTAGATGTATTCGCCGGCCGGCATTTGCGTTTGCTCGATGGTCACTTCCCTCTCCCCCGTTTGTGCGGCGCTAGCGGCCAACGCCAAGGCGAATGCTGCCGCCACTACCCGCATTCCCTTCCAGCCGTTCAGCACGGCGTCCGTTCTCCTCATTCGATGTTTGCTCCCCAGCGGATCACATGCTGTCGTAGAACGCCTTGCCAAGGCCGCCGCCACGTCTGTCGCCGACGATGGCCGCCTTCATCTGGTTCATCACATAGGAAAGGCACACCCGCGCGGGCTGGTCCACGACGATGGTGGAGCCACCAGCGCCGCCCCAGAACATGGCGTTCTCGTTCGGCGACATGGGCATCATTTCGTTCGGGAAGGCGTAGCCCAAGCCAAACCGGATCGGCAGCATGAGCACGGCGTCCGGGCCGTTCGTCTGCTCTTCTAGGATGCGGCGGCAGCCGGCCGAAGAGAGCAGCTCCACGCCGAACGCCTGGCCATCGTTTGCAAGCGGCGTCTGCGCCCGCACCACGGCGCGAGCATTGCCGTGGCCACCGGCGGCCGGGATTTCCGCCCGCCGCCACGCCGGCGTGTTGACGGCGGTGGTGTCTGCGTTGGCGCTCGTGAACACGCGCGCCGGGATGGAGTCGGGATCCATCTCGCCGAACGGGCCATCCCCAGCCGGCGCGTCGTCCGGAATCATCTCCGCGACGCGAGGGAACACCGAGTCTTCCATGCCGATGTGGAAATCCGCACCGAGCGGCGTTGCGATCTCCTCGCGGAAGAACGCGCCTATGGAGCGGCCGGTGATGCGGCGCACGAGCTCGCCGATGAGATAGCCCTGGGTGATGGCGTGGTAGCCGCTTTGGGCACCCGGCTCCCACCACGGCTTCTGCGCCGCGAGGTTATCCGTGCAATGCTGCCAGTCGTAGAGTTCTTCGGCCGTCTTGAAGGCTGGATCGAACCCCGGCACGCCGGCGGCGTGGCTCATGAAGTGGCGAACTTCCGTGTTCTCCTTGCCGTTCGCGCCGTACTCGGGCCAGTAGTCGGTGACTTTGGCGTGAAAGTCGAGCTGGCCCCGGTCCGCAAGCACCAGCGCGCAAAGGAAGGACATCGTCTTGGTGGTGGAATAGACGTTGACGATAGTGTCCCGCTCCCACGCCCGGGTGCGCGCCTTGTCGGCATGCCCGGCCCAGAGATCGACGACGAACTCCCCTTCCACCGTGGCTGCAAAGCTCGCACCCACGTCGCCAAACTCATCGAAGTTGCGCGCGAATGCCTCCCGCACGGCGGCGAATCTCTCGTCACAGAACCCATGTATCTCCAAACCTGCCATCGTCGCCATCAATCCTTAGCTTGTGTAGGGCGGCGGCAAGCCTACTACACGGCATCAGGACGGCGAGCCGCGGCCGCGAAGGACTAGTGATGGGCGGACCTTCGGAGGGAAGGCATTCTGCCTTCCCTAGCGCGCGTCAGCGCGCTTGGCTCGATGGGCCTACGCCTGTTGGGCGCGCAGGGAAGACAGGTTACCTTCCCTGCGCGCCCTCCACGAAAGAAAAGCGCCTATCGGCGCTAGGGGCGCGCCCTTCGGGCGCGTTGGCAGAATGCCTTCCCTCCGAAGGCGTCCTTGCTCACGTTAGGTCATGCATCCTCCGGCACGAACTGCGCATACCACTTCCGGAGCTCGAACACCGGGCCGTCGTCGCGGCAGAGGCGGGGGCTTGGCCTGTGGATCTTGTTCTCCCAGATCTCGATGTCCTGTTGCCACTGCGTGATCCAGTTGCCGACCACGTACCAAACGAGCAAGCGCGGCAGCCGGCGGTCGGCGAACCATTCGAAGTGGACGTGCTGCTCCATCGGGCCGAGCGGAAGGTGCGTCTGGTACATCTCTATGTCGCCCCTGCCGGGCAGGGTGAAGCGAAACTTGGCAACGCTGGGCCCGTGGAAGGTGATGTGTGCGCTGGCACCGGTCGACTCGATGCGACGCCCCATCACGCGCAAAACTGCGTCGTCGAAGAAGTGCATCTTCCAGGCCGCGTCGCGGTCCAGCTCCCATCGCGCAGCGTGTTCGATGCGCACGCCAGGGATGCCGAGCCGCGTCCACGGAAAGCGCATCTGGCCGTGCAGCGGCTCGAAATGCGCTCGGTCCACCGCGTTTTCGGCGAACTCCAGCAAGTGCATCCGAACCCGACCGCCGTCGTGGTGGCCGCGATAGGCGAATGTGCCGTCGTCCACCTCGGCGATGCGCGGCACGGGATACGGCGGCCATTCTGCGACACTCGGGTTCGGCGCACGATTGCGGTGGTAGAGGAACAGTTGGCCGTACACCTCGGCCACCGGCAACGTCTCGACCAACGTGCCCGCCGGTTTGTGGTCGCTGTAGGGTATGTGTGCCACTCGCCCATCGCCGGTGAACTGCCAGCGGTGGAACGGGCACTCGAGGCAATCGCCGCGCACGCGCCCGAACGCGAGGTTGGCGCCAAGATGCGGACAGAATGCGCTCGACACGTGCGCCTCGCCGTCTTCGCCGCGCCATGCGACAAGCTGCCGGCCGAGACACTCGAGATAGCGCACCTCGCCCGCACGCAGCGTCGAAGAGCGAGCGATGCGGTACCAACCGTCCGGATACGGATGCGGATAGGTCTGACGACGCACGGCGTCCGCCGCCGTCCGCCGTCGCCTGCGAGTCTTGCGCCCGAACGTCAGCGTCCTCGGCCTCATTCCAACTGCCGAGGAACGGCCGGCCTGCACCCATGCCGCAGGTACACGGGCACGAAACACCGCATCCCAATCGCCTCCTCGAAGGACCGCGCTCGCCATTGTAGTGACGCGGGCACCAAAGTCCGACAGGCCGGTCGCGTAGCAACGCCACAGGCAAGGGGGGCCGGGACACCAGACGCCGAGCGGCGCGGGACGCGTAGGGGCGGGGTTTGTCCCCGCCCGTCTTGAATGCCTCGACAAACTCGGCTCGGGACGGGACAAGCCCACCGCCGAAGGGTGGTTTTCGGGGGGTTCAGGACTTCCCTGGAAGTCCCTTAACCTTCTGATAAACATAAACCTTTTGGCGTATCGGGCGCCACCGGGGCACACTGCTTCTCAACACCCCCTTGTAACCGAACAGGGAACGGGAAGTG
>VXSY01000025.1 GCA_009837725.1 Gammaproteobacteria bacterium | reverse complement strand
GCAGAGGCACGCCGCACGACTCAACTCATCCGTACACCACTTTCGACCATAGCTCCTGGGCTCCCCGTTCGAAGGCACCGCCGTTTACACGTCCTCGATCCAAGGGCTGTGCACGTACTTCGAGCACTATTTGACCGAATGCGATGACATGGGTTTGTGCATCGCCGACAGTCGCAGCAAGAGCAAGAACCTGAGGGTCTCTCACTCGATCTTCACCCAGAAGTTCAGCGCGGTGCCGAACTACGGGCGCTTGGTCGAACTGCCGACTTTCGGTCATAGCGACAACCATGTCGGCCTGCAGATCTGCGACATCGTTTGCTCGGCTCTGCTTTACCCGATTGCGTGTTACGCCTACTGCACGGGACATGTCAACAACGTGCATGTGCAACCGCGGGCCTCCCTGCTGCGGCGCCGCTACGGTCGGCAGCTTAAGGAACTCCAGCACCGCTACTACGATGCCGGGGCCCGTCGCTACGTTGGCGGAATCACGGTGGCGGACTATCTCGACCAACGAAGCGGGGCGTTGATGTTCGGAAGCTAGAGGGTCGGAGACGCCGACCGGTGATCGGCAGGCTGGGAGGCATGGGCGGTCGATGGCGCAGCGGCGGGGGTGGTCCGTTGGAGAGGCGACGGGTGTCGGAAAGTGAGCAAGATGGCCAAAGTTGGCGTTGACAGTATGAAGGACAGGATGTCGAAGGCTGGAAATCGCGGCTCGGTCTGGCGTCGATGGGAGCCGCATATCCACACGCCAGGCACGGTGCTGGAGGACAGATACCCCAAGGACAATGCCTGGGAGTTGTACCTGGATGCCTTGGAAGCGGCCTCGCCTCCGATTCGGGCGATAGGGGTGACCGACTATTGCATCACCAGGTCCTACGAGCGGATGAGGGAGGAGAAGGCGAAGGGCCGGCTGAAGGAATGCGAGGTGCTTTTCCCGAACGTCGAACTGCGGCTCAAAATCGGGACGGTCAAAGGGAACTTCGTGAACATCCATCTTCTCGTCAGCCCGGAGGATGCGAAGCACGTCGAGGAGCTCAACCGATTCCTCGGCCGTCTGTCCTTCTCGGCCTTTGGCGACGAGTTCACATGTACGCCTTCCGATTTGGCGCGTCTGGGGCGGCGTGTCGGCGGTGAAGGGCTCGACGAAGAGGCCGCCCTGAAACAGGGTGTCTTGCAGTTCAAGGTGTCGCTGGACAATCTGGTCGACACGTTCCGCAGCATCGAGTGGGCTCAAGAGAACATCGTCATCGCGGTAGCCGGAACGGCGGATGGCAGTTCGGGCGTGAGGGACGCGGCTGACGCGACGGTGCGACAGGAAATCGACAAGGCGTCGCACGCTGTCTTCGCGTCGAGCTTGAAGCAGCGGGACTACTGGCTCGGACACGGGGTGGCAAGCGTGGCCGAGCTTCAGGAGAGGTACGGCGGCCCGAAACCCTGCATCTGGGGCAGCGACGCGCACGATCTCGAGAGGGTCGGCAAGCCGGCCGAAGAGCGGTTTTGCTGGCTGAAGGGATTGGCGGCGTTCGACACACTGCGGCAAGCGTGTCGCGTGCCGGAACGCGCCTACGTCGGGCCGGCGCCGCCATCCTGGACGGCCGGATCCCAAGTGATCGACCAGGTGCGCATCGAGAACGCGCCTTGGATCAAGACGCCTGTACTGGACCTAAATTCGGGGTTGACGGCGGTCATCGGCGGACGGGGATCTGGCAAGACGGCGTTGGTAGACGCGATCGCGGCGGGTTGCGGCTCCTACGTGGGGTCGAAGGAGAACCCTTCGTTTCTCGCTCGGGCGAAGGAACACCTGTCGGGATCGCAAGTGATCGTGAGCTGGTCCAGTGGCGAAGAGCCGCCGGCGCGGGCGCTCGATGCGCCGGGGGACAGCTCGTCGGACGCCTATCCGCGTGCGAGGTACCTGTCGCAGCAGTTCGTCGAGGAGCTTTGCTCCATCGAGGGGATGCCCAGGCTGATCGAGGAGATCGAGCGGGTCATCTTCGAAGCCCACCCGTCGCTGGAACGGGAAGGAGCGTTCGACTTCGGCGAACTGCTCGATCGCCGGGCGGGAGGGCATCGCGATGCGCGATCCCTAGAAGAAGCGGCGTTGGTGAACATCTCGGACCAGATCGGGGTCGAGATGGAGAAGGTGCGGGAGGTCAGGGAGCTTCAGGCGAAGATCGACGAGAAGGAGAAGCTGGTCGCGCGCTACGAACAGGACCGCAAGGCGCTGTTGCCGAAGGGAGACAAGAAGACGAGGGAGTGGCATCAGGAGCTTGTCGTCGCCGCCGATAAGGTGCGCGGATACCTCAGGACGCTCGGGAATAGGAGGGCGTCCATTGTCCGGGTCGAGAACGAGATCAGGGACTTGCGGCAGAACCGGGCGCCCGAGGGCCTCCGGGCCATGAGGGAGAGGTACAGAAATCTTGGCTTCAACGAGGCGGAGTGGGAGCGATTCCTGCTCGTGTTCAAGGGTGATGTGGACGGGGCCGTGACGGCAAAGTCGGAGGAGGTAGAGAAGAGCACGACGGCATGGAAGGGCAGGAAACCCTCCGCTGCATTGGACGCAAGTGGGGCGTTCTTGGCCAAAGGGGCCGATTTGGCGAGGACACCGCTAGCCGTCCTCGAAGCCGAGATCGAGAGAGTGGAGAAGCTCGTGGCAGCGGATAGGGAAAGCGCGCGCAAGGTCGCCGCAGTGTCCAAACGGATCGCTGAAGAGGGCAATGCGGTTGCGAGTTTGAAGGAGAGGCTCGTCGACTGTAAGGGAGCGAGAGGCAGGGCCGAATCTCTCGTTGCGGAACGAAAGGAAGGCTACATTCGGGTCTTCGATGCCCTGCTTGCGGAAGAGGGCGTGTTGAACGAGCTGTATGCGCCTCTGGTGCGGCGGCTGACCGAAGCCGGCGGCACCCTTGGCAAGCTCTCGTTTTCCGTGACTAGGGTGGCTGATGTGCGCACGTGGGCGAAGCAAGGCGAGGACGAACTGTTCGACCTGCGGGGAGGCCCGTTCCGAGGCATCGGGTCACTGGAGAGGGAGGCGAACGAGATGCTCAGGGACGCCTGGCGGACAGGCGACTCGAAGGCTGTTTCCGAGGCCATGGCGACGTTTCGCGGGAAGCACGAGGCTGCGCTTCTCGAGAAGGCTCCGTACCCGCGCTCGGACCACAATAAGCCTCGGTGTGAAACGACGGGCGGAAGCGTTACTGCGGAGCGCATTGGCAACACAGGTTGACGAGGGAGATCCATTGGCGCCACAGGACGGTCTCGCGCAGCGTGAAGTTCACCTCCTTGGCTTGGTCGCTAGCAAAACGGCGGTCCCTGGAGAGGCGGAAAGCGTTTGGTCATTGCAGCGTGACGCAAAATCTAGTGGGCTTACCGACGTTGCGCTTGGGCTCGCATTTAGAAGTCTCGTCACTCGCGGATTCCTCGAAATCGGGGAGATTAGGGACCACGACGGGACATACGATGGCGCGCACGTCACCGATGCGGGGTGGACTTGGATTAAGCGGAATGACCGATTGTTTCGGTTGACGACTGAGGCACGCCCAACAACTACTACGGAGGATGCCGACTTCGACGACGACATACCCTTCTAGGCAATGTGGCCTTTGTAGCCAACGTGGCGCACTCCAGCTTCGGCGCTTTGTGGAGAAGTATGAGGGTGGTGCGGGGCGGCCAAGTGGGAGAAGCTACCGCTCGATCCGTAACATCGTCTGCGAGGCAACACGCGTACTTGGGACATAACCCGGATCGCGTGGCCTTTGATGGGGGGGCGGGACGCGTGAGGCGGCTCGGGCGTGACTTCGCTCGCTTTGAAAGATAATGGAAGACGCCGGACTTGATCAGAGGTTTGCCAAGGCCTGCGCCGCTCGCCACTCGGCCATCGTTCGTCCGCCCTTGCTCCGATTGCATCCACTGCAAAGCAATTGCAGGTTGTCTGGGTGGTCGGTGCCACCTCTTGCCCGCGGCAGGATGTGGTCGACGTCCATTACGCGAAAGGGGAAGTGCGTGTCGCAGCCCATACACACGCCTTCCTGGACACCGTAGAGGCGGTGGCGGTGGGTTCGGTAGTTTGGGAGCTTGCCTTGGTCGGTGCGCTTGGGAGGCTCTTCCTGCACGGTCGCGCCGCCCCACAGTCCTTGGTCGTGCGTGATGCGGTCGTTCACCAGCTTGACAGCGAGGGGTGAGAGGTCGATTCCGGCCCATTTGCGTTGCAGACGATCCGCGGCGACGAGCGTTGTGGCGCAGCCGCAGAATGGGTCCAGCACCATGTCGCCCTCGTTGCTCGACGCCTTGATGATGCGTTCGAGTAGCGCGAGGGGCTTTTGCGTGGGATAGCCGAGGCGCTCCTTGCCGAGCGCGATGGGAATGTCCGTCCACACGTCTTGCAGCGGCACGCCGGGCATTTCGTCGAGGTAGCGCTTGTAGTTCGGCATCCCCGTTCGTGCATAGGCGATCCTGTGCTGCTGCGCGTATTCCCTCATCCCCGCCTTCGAATAGGCCCAGTAGCGGCCCCGGTACGGTTGGACACCCTTGTACTCCCAGCCGGCCTTGGGCTGTACCCATTCGTCATCGAGGTCTGCTTCCCACTCGCCACCTGCGGGACGCCTGACTCGCCATTCGTAGCTGGTGTCGCCGCCGGGCTTCGCTGCCGTGAGGTTGTCCTTTCGGTAGCGACGCCCATTTGCGTCCTTGTGCCGATAAAACGAATCGACGTAGGACGGGTCGTAATCCGTGTACACCGGATTCCACGTCCACGACTTGCTACGGGTGTAGAACAGGATCAAGTCGTGGATGCGCCCGTGCTGCCGCCGCCCTTGCTTCGTGTCGCTGTGTGCGCTGGTTCGCTTCCACGTGATGGCTGCGCGGAAGCCGTCAGCGCCAAACACGGCATCCATCAAGAGCTTGAGGTAGTGGCCCGCGGCATCGTCGCAGTGCAGGTAGATACTACCTGTCTCCTTGAGCACGCGATGCAGCTCGAGCAGGCGCACGGCCATGAAGATCAGGTAGCTCATCATCGACTTGCCGCTTGCCTGCCGGGCGGCCTCGATCACCGCATAGACGGCTGGGCTTCGATCGGCTAGGGAAGCTCTGAACAAAGTCTGCCTCGTGGGATAATGGGATGGTGCCAT
>VXSY01000102.1 GCA_009837725.1 Gammaproteobacteria bacterium | reverse complement strand
GCGAGTGTGTTCAAGTATTCGATCTGGGTGCTTTCGAGACGATGGAAGTGCCGCTCTGCGATGCCGGCGTTGCGGTTGCGCCTGAGTTCCCGTGCCAGCGACCCTCGGCGTTCGGCCCGGGGCGGCAGCTCGAATGCGCCGGCAAGCAGGCGAGCGAACCAACGCGCCTGACGCTGAAAGAAAGGGAACGGGACGATGCGAAAGCCAAGGCCAACGAAGGCCAGGTTCGGGCGGTCGATGTCGAGCAGTTGCCGATAGACGTTGCGCACGCGGTTGTTGCGGACGCGACTGCCGACGAGCGGAGGGAGGAACGGCAGGCGGTAGTGGTAGCCGGTGCAGAAGACGATGGCGTCCACCTCACGGATTCGCTCGCCGTCCACAAGCACCGCGTCCGCGCCGCCGAGGCTGGCGATCGACGGACAGCGGACGATGCCGTCTCTGCCCTGGACGGTTTCCGTGAACGCCCGCCCAGAAAAATGCACGGTCGCGACGCTTGCCAGTTCCCGCGCGAGGTCAGCGCCGGACACCGACGAGCCCAGCACCACCACGCGCTTACCGGCGAACGGTTCTGGTCTGCGATAGTTGTGGCTGTGCAGGGCCGCGCCTTTGAAATGCTCGAGCCCCGGCAGCGCTGGCACGATCGGTTCGGAGAAATGCCCGTTGCACACCGCCACCGCATCGAACGGCTCGCCGAAAACGCGCCAGCCCTCCCCGGCAGGCGTCACGCAAACCACCTCGTGCTCGAAGCGAATGCGGCGGGTTATGTCGCAGTCGTCGCTGAAGCGCTGGAGGTACTGCGCCACTTGGGCGTGCCCCGGATAGCGTGGCCAGTCGTCGTCGCCGCCGCCGGCGCTGTCGAAGGTGTAGTCGTCGAAGGCCATCAGGTCGCGTGGCAGGTTGGTGGTGAGGGAGGCATAGAGCGAGCCGTGGATGCGTCGTTCCGGGCGTTGGCCGAGCGGATCGGTTTCCACCGCTTCTTCGTAATTCCACAGGCCACCAACCCGGTTCGATTGCTCGAAGAGGGTGACGGCATGGCCGGCACGCAGCAGTTCGTGCGCCGTCACGAGGCCAGCGGCGCCGGCGCCGATGACGGCGACTTTGCGTCTTGCAGCGGTGGTCAAGACTGTGGGGGCACCCGTTTGCACGGCGCGCATTGTGCCTTGCCTGCCCACGTGGCGGCAGGAGAGGCTCGCGCAATCACACCGAAGCCGGGCCGTCCTCCCTGGCGACGAAGGAGAGCGCCTGGCTGACGGTGCGGCGCAGGTGCTTGCGCTTTATCGGCGTCTCGAGGAAGCGGCGCAGGGCGGCGACGCAGAGGGCGGCCTCCGGTTCGGGGAGCCCCCGGGCGAGTTCCTCGCGCACGGCGAGGGTCGTCTTCAGGAGGTGAACCGAGATGATGAACTCCGGGTCGCCGTGGTCGAACAGGCGCTCGACGGCGGAGTCCATGTAGGCGTCGATGTCCGCGACGTACCAGCGGTCGAGGTCGGGTTCGGCGACGGTGAACGCCCGATTGCGGCCCACAAAACAGGCCATCTGCAGCAGGCCCCGCGGCCATTCGCTCGGGTAGCGCTCGCACGATGCCCGGACCGCAGCGCCGAAGGTGAGCGCATGGGTGAAGTCGAGCCAGCCTACGTTGCCGGATATGGGACCATTGGTTCGCGTCGCCCGCTCTAGATCGAAGGCCAGCATGTTCCACGCGCTCGCGCCGAGGAGGGCGCTGTGCAGCCGTACGGGATCGGCACCTCTGAAGCTGAGCGCCCGCTCAAGGGCAGCCCCGATCCCCACCCGGCGAAAGTCTTGCGGCGTCGGGTCGACAGTCGGAGCGTTGCCGGCGGAGGGCCAGGCGGCAAGTGCCTTGGCGTAGTCCGCGAATTCGGGAATCTGGTCCTCGCGCCGGGCGTAGCTGAGCGCGCGCACGAGCGCAAGCACGATGTCTTCGCTCACGGCATCGCCAAGCCTGCGGCAGAGCGACCGCGCCTTGTCCACGTAGATCAGCGAATGGCCGAAGCCGCTGTAATGGGCCAGCGCCGCCCGCACCAAGCCCCGATCGAGCGCATCGAACCCGCCCGCTTCTATGCCGCCGCGGGCGATGCGACTCGCCCGCGCAACGTCTTCGTCTTCCACGGCGGCAACGAAAGCATCTTCGTCATAGGGCTCGCTGCCGGGGTCGAACGCATAGCGGGGTTGCCGGAGAGCATCGTCAGCGATGTGGCCGACCGCCTCCAGAACGCAGGTCAGCTTGGCGTCTTGGCCTTGCCGCTCGTCATGCAGTACCAGCCAATCGGCAGCTCCGGCGTAGGCGTGCGTCCAGCCGAACTCGAAGCGCTCGGCGGACCACTCGACGGCGTCCACCACCGCCAGCGCCGCATCGCCGTCGATGGCGGCGATGCGCCCGAGTTCGCGCGCGATGCGAAAGTAATCGTTGTCTTCCATTGCCGTGCGCAGGTCACGGCGGATGTAGATGCGCTTTTCTTCGGAGGGCTCGTCGGCGGTGTCCACCCAGATCTTGCCGTCTCGCACCTCCACCGGGTACACGCGCAGGCGGTCGCCGCCGTAAAGGTTGGCGCCGTCCTTCAGGTTGAACTTCCAGTTGTGCCAGTGGCAGGTGAGCCAGCAGTCGCCATCCAGGGTGCCTTCCACGAGCGGATAGCCTTCGTGGGGGCAGCGGTTGTTGCAGGCGAGGATGCCGTCGGGCGTCGCGAAAAGCGCGATGTGCTTGCCGTCCACGCGCACCGTCGTGCGGGCGTTTTCCCCGCGCAAGATGTCGGCATCTGCGGCAGCGGACCAACGGGAGTCCTTGCGTTCCACTGCGTTGCTCGTAGTCCTTCGGCGAGTCCGGACGGTAGCGTACGCGATGGCCGCGGCTCGGGGCAATTGACGAGTTGGCGCACCGGAGAGGCCGCCTGCTTCTGCAGGCCATCCGCACAAGGTACTTGTCGGGCCTACCCTCACGCTGAGGCATTCGCGCGGACCGCGCCGGTTGCCTTCGCCCCCTCGCCCGTTGTCGAATGCGCGCCACCTACCGCCCGGGCGCAAAGATGACATTGGTTCTTGCCGAGCAGCGCTGGCTGCGGCTCAGTTCCTTCACGGCGTTCTATTTCGCGCAAGGCGTGCCCATCGGCCTCATCGGGGCGATCGTGCCTTGGCTGTCGCAGCAGGGTGTCGCCGAGGCGGACATTGCCTGGTACGTCACCGTGGTGGCGCTGCCGTGGGCGTTCAAGCTGCTGGCCGGTCCCTTCATGGATCGCTTCACCGCGCCGGCGATGGGATTCCGACGGCCGTGGGCGCTCGCTGCGCAGGCAGGTCTCGTCGTTGCCTTCGTGGCGTTGGCGGCGACAGCACCGGCGGCGCACGAGATGGTTGCCTTGATGGCATTCGGCTTCCTTGTCAACTCGTTCGCCGCAATCCAGGACGTCGCCGTGGACGGCATGGCCATCGACATCCTGCCCGAAGACGAACGCGGCCGAGCCAATGCCTTCATGGCGTTCGGGCAGACGCTGGGCGCGGCCGCATTCCAGGCGGTTTGCGGTTTTCTGTTGGTGCGGTTCGAGGTCGGCGGAGCGGCGGTCGCATGCGGGTTCACCGTAGGGGCGATCTTTGCCTTGGTGTCCGTCGTGCGGGAACGTGCCGGCGAGAAGCTGATGCCCTGGAGCGAGGGCCGTCCAGCGCTCGTTGAGCGCATGCAGAGCGTGCGGTTCCGCGAGATATTGCGCGACCTGCTGCGGGTACTGTTCTTGCCGATGAGCCTGCTTCTGGTGCTGGTGGAGTTCCTGGCTCGCGTGCGCGACGGCATTGCGATGGTGGTGTTTCCGGTGATCGCGGTGCAGGAACTGGGGTTCACCGCCGAGTCCTACGCCGCCTTTGATGCCGTGGCGGGGTTGATCGCCGCGGTCGTGGGCGTGGCGGTGGGGCCGTTCATCGACCGGCGTGGGGCGCGCCGCTATCTCATGGGGGCATTGGTCCTGGCCGCCATAGCCCATGCGGCATTCGCGCTGCTCACGCCGCTGTGGGAGAGCCAAGCCTTCCTTATCGCCTTGGGGCTCATCGCCAAGATTCTCGGGCAGGTGGTGTTTGTGGCGGTCATTGCGCTTTTCATGACCCTGTGCTGGACCAAGGTGGCTGCCACGCAGTTCGCTATCTATATGTCGCTTGCGAACCTCAGCCGCACCATCGGATCGGCGTTGTTCGCGCTGGTGGCCGCCCACATGGGCTACAGCTTGGAGTTTTTCGCGATGGCGGTTCTGCTCGCTGCATCTGCCGCCGTGCTCCTGCTGTTCGACGGACCGAAGCACAAGGCACGGCTGGAGGCGGTGGCGGCGAAGGGGTGACCGCGACGCGGTCGAGGCGGGAGCATTTTGCGGACGGATTTGGTTAGGCGCAAACGCCATAAGCGCATCCGGTTTAGGTGCCAATCGTTCTAACGCGGTTGTTGCCGGGACGCGAGCCGAGGCATAGGTTGGGCTTTGTCGACAGCGGATCGGGTTCGCAAGGAGGCAGGCAATGTGGATTCGAGATCACATGCGTGTTCGGTGCGCCGCCCTGGTGGCAGCGACGGTGGCGCTCTTGGCATCGGCTTCGGCGCTGGCCGACTCCCGAATGCAATCGAGTTTCGAGCAATGGGCTGCCAGCGACATCGAGCGGAGCTACTCCACGCCGACCCGTGTGAATGCCGACGGGAAGGCGGTGCCAATCGACACCAAGACCATCCCCGTAACGCACTGGCGCCCCTGGTTCGTCCCCCGAACCCCACACCCGTTCGACGGCACGCCGGCGAGCCGAGACGCCGGCGAGCGCAAAGCGAAGGTGGTGATCAAGGCGGTGGCAGCCAGCGACTGATTCGGGCCTTCCACCACGGCAAGGGGGCGCGACAAAGGCCGTAGGCCGTTTTCTTGCCGCTCGCTAGCGCGCCCCGAAGGCCTTTGGAGGGAAGGCATCCTGCCTTCCCTGCGCGCCCTCTGGCGCGCTGACCGGCGACCTGCAATGAGGAAGCGCCTATCGGCGCCAGGGAAGTCAGAATGCCTTCCGTCCGAAAGCCGCTGTCACAAGTCCGACGGGCTGTTAGCGCGGCCTGCACGCGTTAGGGAAGCTCTGAACAAAGTCTGCCTCGTGGGATAATGGGATGGTGCCATG
>VXSY01000301.1 GCA_009837725.1 Gammaproteobacteria bacterium | reverse complement strand
TGGCACCATCCCATTATCCCACGAGGCAGACTTTGTTCAGAGCTTCCCTAGTGGAGCCGACCATTGCCGGCACCGTCGCCGGGCTTACCGCTCGGGGCCTCCTTGCCAAGGCGCCGGTGCGCCCACGCTGCAAGATGCTGCATGTGCGATTTGCCGATGGCGCCACGGACGTAGGCCTCATCGATGCGGCGCAGCTAGACGGCGACTTCGTCGGCAACCTGCTGCCCTTCGATTCGGCTCGTCTTGCCCGCGTTCTCTTGACGCGGGCGGAACCGGACGCCATCGGCATGTCGCCCATCGGCGGCCTGATCGACGTGGTGGACGCCCAAGACGACTGCGGCCTGCTGCTTGAACTGGGGCCAGGGCAAGTGGTTGATGCGCCCGTCTCGCCAGGACTCTTCCGCTCCGTCTCCGTGACCCGCGCCGTTCGCGTGCCCTTCGACACGCCGGTGATCTTTCGCGGCCACGGCGTGCTCGCGCTCGACGGCGACCGAGACCATCGACTGCGCGGGAGCCGCATCGCCCACGTCACCGTGCGCCGCGACGGTCCGCATGTGCTCGATGTGGCCGCCGCAATGCGACACGCGGTGCGTCACGGTATGATGGCGCGCCCCGAAGACCGAGCCGCCGATTGATCGTCAAGCCCCGCATTCGCGGCTTCGTCTGCACCACTGCCCATCCCGCCGGCTGCGTGGCAGGGGTCAACGAACAGATCGACCTAGTGCGTGGGCGCGGCGCCATCGAGGCGCCGAATCGACCCCGCAATGCGCTCGTCATCGGCTGCTCCGGCGGCTTTGGCCTTGCTTCGCGCATCGTCGCCGGGTTTGGTGCGCGAGCAAACACCCTCGGCATCTCGTTTGAGAAGCAGCCGACGGCGAAGCGCACGGCGACGGCGGGCTGGTACAACAATCTCGCCTTCGAGGCGGCCGCCGCCGAGGCGGGGCTCCTAGCCCGAACCCTGGATGGCGATGCGTTCTCCGACGAGATGCGCACGCGCACGGCTGAGGCGCTAAAGGGCGAGTTTGGCCCCATTGACCTGCTTGTCTATAGCCTCGCGGCGCCGGTGCGCACCCATCCGCGCACGGGCGAGACACACCGATCGGCCATCAAGCCCCTAGGCGGGTCGTTCACCACCAACACGCTCGACTTCAACACCGGCAAGGTGCACGAGGTGACCCTTGAGGGCGCCAGCGAAGAGGAAACCGCTGCCACCGTGCAGGTGATGGGGGGTGAGGATTGGGAATACTGGATTGACGCACTTGCCGATGCTGGGCTCTTGAACGAAGGGTTCCAGACGGTTGCCTATACCTACCTCGGCAGCGAACTCACCCACCGCATCTATCGGGGCGGCACCTTGGGCCAGGCGAAGGCGGACCTCGACCGGGCAGCAGGTGCCATCGACGCTCGGCTCGGCGCCATCGGCGGACGCGCCCGGGTGGCCGCGCTCACCGCCATCGTCAGTCAAGCGAGCGCCGCCATTCCCGTTGTTCCGCTTTATGTCGCGATCCTCTTCCGGGTGATGCGCGAGCGCGGCGTTCACGAATCCTGCATCGAGCACGTCGACCGGCTCTTTCGCACGGGCCTCTATGGCACCGGCGCCGCCATCGATACAGAAGGCCGCCTGCGGCTCGACGACCGCGAGTTGGACACGGCCGTGCAGGCAGAGGTTGGCCGGCGTTGGCGGCAGGTGAACACCGAAAGCCTTGCGGAGCTCGGCGATGCGGCCAGCTTCCGCGATGGCTTTCTCAAGGTGTTCGGATTCGGCATGGCTGGCGTCAACTACGACGCGGACGTCGACATCGGCGGAGTCTGACGGCGCTCACATGACCAATCGCGTCTTGGATGGCGAGGCCCCTGCCTTGACCTCGGCCACAGCTCCATCCCCTTCGGGCACGCCAAGAGAGCACGCCCCGTTCGTCAAGGCCTGCCGCGGCGAGCCGACGCCGTTCACTCCCATTTGGCTGAACCGGCAAGCCGGCCGCTACATGCCCGAATACCACGCGGTGAAGGGCAAGACGCCAAGCCTGGAGTTCTTCCGCACCCCGGAACTGGCGGCGCGAGTGACGGTGGATGCACAGCGCATTCTGGGTGTGGACGCGGCCATCGTCTTCGCGGATCTCTTGCCCATTTTGGAGCCGATGGGGCTCACGCTCGATTACGTTCCGGGGGTCGGCCCGGTGTTCGCCAACCCCGTCCGCGACCTTGCCGCCATCGACCAGCTGCGCGTGCCCTCGGCGCCCGAAGAACTCGGCTACATCGCCGAGACCATCGCCGGCGTTCTGGAGGGATTGCCGCCGGACATCCCGTTGATCGGCTTCGCCGGGGCACCGTTCACGCTCGCTTCCTACGCGATCGAAGGAGCCGGCTCACGCAACTTCCTGCACACCAAGAAGCTGATGTACGAGCACGAGGCATCTTGGAACCTGCTGCTATCGAAGCTCGCCCGTGCGGTGATCGACTACGTTCGCTTGCAGATCGAGGCCGGCGTGCAGGCCGTGCAGATCTTCGACTCTTGGGTTGGCGCACTCTCGCGGCAAGACTATCGGCGCTATGTGGCACCCCATGTGCAGGAGTTGATGCAGGGTATCCGGCGCGCGGAGGCTGCGAGCGACGGCACCGAGGGCCGAGCGCACTCGCCACCGATCATCTACTTCGGAGTCAACACGGCACATCTCGTGGCAGACATGCACGCCACGGGTGCCGACCTCCTCGCCCTCGACTGGCGCACACCCTTGGGCGAGACGTGGCAGCGTCTGGGCTCGCCGGCCATTCAAGGCAACCTCGACCCCATCGTCCTCTGTGCCAACACCGAGGCCATCGCCACGAGCGCCGGTCACGTGCTGAAGGAAGCCGGTGGCCGCCCCGGCCACATCTTCAACCTGGGCCACGGCATCGTTCCTGAGACGCCGGTGGACAACGTGAAGTTCCTGGTGGACTTCGTGCACGAGGCGACGGCGGAGTGAAGTCGCCGTCCGTTGCTGTGCAGCAGGTGGCGCAGCCCGGACCCTGGCTCAAGCTGCTTCAGCGCCTCGCCTTCTGGATTCCCCTCGTCATCAGCATCGCCGTCGCATGGACGCCGAACCCCGCCGGCTTGGTGGCAAGCATGGCTGGCAGCGTCGCCCACATCGCCGCCGCCGCCTACCTCGCCTTCGCACTCTCCTTGGCGCACTACCGACATGGCCCTTGGCCCGCAGTGGCCGCCTGGATGATGGTATGGGGCGTCACCATCGAACTGGTGCAGCTCTTCGTCGACGGTCGCGGCGCCCAACTGGCCGACCTCACCGCCGACGCCCTCGGCATAGCCATTGGCTGCACCGGCTACGCGTTGTGGCAACGGCTGACGCACCGCGCGAGGGACCAGGCCGATAAGCCATCGAGCTCACCGGCGTAACCCCGCCTTCCTCCACGAACGCACGATCCCCGCCCACGGCGGTGCGTCTGGGTGCTGGATTGCTCGACTCGGCGGTCGCCATGCCGATGCAGTCATTCAGCGGCGAATACCTGCATCCAGGCATCCCGGAGATGGCAGCCGCGTACCACTTCCACATCTGCCAGGCGCGCGCCTATGTCGACGGCAACAAGCGAACGGCGGCGTTGGCATCGCTGGCATTCCTAAGCATCAACGGGGCCAAAAGCCTGCCGCCACCCGACGAACTAGAGGCGGTAACGCTCGCGGTGGCCGGTGGGCAGATGTCCAAGGCGGAGCTCACCGAGTGGTTCCAAACGCGATGGCCAGGCGCGTAGGCGGAGCACCAAACTGCACAATCCGCCGCGGCACGTGAGGGTGCGCCGAATCGCGGAGAGGGCCCGAAAAACCACTAGCGACGGGCGCGGTTAGTTACCGACGTTCCCGCGTCCGGCGACCCTGCGCGCCACCCACGCACGGTCCCGCCACACCTGATTTACCATTCGCGCTCGCGCCAAAGCGGCGCTCGGATTGGATGAGGGAGTTCATGACCGCACCTACGCGAATCACGGTGACTGGGGCCGCCGGGCAGATCGGCTATGCGCTGGTGTTCAGGATTGCATCCGGGGCGATGTTGGGGGCGGATCGTCCGGTGATCCTGCAACTGCTGGAGATTCCGCCGGCGATGAACGCGTTGAACGGCGTCATCATGGAACTCGAGGATTGCGCCTTCCCGCTGCTGAAGGGCGTGGTGGCGACGGACGATCCCAACGTCGCCTTCAAGGACACCGACCTTGCGTTGCTGGTGGGGTCGCGTCCGCGCACGGCGGGTATGGAGCGCAGTGACCTGCTCGAAGCCAACGCGGCCATCTTCTCGGTGCAGGGCAAGGCGCTGAACGACCACGCCTCGCGGCAGGCGAAGGTGCTGGTGGTGGGCAATCCGGCCAACACGAACTGCCTCATTGCGCAGAGGAACGCGCCGGACCTCGACCCGCGCAACTTCACCGCCATGACTCGGCTCGACCACAACCGCGCGCTGGCGCAGCTAGCCGCCAAGACCGGGGCGTCGGTGAGCGGCATCTACGGCTTCTCGATCTGGGGCAACCACTCGCCGACCATGTATCCGGACCTGCACCACACGGTGATCGCCGGTCAGAGCGTCTTGGATCGGATCGACATGGATTGGTACGAGAACGACTTCATGCCCACGGTGCAGAAGCGCGGCGCCGCCATCATCGACGCCCGGGGAGCTTCGAGCGCGGCGTCAGCCGCTAACGCCGCCATCGACCACATGCACGACTGGGTGCTGGGCTCGGACGGCCGCGTGGTGAGCATGGGCGTCATCGCAGACGGCAGCTACGACATCGCCGAAGGGCTGATCTTCTCCTATCCGGTCACCTGCTCGGATCGCGACTGGAAGATCGTCCCAGACCTCGCCGTCAACGACTTCAGCCGCAGCAAGCTCAACATCACCGAGAACGAGTTGATCGAAGAACGGGACGACGTGGCAGCGCTATTGCCGGCATAACGCCCCAAAGGGGCACTTGACGATGGACGGCCTTCGGAGGGAAGGCATCTTGCCTTCCCTGTGCGCCCTGGTGCGCTGACCGCGACATGCAATGAGAAAGCGCCTATCGGCGCTAGCTAGTTCCTGTCCGTAAATTCGCAACGGACTGATTGAACTGGAAAAAGGTTCCTTCGGGCGGGTGTTGAACCGGCGTTTCGGCT
>VXSY01000283.1:192-5224 GCA_009837725.1 Gammaproteobacteria bacterium | reverse complement strand
TACCAGCCACGTGCCTCACCTCGTGGCTTTCGCCCTGATGCGCCTTGCCGACGATGCCGGCGCCTTGGGCCATGTCGGCGGCGGCTTTCGCGACTTCACTCGCATCGCCGGCTCCGACCCGGACGTGTGGAGCCAGATCCTGGCCGCCAACAACACAGCGGTAACCCGCCGCCTCGATGCGCTTTCCGAACGCTTGGCGGAACTCGCAAACGCGACGCGCGAAGACCCGCAAGCGCTTCGTGCCGCCATCGCCGAAGCAAGCCGCATCCGACGTGGCCTCGATGCCGATGGGTAGGGGCGCCCAGCGCAAGTCTGCGGCGCCAACCTTGCTGGAGGGAGGGCGTCCCGCCCTCCATGCGTGCCGGCAGGCACGCCTCTTGCTGCAGTCTCGTGCGAGTGCAGCGAGCGTGCGCGCCTTGCGGCGCGATGGAGGGCGGGACGCCCTCCCTCCGAAGGACGGCCCGGCAGAGTGCCGAACAAGGCAAGCCAAGACACCACGGAGGCGCCGCAACCCTTGACGGAACTTGCACCAGTGATCGCTATCGATGGCCCCGGCGGCGCTGGCAAGGGATCGGTGGCCGCGGCGGTGGCGGACGAGCTCGACTGGCATCTGCTCGACAGCGGTGCGCTCTACCGTGCCGTTGGCGTTTGCGCTCGGCGGCGGGGGGTGGCGGAGGAGGATGCGACGGGGCTTGTCGCGATGGTGCAAGGGCTGACGATCCGCTTCACCCGCGCCGGCGTCACGGTCGATGGCGAGGTGCTCGGCGATGCCATCCGCGGCGACGAGGCCGCGGCGACGGCATCCCGCGTGGCGGCACTGGCTCCGGTGCGGGCCGCGCTGCTCGCCGCGCAGCGGGCGCTGCGAATGCCGCCGGGCCTGGTGGCCGACGGTCGCGACATGGCGACCGTGGTTTTCCCGGACGCCGTGGTGAAGGTCTTCCTCACCGCCAGCGTCGAGGAACGCGCCCGGCGCCGTCTCGCGCAACTCAAGCAGTTGAAGCAGGCGGGGCCTAGTGTTAGTCTGCCGCGCCTTTTTGAGAGCATCCGGGAACGCGACGAACGTGACCGCACCCGGCCTGTCGCGCCTCTCGTGCAAGCACCCGATGCCGTGACGATCGATTCGACCTCGCTGTCGATCGAGGAAGTCACCCGCAAGGTGCTTGCTCTTGCAGCCAGCCGGCAGGCCACATCGAGCGCTTAAGGCGCTCGCCAGACAAACACGACCACCACGGGACAACATGGCAGAAAACTTCGCGGACCTTTTTGAGGAGAGCTTGGCGACCATCGAGATGGCGCCGGGCTCCATCGTCACCGGCACGGTCGTGGACATCGACCGAGAGTTCGTCACTGTCCACGCCGGGCTGAAGTCCGAGGGAGTGATCCCGCGCAGCCAGTTCGTCACCGAAGGCGGCGAGTTTGAGCTCGCGGTGGGCGATCAGGTGAAGGTGGCGATGGAAGTCGTCGACGACGGCTTCGGCGAGACGAGGCTCTCGCGCGAGAAGGCCCGCCGCGCCGAGTCGTGGCTGATGCTCGAAGACGCCTTCGAGCAGGGCGAAGCGGTCAAGGGGATGCTGAACAACAAGGTGAAGGGCGGCTTCACCGTGGACATCAGCAACATCCGCGCCTTCCTGCCGGGCTCGCTGGTGGACATCCGACCCCTGCGCGAGACGGCCCACCTCGAAGGCAAGGTGCTCGACTTCAAGGTCATCAAGCTGGACCAGAAGCGCAACAACGTCGTCGTCTCGAGGCGAGCCGTGCTCGAGGAGGAGAACAGCGTCGAGCGGGAAGCCCTGCTCGCGTCGCTGCAAGAGGGGCAGGACGTGCCCGGCATCGTCAAGAACCTCACCGACTACGGCGCGTTTGTCGATCTCGGCGGCGTCGATGGCCTGCTGCACATCACCGACATGGCATGGCGGCGCATCCGCCATCCGAGCGAGATGGTGACGGTGGGCGACGAGGTGACGGTGCGCATCCTCAAGTTCGACCGTGAGAAGAACCGCGTTTCGCTCGGCATGAAGCAGCTTGGCGACGACCCGTGGGTGGACCTCACGCGGCGCTACCCCGTCGGCTCCCGAGTGCCGGCCACGGTCACCAACCTCACCGACTACGGCTGCTTTGCCGAGATCGAGGAGGGCGTCGAAGGGCTCGTGCACGTCTCCGAGATGGACTGGACCAACAAGAACGTGCATCCGACGAAAGTCGTCGCGGTGGGCGATGCCGTGGAAGTCATGGTGCTCGACATCGACGAAGAGCGGCGCCGCATCTCGCTCGGCATCAAGCAATGCCGCCCCAATCCCTGGGACGAGTTCGCCGCCGGCCACGCGCGCGGCGACCGCATCAGCGGGCGCATCAAGTCGATCACGGACTTCGGCATCTTCATCGGCCTCGAGGGCGGCATCGACGGCCTGGTTCACCTCTCCGACATCTCCTGGAACGAGCCCGGCGAGGTCGTCATCCGGCGGCACAGCAAGGGCGAGGAGATCGAGTCGGTCATCCTTGCCATCGACCCGGAGCGGGAGCGCATCTCGCTTGGCATCAAGCAGCTCGATCAGGACGCCTTCTCCGACTACATCGCCGTCCACGAGCGCAACAGCATCGTCAAGGGCGTTGTCACCGAGGTGGATCAGCGCGAGGCCGAGGTGGAACTCGCCGAGGACGTGCGCGGCACGCTCAAGGTGTCGGAGATCTCGGTCGAGCGCATCGCCGACGCCCGCAGCGAACTCAAGGTGGGCGACGAGGTGGAGGCGAAGATCGTCAGCATCGACCGCAAGAACCGCACTTTGGGTCTTTCCATCAAGGCACGCCACCTCGACGACGAACGCCGCGCCCACCGCGACTACCAACGCGGCGATCAAGGTCGCGATGCTCGCCCGGCCCCAACCACGTTGGGAGCGCTCATCAAGGAGCAGATGGGCAAGGCGGACCGGGAGGAGGAGGAGGAGGAGTAGGGCACTCCTGCGGCGGCGCACGGCAACGCCATCGCCTGTCGGACATGGCGCAGCCCCGTTTGGGGTAAGGCGTCTCGTCCCCCATCGCGCCGCAAGGCGCTCTCTCATTCCAGCAGTTGCGAAGCGGCTGCCGACGCGCCCGCAAGGGCGCGCTGGTCGCGGTCAGCGCGCCAGAGGGCGCGCAGGCAATAGGAGGACGTCTCCCTCCGAAGGCAACGGTTCCTGTGACGCCAGCCGTTCGCTAGGCAAAACCGCAAGCGTGCATTGGTGGCGAAGGGCTGGTAGTGTCGTTCGTCCCATTGGGAGGGTGTGCGGGGCTGATGACCCGTTCTGAGTTGATCCTCAAGATTGCGGCGGCGAGCGAATCGCTGCCGGCGCGAGACGTCCAGCTTGCGGTCAAGACCATGCTGGATCAGATGTCGGGGACTCTTGCCGAAGGCGGTCGCATCGAGATTCGCGGCTTCGGCAGTTTCGCGCTGCGCTATCGACCGCCGCGCATCGGTCGCAATCCACGCACCGGCGAACAGGTGGGCCTAAACGGGCGCCATGTGCCGCACTTCAAGCCCGGCAAGGACCTGCGCGAGCGCGTTGATCGCGCGGCCGCCGCCGAACGCGGCGACTAGCGTCGGCACGAATTCATCGGAATGTCGCGGCTTCGGCGCTACCTGCTGGCCTTGCTGGGGCTCGTGACCTTGCTGCTCGCCGTGCTTCTGCACATCGACAACGCCGATCCCGTGCGCGTTCGCTTCCTCACGCTCGCGTCCCCAGCCTTGCCTGTGTTTTGGTGGCTGCTGGCGTCGTTCGCCGCCGGCGTCGGCGTCGGCTTCCTGTGCGCCTTGCCGCGCCGCCTGCGCAAACCCAGGAACCTGCGCCGTACCGACAGCGCCGGCACCCGGCCGTGAGCGTATGCGGTCCCGGAGGCCAGCAGTTCGCGGGAGCGAACGGCCGACGCGCCCGTAAGGGCGCGCCTGCTACGGCCGCGCCGCCTGGATCGCAACCGACGTCCGTTCTGGCTGACAGCCGAAAGCGGCGATCTCGCACACCGCTTGGTGTCTCCGTCCTACATATTTTTCCTTCCGTTCCTTCCAAGCTCGTCGGGCGGTTGGGCCGGCAGTCGGCTCGAGCGCACCGACTTGCAACACGAGGAAGTGAAGATGACCGGAATCCAGAACCATGTCGGCAGCGTGGCTCGCGCGGTAGCCAAGGCTAGTCTCCGCAGCCTGCGTGCGGCGACGATGTTCGTCGCGTTTCTGTTCGCGACAAACAGCGTCGCCGAGTCACAGGTAAACGTCAACACTGCGGATGCCGAGACCATCGCCAAGACCCTGAATGGCGTGGGCCTCGCCAAGGCGCAAGCCATCGTCGAGTTCCGCGAAGCCAACGGGCGTTTCAACGACGCTCACGAGCTGACACGCGTGAAGGGAATCGGCGAGGCCACCGTGCGCCGCAACGAGGGCCGGATCGTCGTCAGCGAAGGCGATGGGACCGCAGGGGAGGCGGCGTCGGAATAGCTGGGAAGGAAAGGCTCGCTCTCAGTCGAGAGCGAGCCAATCCTGGCCCCAGTGGCGGAATTGGTAGACGCAGGGGACTGGCACTCCCCCGGCCTTTGCAGTACCAAGCTGCAAGCCGTCCGGGTTCAACTCCCGGCTGGGGCACCAATTCGCCGTTTGCATCGGCGCATCGCGCGAGAGCGGGCCAGGTTCCTGCGCCGCCTTTGCTCGGTGGCCACCCCTCGTTGGGGGGCGCGGCAATCGTACACCTTTTGCAAGGCCGGAAGAAGAAAGGCTCGCTCTCCGGGGAGAGCGAGCCAATCCTGGCCCCAGTGGCGGAATTGGTAGACGCAGGGGACTGGAACTCCCCCGGCCATTGCAGAAGCAACCTGCAAGCCGTCCGGGTTCAACTCCCGGCTGGGGCACCAATCCTGCCGTTTGCATCGGCGCATTGCGCGAGAGCGGGCCAGGTTCCCGCGCTGCCTTTGCTCGGTGCCACCCCTCGTTGGGGGGCGCGGCAATTGTACACCTTTTTGCAGGGCCGGAAGAAGAAAGGCTCGCTCTCCGGGGAGAGCGAGCCAATCCTGGCCCCAG
>VXSY01000283.1:0-182 GCA_009837725.1 Gammaproteobacteria bacterium | reverse complement strand
GGCCGGAAGAAGAAAGGCTCGCTCTCCGGGGAGAGCGAGCCAATCCTGGCCCCAGTGGCGGAATTGGTAGACGCAGGGGACTCACACTCCCCCGGTCATTGCAGCAGAAACCTGCAAGCCGTCCGGGCAACTCCCGGCTGGGGCACCAATTCGCCGTTTGCATCGGCGCATCGCGCGAGAGC
>VXSY01000107.1 GCA_009837725.1 Gammaproteobacteria bacterium | reverse complement strand
GGTTCTTGTGGCGCTAGCAGCCTTGCGCCCCTCCACCGCCTGGGCTGCGAAAGGGCGCGGGGGTGATAGGGCGGCTTGGGCTGGGGCAAGAAGCGTTGCCGCCAGGCAACGGTTCTTGTGGCGCTAGCAGCCTTGCGCCCCTCCACCGCCTGGGCTGCGAAAGGGTGCAGGGCTGATAGGGCGGCTTGGGCTGGGGCAAGAAGCATTGCCGCCAGGCAACGGTTCTTGTGGCGCTACCCGCCCCCTTTCCGCTTCGACACCGTGCGGGGTGTCGAAGCGGGAGGGCAGAAGCAGGGCTTAAGCTGGCCGGTAAGCGCAGGTCGCACGAGGAGTCAACGCGGCGGAACCCACGTCGCGGGCCCTCCGGTGTCGATTCCGAAAAACGAAGGGCAATTCCTCACTGCCCTACGAACAACGGGGCTTGACCGGCGGTCACTGCGTGGTTATGTTTTTGTAGCTACAAGGACGGTCGGATCGTGCGTTGGACGTGGGACGAAGACAAGAGCCGCGTAAACGAGCGCAAACACGGCCTCGACTTCGATACTGCGCGGCTTGTCTTCGACGATCCCTTGATGGTGCATCGACCTGACCCCAGCCTCGACGAGGAACGATGGCACACGATTGGCGTGGTCGGTGGGGTAGCGGTCATCGTCGTGCACACTTGGCCGAGTTTCGTGCCAAGTGAGGGCGACGAGGTGGCCCGCATCATCAGTGCACGGAAGGCCACGCCACACGAACGGAGGGCCTATGAGGAAGGGCATTTCCAGTGAGCTGACCGAGAAACAGGCTTCGCAGGTGAGCAAGCTGGCGTCAATGTCGGACGACGAAATCGACACCAGCGACATACCTGAAGTGCTCGACTGGTCCGGCGCAAAGCGCGGGTTGTTGTACCGGCCGACAAAGCAACAAATCACGCTGCGACTCGACGCAGACGTCTTGGCTTGGTTCCGGGCCACCGTCCCGGGCGGGCGCGGATACCAAACAGAAATCAACCGCGTTCTGCGCGAACATGCGAGACGCGCCTCAGGTCAAGGTTCGATTTGATCTCGACCAGCGCTCGCCGGAGAAATCGCTAGCGACATCCCCGACGGGCGCGGCTCGTCCGCCGGCCCTGCCACCCGGACTCGACATTTGCCCCCACTCGGTCAGAATCAGGCGGCTTAAGCGACAACGGTTTTCTGGAGGGGGAAATGACGGCGACGCTGACGGACGAGCAGAAGCGGGATCTCTATCGCGAGGGGTACATCGTCCTCAAGAACGCGGTTTCCGAGGAGCTGGTTGCGACGGCGCGGGAGCGCATTCGCAATGCCGAGAAAGGGCAGAGCCTCGCCCGCGAGAAGGACATGACCGATCTCGTCAACGCCTCCTCCATCACGCCGATCCTGCACGAGGCCATGGGGCAGTTCGATCCGCCGGTTGCCTGTCAGGTGGGCGTCATCAAGCCGAGCCAACCGTCGGATCGCTTCAGCGCGGTGGGCTACCACGAGTGCGACATGCCCTACTACGGCGCCGGCACGCACATGGACGGCAACATCACCATCGCGCCGCCGCAGGAGGTGCAGGAAGGCACGCCGGACGAGATCTACAGCCGCCACTTCGCCTCGGGTCCCAAGGGCGACTTGGGACGCAGCCCGGAGGTGATGGGGCACAACATGGTGCCGCTCTTCCAGGACCCGGAGATGACATTGGGCCTCGGCAGCTTCACGGCGTTCGTGTTCGTTTGCCTGAACGACCAGACGAGGCCAGGCTGCGGCCAGACGGCGCTGCTCAAGGGCGCCCACCATGCCATGCAGGAGTTCTTTCGAAAGCAATACGCCACCAACGGCCACCTGGGCCCCGAGGGCCCGGAATGGCCCCGGCTCGACTACGAGGTGCCGAACCGCTGCGGCATGGTCTATCTGCCGCCCTCGGTGCGCGAGCAGTTCGTGACGGAGGATTCCGAAGCGACACCTGACGGGCGTCGCTGGCCGCGTCCGACGCAGATCCTCATGGAGCCGGGCGATGCCTGCATCACCACCTACCACATTCCGCATTCCGGCACCCGCAACGAGAACGGCACCGAGTCGCGCAAGAACATCATCTTCCGCATCCGCAACAAGAGCCGCCAGCCGGACAAGCAGGTGAACGGCATCAGCGACCATCCGGACCGCGGCCAGATGGGCGAATGGCTCGAGTACGAAGAAGGCAACAACCCCTGGGAGCGGTCAAAGCACGCCATGTGCAACATGTGGCATGAGTGGGAAGGGATGCGCGAGGTCGTCGCCGAGGCCGCAGCATGAGGCATGCGCTTCGTGCCGCCATCGGCGTCGTCGCGCTTACGCTGACCGGCGGCGCCTCGGCAGAGGCGCGGGGCGCACTCGATTATGTAGCGCCGCAAGGACTTCCTGTGCTGCCGGTGACGGACGGGGCGCGCGTGACGGTCACTTGGTACGGCGTCACGACCCTTCTGTTCGACGACGGCGAGACGAAGATCCTGATCGATGGCTTCTTCAGTCGCGCGCAGTTCGAGTCCCTCGACGACCTCGCCGCGCCAGACAAGGACCACATCGCGGCAATGGTGCAGAGCGCACAACTCACGGGCCTCGCCGCCATCACGCCCGTGCATTCACACTTCGACCACGCGATGGACCTGGGCGAGGTGGCCCTCGCGACGGGCGCAGTGGTGCTCGGTTCGCCGTCCACCGCCAACATCGCTCGCGGCGCCGGCGTGCCGGAAGAGCGCATCCGCCTTGCCGAAAACACCCTAACTGCCACCTTCGGCGCGTTTAAGGTCGATCTCATCCGCTCAGCCCATGCTCCGCTCGTGGACGGCGGGCCGCCGATCCCCGGCACCATCGACGCTCCCATCATGCCCCCGGCGCGCATCGGCGACTGGAAGGAAGGCGGCAGCTACACGATCGTGCTCGCACATCCGGCCGGCACCGCGTTGGTGCAGGGCAGCGCTGGTTACGTGGAGGGCCGCCTAGACGGCGTGACCGCCGACGTGGTTTTTCTCGGCACCGGCGGCCTCGCCACTCTTGGTCGCGAACACGCATCGGCGTACCACGCCGAAATCGTCGCGGCCACCGGCACGGAATGCGTGGTGCCCATCCATTGGGACGACTTCACCCGTCCTTTCGGCGAGGTGATCTTTGGCGGCGACGAGCGGGAGATGGCTTGGCTGCGCGAGTTTGCCGCCGAGTCCGGCGCCGGCGGCAATCTCGCGGTGTTGCCGTTCGCGCAGCCAGTGGACGCGTTCGCCAACGATTGCGTCGCCGGCGGCGGGCCCTAGCCGGAAGCCGTCGTGCGTGTTCGCCCGTCATGGTTGGCTGCGGCGATCCTGCTCGTGGCCTTCGTTCCAAACGTCACCGGTACCGCCGAGCCGACGCCCTGCCAAGACCCCGACTACGCCCACGCCATCTCGTACCTGCTGCCGCTCAAGTACGGCCCCAACTACACCCACTTCGACTACACCAATCCAAAGGCGCCCAAGACCGGGCGCATGCGGCTGCCGGTGATGGGCACCTTCGACAACTACAACGCGATTCTGGAGAAGGGCCGCGTCGCCGCCGGGTACGACGACGCTGGCGGCCTCGTGTACGACCGGTTGCTCGAGCCCTCCATCGACGAACCGGTGAGTGCCTATGGCCGGCTGGCCGATGGGATCGCCAAGGGCCCCAATCTCGACTGGATCGCCTTTCGCATCCGCGACGATGCCTACTGGCACGACGGCGTGCCCATCACCCTGGACGATGTGCTCTTCACCTTCGAGGCGCTGCGCGAGCACGGCTCGGTGTCGATCCGCACGGCGCTGGCCGACATCGACCATTTCTTTCCCTTCGGTGAGCGCGAGGTGTGCTTCGTGCGCCGCCAAGACCGCGAACTCAACCCGATCCTGCCGTTCGCCATCGGCAACTACAACATCCTGCCGAAGCACTACTGGGATGAGCCGGAGCACGACATCACCAAGACCACGGTCGATCCGCCGTTGGCGAGCGGCCCGTACCGTCTCAAGTACGCCGAGGTGGGCCGCGTCATCGAGTACGAGCGCGTGGACGACTACTGGGGCCGCGACATCCCGGTGAACAAGGGCCGCTACAACTTCGACGAGATCACCTTCGACCACTTCGCCGACGAGGGCGTGATGCTGGAGGCGCACAAGGGGCACGTGTTCGACATCCGCGAGGAGGGCGTGTCGAAGAACTGGGCTACCCAGTACAACTTCCCTGCGGTGCGCGAGGGCCTGTTCAAGCGCGAGCTGCGTCCGCTCGGTCGGGTCGAGGGGCTCTGGTGGCCCATCTTCTGGAACACCGAGCGCACCCAGCTCGCCGACATCCGCGTGCGCGAGGCGCTGTGGCTGCTCTACGACTTCGACTGGACCAACCGCGTGCTCTTCTACAACTTCTACAAGACGGGCTTGAGCTTCTTCCAAAACTCACCCATGGCGCACCAGGGCCTGCCGAGCGAACGCGAACTGGCCCTCTTGGAGCCGTGGCGTGACCAGTTGCCGCCCCGCGTCTTCACCGAGGAGTTCAAGCAGCCCCACAGCACCGGATTCGGCCGCCAGCGCCACAACATCGCCCGCGCCATCGAGCTCTTCGCCGAGGCCGGCTGGGAAATCCGGGACGGCGTGATGACCAACGTCGAGACCGGCGAGCCGTTCACCCTCGACTTCATTGGCGTCTCCTACTACTCCATCCGCCAGAACCTCTCTCTGGTGGACAACCTGAAGCGCGTCGGCATCCGGAACAGCGGCCGCTCGCCGGAAGTGTCGCAGTGGCTCTTCCGCAGCCGCACCGGCCGCTTCGACGGCAACTCGGTGCGCCTGGGGCCCGGCCACACCCCAGGGCTGCAACTGCGCAACTGGTTCGGCAGCGACGCCGCCGACCAAGACTACGGGCAGAACTGGGCCAAGATACGCAGCCCCGTGGTAGACAGCCTGATCGAGACCATCGTCGGCGCGGAATCGGCAGAGGAACTCTACGCCGCAACGCGGGCCCTGGACCGCGTGCTCTTGTGGAACTTCTACTTCATCCCGCTCGGCTCGCAGCCTGGCTTTCGCCTCGTCTATTGGGACAAGTTCGGCGAAATCCGCAACGACAGCCTCAACCGCCTCCCCTTCGTCGACGCCTGGTGGTACGACGAGGCCAAGGCCCGCAAGGTCCAGGAGGGCCTCGAACGCCTTGGCGGCTAACCGCTCGCAAGCGCCGCGGGAGCCTTCCGCACGGAAGCGGGTTGCCCCCACCTGCGCCGCCAAGGCCCGTCCCGTCGGCAGCACACCGGCGTTTCTGCTCGGAGGGGAGCCGAGTTGTCGAGGTTCAGAGACATTCCGGACTTTCGGGACGTGGGACCGTGAGGTTCG
>VXSY01000126.1 GCA_009837725.1 Gammaproteobacteria bacterium | reverse complement strand
GTAGCCTAGCGCAAGCACACCTTAAAGTCTATTTTATTCGATACACTACACTAGAACCTCTCTTCCCGACACACGAACATTTCGTTCGACAGGCCCATGGGTCGATTTCTCACATGCGCGGCCCAACGCCGTCCGCTGGGTCGAGCCCGAAAGCGATGGGTGCTGCCGCACAGCACGAATGCACGGTGCTGCGTGACGGGACGGTCGCGACAACTCACGCCCCTCGCCGGTGGTCGTTGCCGTCGGCGGGGACCGGTCGTCAGGTTGGGCGGAGCACCGACCTCATTCCCAACCAGCCACCTCCCGCGAGACGGCCCCGTGGGTGGCGGGGAACGCTGCCCTGTTCCGTGCCGGCAGCGCTAGACGGCGCTTGGTGCATCCACGACGACGGTGCGGAAGTTGGCTGGCGAGACGATTTCGAGCACCTCGAAGTCGTCCGAGCAGGCGATTTCGCGGTGGCGGATCATGGGGCGTTGGTTGATGCAGTCGCCAGCGCGGATGGTGCGTTCGCCTTCGCCCTCGTACTCGAACGTCGCCCAGCCGTTCAGCACATAGACCATCTGGAAGGTGCACTCGTGGACATGCCACTGCTGCACGTCGTCTTCGACATGACCGCCCTTGCGGCGGATGACGTGGGCGATGTAGTCGCCGTCGGTGGCGTCCTTCATGCCGAGGTCGCGGTACTCGAAGATCGTCCTCAGCCCTTCGCTCCAGGCTGCTTTGTCGGCGCTTGCGATGTGGAAGTTCCAGTTGCTGCGTTCCATTTCGTTCCCTCCATTCGCTCGAACGCTAACGATACTTCGCCTCGATGGCGGCGAGTCCAGCGTCGAGTTCGGCGCGGTCGAGCCAGCGCCCGCGCACCATCACCCCCTCGATGGTGCGCGTGTTCTTGATGTCATCCAAGGGGTTGGTGCCGAGGAGCACGAGATCGGCCGCGCGGCCCGGCTCGATGGCGCCCCACTCTTCGCTTCCGAAGAAGGCGGCCGGGGCCGTGGTTGCGGCGGCAAGGGCTTCGAAGGGCGTCAATCCCGCGACCACCATGGATTCGAGCTCGCGGTGGGCGGAGAAGCCCGGCACATTGAAGACCTGTGGTGAGTCGGAGCCCAAAAGCACCGGCACGCCGGCGTCGTGGAGTGCCTTGATCAGCGCCTTGCGGATCGTGAGTGCCTGGGCAGCAACGTTGGCGCCTCTCGCTTCCGCTGCACCGCTCAGACTCCGCACATAGCTCTCGCGCAGTTCCTGGGGCACATAGCGGAACTGTTCCCGGCGCGCCATCTCCTGCCATCGTGCGGCATTGGCGAAGTTCTCGAGCAGCGTCTCGGTGGGCACCACCGCGGCACCGGACTCCACAGTTTGTGCCACCACGCCCTCGATCAGGCTGCGATCGACGTATGGGGCCAGGTCCATGCCAAAGGGCGAGGCGGCCTCGCGCGGATAGTCAGCGATGTCGGGCACGAGGGCCTGCATGTAGCCGTCGAGATGGTCGATCCAGCGCTGGCCCGCCTCGAGGCTTTCGGCGAGCCCCATGCGTTCCGTGATGTGGCCGCCGAATGGAATGTCCACGTCGTTGGCGGTGAAGGCTAGGATGTCAAACTCGTCGCGGGAGAGCCCGGGGTGGATCTTGAGGAAGTCATAGCCGGCCTTCTTCTGCCGGCGCGCCATGGAGGCCGAGGAAGAGGGGCCGGAGATGGTGCGGCCGCTGAAGGCTGGGCCCGCAGTGAGCAGGCGTGGGCCCAGCACTTCTCCGCTGAGGAGTTGTTGGCGCAGTTGCAGATGGCTCGGATGCCCCAGCATGCCGCGCACAAACGTGACGCCGTGTGCGAGCCACAGGAAGAACACATCGTCGCGGTAGTCGGGGTCATCGGGCACGTTGGCGAGCATTTCGGCGAGGCCCGGGATGAGGAACCTGCCTTGGCCGTCGATGATCCGGGCGTTTGGCGGGAGTTCGGAGCCGATGGACGCGATGGTGTCGCCGCGGACCACCACGACCTGATCTGGCTGCACGCCCTCCTCGAGCATGGAGATGACGTTGACGTTGGTGAACGCCACGGGTACGGGAACTTCCTCAGCGACCCCCGGCAAGAATGTGCCAGTCAACACCGCGGCGACAACCGCCACACGAATGCCGCCCAATGAACTCATCCGACCTCCCGTTGCCAAGGGCGCGGATCGTAACAGGGCCTTGGCCAGCGCGCCGCTACTAGGAGGGTGCGCCGTACAGTCGTTTGCAGACTCCCAGCAAGGCGTCAGGGCGATCCGAAACGTGGCGCGCAGTCCGTTTATTTTCTTGATAAACAACGTATTGCATCCAAGATGAGCGTGCCGCGGACGCTCCCGGCGTCTCGCCGGAACGCATCAGGCAGCACGAGTTTTTGTGGGGCATGTTGGATTCCCGTCCGACACTAGCGTAGACTGCGGCAACACCCGCCGGAGTCCGACCATGCCCCGACTGTGCCGCAACGCCCTCTCCGCCGCAAGGGTGCGAACCGCGCCCCCGGGCAGCTACACCGACGGCAACGGCCTCATGCTGCGCGTCCGCAGGAGCGGCTCGAGGCAGTGGATCCAGCGGATCACCATTCACGGAAGGCGCGTGGACCTCGGCCTCGGCGGCGCCGAGCTGGTGAGCCTCGCCGAGGCCCGGCGGACGGCGGCGGAAAACCGCGCGATCGCCCGCACCGGCGGCGACCCGAGGCGCAGCCGGGTGCCGACGTTCGCGGCGGCGGAGACGGCGTGCTTCGAACAGAGGCGGGAGTGCTGGCGAACGGAGAGTCCGGCGAAGACCTGGCGGGTCGCGATGGACCGGCACGTGCTGCCGAGGCTCGGCGGGGTTCCGGTGGACCGGGTGGGCAGCGCGGCGGTGCACGAGGTGCTGCGGCCGCTGGCGGTGTCCGGCCGGCACGCGACGGTCAAGGCGGCGGGGTCGGCGATCACGGCGGTGCTGGAGTGGGCGCGGATCGAGGAGTTCCGGGTCGAGGGCTCGCCGGTGGAGGCGGTGCGTCGGGCGCTGCCGCGACGGGAGGCGGGGCCGCGGCACCATGCGGCGCTGCACTGGTCGGAGGTGGGCACGGCGCTGGACCGGATCGACGCGACGGGGTGCGCGGCGTCGACGAAGCGGGCGGTCCGCTTCACGGCGCTGACGGGGGCGCGGCAGGTGGAGGTTCGGCGGGCGACGTGGGACCAGTTCGACCTGGACGCGGCGGTGTGGGTGCGGCCGGCGGAGTCGATGAAGGCGGGTCGCGCGCACCGGGTTCCGCTGTCGCGGCAGGCGCTGGCGGTGCTCGCGGAGGCGCGGGAGGGCGTCCACGGCGGCGGCCTGGTGTTCCCCGGCTCGCGTGCGGGGTCGATGCTGGGGGACCGGGTGATGACGCAGGCGCTGCGAAACGCGGGAATCGCGGCGACGGGGCACGGGTTCCGGTCGAGCTTCAAGGACTGGGCGCGCGTGCACGAGGTGGACGAGCTGCTGTCGGAGTTCGCGCTGGCGCACGTGGAGGGCTCGGCGACCGTGGCGGCGTACGCGCGCGACGACCTGCTGGAGCGGCGGCGGCCGATGATGCAGCGCTGGGCGGACGCGGTGGCGCCCGGCGGCGGTTCCGGGGCCTGACGTCGCGCCCTGCCCGAGCGCGTCCCGGAGAACGTCGCCCACCGGGGTTCCTTGCCGGAATGTGCGGACGTGCCGCCCCGGGGTAGACTTCGCCCGCAAGTCACCGGGAGAACAGCCGCTGGTGTCATTGTCGAGGTCGTCGTGGCTGAGGCGGCGGCAGCGATCAAGGGGTGTGCATTGTGATTGGGTTTGCTGTTGGGCTGATCCTGCTTGCCGTCGTCCTGGCCATCGTGATTGGCCTTGGCGTGCAAGATGAAGGGGCGGAAGCCGGATCTGCCTTGGATGAGCGTAAGACGTCGACCTCCCGGGGTCGTTTCGGCCGCGCGGTCGCAAAGGTGGGCGAGTGGCTGCCCCCGACGATTCCCTAGCTCGGATGTTGAAGGTCGCTGACCACAAGGTCGCAAAATACCCGCCCGTTAGGGCATGGGTCGGTGGGTTCTGCGCCATGGGCGTGGCAGCTCTCGCAGGTGTGGCCGTGCAGTCGCATTGGGGCATTCAGCCAGAAAGCCTGGCTGGGCTCCTCGCCCCTCTCGCGATCTATGTGGGCGTTGGGCTGTTGGCTGGCCACCTCATCAGCAAGCGCTACCACATGAAGTACGAGATACGACGACGCCCCGACCCGGCTGCGCGTCAAGTGGGCCGTGATGGCCAGTGCCCGGCGCGTGCACGGCGTGACGACTGACGAGAAGGAAGGGATGCGGTCGCGCAGCGCGCTCGCGTTCGACATCGCGATGCGGCGATGCTTGCGGGCGCGGTTGGGTTTGCCGAGCATGCGTCGAACCGTCGCTCTCGGCGAAGCGCACCCTTGACGCGCCGGACGGATGTGCGCTGCCTCCCGGCGTGGGCGGCTTGGCCCCCGACCGGCGCGGATGCGTGAAGGCCGTCGGCGGCTCGGCGGGCGCCGTCGTGGCGGAGATGCGCTGGAACAGCCTGCGCCGCTTGGCCTGGACGCGGCGATCGCGTCGATGTCGGTCTCGGCGTGGGCGGCGTCGGGGGAGAACCGGGAGGCGTCGGAGAGCAGCCTGAGTCACCGGGTCGGAGCTTGGTGTCGGCGAGCTGTGCGCGTTCGGGCATGCAGGCGCTCAGGTGCGGGCTGATGACGCGCCATGCGGAGGCGCTGGGGCTGCACGCGTCCCGACCGGTGGCCTGAGCGGCTCTTGGGACCGGTGTGTCCGCGGATGCGAGTCTGCTCGCGTCCCGTCACCCGATCGATGGTCTGGCGCATCCACGCAACGTGGCGCGGAAGGACTGCACCGGACGGACGAAGACCGAAAAAAGCCGATGAATATCAGAATGTTGGCATAGGTTCCGTGAATCCGCTGTTCAGGAACCTATCACGGCTCTTTCGATGCGTGCAAGCCCTTTCTCGACTTTTTTCGACGCCCTTCGCAGGCGCTTCGACGCCTGCCGTGCCCACCTCCGTTCGCGCCTGGCGGCCCTGGCCTTGCCGTGCCGACGCGGGCGGCACCCGCGACCGCGTGGCTGCTTGACGCCGTAGCGCAGCCGGGCCATCGGACCCAGCGTCGCGTCCTGCGTCCGAACGTAGCCCAGCATCGTCTCCACGCGACTCCACCGGCCGGCGTCCATCAGGTCCGCCGTGGTGGCGCCGCGGTCCCGAAGCGACTGCGCGGAGCCCACCCGCAGCGAATGGCCCGACACCCGCACCTCGATCCCGGCATCCGCCGCGCGGTCCTTGACGATTTGCCGCACGCTGCGAGCTGACAGCCGGGAGCACGCCACACGCCCTGCCTTGTTGACCGGACGGAACACGGGCCCTTCCTCGATCTTCGCCGCGTCGAGCTGTCAATGTCAACTTAAAACTGCTCACTTTTGTCAACTTAAAACTGCACACCTT
>VXSY01000128.1 GCA_009837725.1 Gammaproteobacteria bacterium | reverse complement strand
GCGACCTCGCCGCCATGGGACAGCCGGTGTTCAGCGAAACGCCCTACGAGGGCATTGGCTTCGGCCTCGGCTTTTCGGTGGTGATCGACCCGGCGGCGGCGAACGTGCTCGACTCCCCGGGCGAGTTCGCCTGGGGCGGCGCGGCGAGCACCTACTTCTGGGTGGACCCGGTGGAGGAACTGATCGTGGTGTTCATGACGCAGCTATTGCCGTCGTCCACCTACCCCATACGCAGGGAACTCAAGACGCTGGCGTACCAGGCGCTGGTCTGAGAGACACCACGACGCCGGAAACCTGCAATCGTGTTCGACTGGCGGCTCCCTCCGGAGATGGCTGGCGCGGTCGCTTGTTGGATTCGGCGCGGGCCCGTTGGAGCGAGGGCGTCTCGCCCTCGTACGCGCCGATACGCGCGCAGGTTGGGAAATGCGCTTGCGCACGAACGCGCCTTGCGGCGCCGTAGCGGCGCGCCGGCGAGACGCCTCGCTCCAAAGGGCCCGTGCCGCGTTCAAGACGGGCGAGGAAAGCCCCCCGCCTCGGGGCACTACCAGCGGTAGCGGAGCCGTGCCTGCATGTGTCGCGGAAGTTCCGGCAGGACGATGACGCCGCCGAAGAGGTTGGGGAAGTTGGAGCGGAAGTAGCGCTCGTCGGTGGCGTTCTTCAGGGTCGCGCTGAAAGACCAGCGTTCGGTCTCGAACACCATGCCGACGTTGACGAGCGTGTAGGCGGGCAGGGTGACCGAACCTGAGAAGCCGGCATGCACCGAATCTGCATCCACCACGCTGGCACTCACGGCGAAGCCGTTGCCGAAGTCGTAGGTGCCGGTGAGGGAGAGGATGTTCTCCGGGATGCCGGCGCGACGGGCGCCTTGCGCTCCGGGGCGGACAAGGACGCCGCCCAAGGCGCCGCCGTAGAGTGCCTCGGGAGCAATGCCGGGCACGTCGTCGGCGCCGATGAAACTGAAGCGCGAACCGCTCTCGAGCGTGTTGAGGTTGACCACTTCAATGCGCGAGTAGCCGAGCGTCAGCAGCAATCGCTCGGTGGCCACCCAGCGCACCTCGAACTCGATTCCTTCGGTCTCGGTGGCTTGGTTGGTGACGATGGCCTGGGCCGAGAAATCGGTGCGTTCCTGCACGTAGGTGGCGAGGGCAAAGTACAGGCCGCCGTCGATCAGCTCGCCCTTGACGCCGGCCTCGCGCAGCCTGGACGTGTCGAAGGCGCCGCCTTCGGCAATGTTGGTGGTGCTGATCTCCCCCCCTTGTCCAGCGATCACGGTGGCCTGTTCCGACGCGGTGAGATAGGGCACGACACCGCCCGGGAGGGCATAGCTGAGGCTTAGCGTCCAGGACACACCATCCACGGTGGCGGATGCCTGCTCGTCCACGCAGTCGCCCGGCGGCAAGCAGAAGTTGTTGGAACTCGGCAGCAAGAGCTTGTCGATGGGTTGCCGGCTCTCCATGTCGATGCTGTCGTAGCGCACGCCAGCAAGGAGGCCGAGACCGAGCTCCCAGTCGATGCTGGCGAGGGCAGCGATGCCGAGGTCGAGGTAGTCGCCGATGTAATACTCGGTGTAGTCGTCGTCGATTTCGGTCGCCAGCAACCGCGTGTCACGGGCGCTTGGTGGACGACTCAGGTCACGTCGGTCGAAGTACTCGTTGGTGTAGTCGTCGGCATGCCGAAAGCGGGTGAAGCGCGCCGAGGGCGAAGCCTGCACCGCCACGCTTGCCGTATCGAGGCGGAACTCTTTCACCACCACGAAGCGGTCCTCTATCACCGACGTGTCGTGGAACTGCGAAAAGCCGTAGCCGGACTCCGCGAGCGTGTCATACGACTCGTAGAAGAGCTGGTTCGTCCATTCCCAGCCGCTGTCGGCGTCGAAGATGGCGTCGAGGTAGAGTGTCAGCACCTCCGCCTCCAGCACGTCGTCGGGCCAAGTCAGCACTTCGCTCATGTCGAGCGTTGTCGTGCCCGTGTTCGCCAGCGCCAAGAGGTCAGGACGGCAGCCAAACACCGCCGTTTCGCCGATGAAGCAGGCGCCTGGAAAGGGCCCTTCGGGATTGAGCGCCGAGCCCGTTCCCGGCACAAGCCCAGCCGCGAACGGGTTGAGGTCCGTGAATCCATCGCCGTTCACGTCGAATTCCTGATGCGAGATGCGGCCATCGCCGTTGGCATCGAGCGGCGTCGGCTGGCCTGTCAGACACGTTCCCCGATCCACCAGTTCCTGCGTAAGCCGGTTCCAGCCGGCCACCTGATTGCTGCTGTGGTCGTGGAACATGCCGCCGAACTGGAGCTCTAGGCGGGCTGATAGATCGGTATCGAAAGATGCCTGCAGAAGTGTCTGTTGCATGTCGGTGTCGCGATAAAAGCTCCCGGAATCCTCGACCTCGCCGTAGAAGTAGTAGCCGAAGTCCTGCCCGCCTAGGCTGCCCGGACCACCTGCTTCAGCACTGACGATGCGCTTGTCCCAACTGCCGAGATCAAGGCCGATGGCCCCGGTGCGGTCGGCGATGAACTGCCCCGTTTCCTCGATCCGTGCGGACTTGGGCTTGAAGTTGAGATAGCCGCCGATTTTGGCCGGACCGTGGATCGGCGATGCCGGCCCGCGCACGATGTCCACCCGGTCCGAAGCACCGATGGGCGTCGGGTAGTTGCCCGGATTGTCGAGCCGGCGCACGCCGCGAAAGTAGGTCTCTCCTGGCGTGCCGCGAATGTCGAGGGAACCAGCCACGCCGAAGAACGACTGTGTGAAGCTGCCCGGCGCAAGGGCGATGAGTTCGTCGATGTCGCGCATGTTGAAGCGGTCGATCATCTCGTCGGTTACGGTGGACACCGATCGCGGCGTGCGCACAAGCGACTTGCCGAAGCCGAACACCGTCTGCACATCCTCGCCGGGCATGCTGCCGAGATCGCCCACCACGACGATTTCCTCAACCGCATTGGGGTCCGCCCGCTCCTGCTCCGCGGCGAACGCAGGAACTGCAATCGCCGAGCCGATGGAGGCCGCTAGAAGACGGGTGCTGGCGTGGGTCCGACATGGGCGAAAAAGGCAGAAGCGCATTGCACATCCGAGCAAGTCAAACCAAGGAAGGATGTTAGCAGCCACCGGGCTTCGCCCTGAACGGATGCACGGCGCCAATGCGACCAGCGTCGCTTAACGCAAAGAATCGAATGTAGCGAAGATGGACACGGAAAGTCCTACTTGGACGCGAATTATCCACACTAGGCGGGTCGAATATATACAATGAAGGTACATCCGCCGGCGCAGGTCGGCGCACATAGGCTTACTTTTTCGTGCCCGTTATCGAAGTTCACTCCCTCCGCGCCGAACGATTGGCGGATTTCCTCCACTTCTTCGACCACATCGCCTTCGCCGACAACGACGAATGGCGGGGCTGCTACTGCTATTTCCACTATCACGAACCCGCCAATGGCGAGTGGCGTTGCCGCTCGGCGCAGGAAAACCGCCAAGCGATGGTGGCCTTGATTGGGGGGGTCGGGCAGAGGGTCTTCTCGCCTACGAGGGCGACGAGGTGGTGGGCTGGTGCAATGCGGCTCCCCGTGAACTGTTCCCGGTGTTACGCCGGCTGCCGGGTAACTCCGAAGGCACGGCGTTTGTGCCCTGCTTTCTGATCGCTCCGGGCCGCCGCCGACAGGGCATCGCCCGGCGATTGCTTCAAGCCGCCTGCGACGCGTTCGAACGGCGCGGCTACCGACGCCTTCTCGGCAAGCCGGTGCGAGGCGTGACGAGCCCCGCGGACAACGCATTCGGCCCATTGGCAATTTTCATCGAGGCCGGCTTCTCGGTGCTGTTCGAGGACGAAAAAGGCAACGTCTATGTCGAAAGGAAGCTCAAGCCAGATGCCGCCCCCGAAAAGCGCCCCTCGCAGGAAGCACCAGAACCGCCGTGATAGGCTGTTTCGCCATCAAGTCCCGCCCGCTGCCCTGGGGGTTCTCGCCATGCCAGACAGGATCAACGCTGCCATCGCTCGCCTCGAACGCGACCAACTCGTGCTCTACACCGGCGGCCACACCGGTGCCGAGCTGACCCGGGAAGCCGGAAACCGGGCGGTGTCCTCCTGGGCGGACTACATCAACATCGGCATGGAACACGGCGTGCTTGACCTTGCCGGCCTCGGCGCCTTCATGCAGGGCTGGGGCGAATCGCCAGCACCCCAGGGGCGGCCCAAGCCAGCCGTGATCGTCGAACTCCCCGTCGAAGGCGCGAGCGAGGCGCTCGTTCGCGCCAACGCCTGGCAGGTGCGGCAGATCCTCGGCTGCGGCGTGCATGGCCTGCTGCTTTGCCATGCCGAAAACGTGGATGCTGTGCGGGCATTCGTCGAAGCCGCCCGCTACACCTTCCGCGGCGGCACTCCGGGCGCCGGAGCACAAGGCAGCGCGGGCGCGGTGTGGGGCGTCTCTGCGGACGAATACCTTGATCGCGCCGATCCTTGGCCGCTGAATCCCGACGGCGAGTTGCTCTTGGGCCTCAAGATCGAGAACCGGCGCGCCCTCGCCAATGCCTACGAGACCACCGCCGTGCCCGGCATAGCCTTTGCCGAGTGGGGCCCGGCCGACATGTCCATGTCGCACGGCTACCGCGGCACCCCGGCCGACTTTGCTCGCCCTGAACTGCAGGCGGCGCGGGAGCGCGTGTTCGACGCCTGTCGCAAGGCTGGCATCGCCTTTCTCGACGGCGTCAGCGAAGACAACATGGCGGCCAGGATCGCCGCTGGCGTCCGCATCAGCACCGGCAGCCCGCAACTGGCGGAGCTTCGCGACGCGCAAGTCGCGTGAATGCAAGCTCCTCGGCAACGGAGACGCCGGCGCACGCCGTAGCGCAGGGACAAAACTCGCATCGCAGAAGTTCTGCGCCAGCAGAACTTCCAACGCGCCCGATAGGGCGCGCCGGCATCGTGAGTGCGGACAGCTCGATGTTCGCCTCGCTCAAGAACCGCGACTATCTGCTCCTGTGGACTGGTCAAGCCGGCTCCGCCTTCGCCATGAACATGCAACTCGTGGCGCAAGGCTGGCTGGTGTACGAGATGACCGTGTCCACCATGAACCTTGCCTTGGTCACCTTCGCCTTCACCGCGCCGCAGATTTTCTTCTCCCTCATCGGCGGCGTGCTTGCGGACCGCGTGCGCAAGAAGCCGCTCTTGCTCTGGTCGCAGGCGCTGAACGGTGTCGCGACGTTGGTGATGGCCGTCATCATCATCACCGGCAAGGTCACCTTCTTCGACTTCATCTGGGTGGGATTCCTGAACGGCACCGTGCTGGCGCTGTCGATGCCGGCGCGCACGGCGTTCATCCCGGAAATCGTCGGCGAAGGACTGATGTTCAACGCCATGGCGTTCAACATGGCGTCGTGGAACATTGCCCGCATTCTGGGCCCTGCCCTCGCTGGGCTGATGATCGCGGTGTTCGCCGGCGGCGACCAAACCAGCGCCTTTGGCGTGGGTCTCGTCTATCTCGTGCTGTCGGCGCTCTATCTCGTCTCCTCGGTGACGGTGCTGTTCATCCATCATCCGGGGCATCCGTTGGGGACGGGGAAGGCGAGCCCCTTGCGCGATGTTTGGGAGGGGCTGACCTACGCCGCGCATTCGCC
>VXSY01000024.1 GCA_009837725.1 Gammaproteobacteria bacterium | reverse complement strand
CCATATGGGCAATGACGCGCAACCGGGTGATCGGCAAGGATGGCGATCTGCCCTGGCGGTTGCCGGACGACCAGCGCTTCTTTCGCCGCACCACGCTCGGCAAGCCCATCATCATGGGGCGCAAGACCTTCGACGAGATCGGGCGACCGCTGCCCAAGCGACGCAACATCGTGCTGTCGCGCCGGGGCCTCGATGCAGAAGGGGTGGAGGTGGCCCGCGACTTGGAATCCGCGCTTGCGCTTGCGAACAGCGATGCGCCGGAGGAGACGTTCGTCATCGGCGGCGCTGAAATCTACGCCCTCGCGTGGCCGCTGCTCGATCGTCTGTACATGACGCTGATCGATACCGAACTCGAAGGCGACACCTGGTTCCCGGAATTCGATCTCGCCGCCTGGCGTGAGCTCAAGCGTACGGAGCATCCGGCCGACGACCGCCACGCCTGGCCTTTCACGATTTGTGTCTTGGAACGCGTTTGACCGTATCCGAGAACGGGCCATGCTGCGTCGCCCATGTGCGCCCGCGTCTGAACGCCTCGGAGGGCGGTCTGCCCTCTCCCGCGCGAATGACGGATACTACGGGTCACCTTTTGCGCGAGGGCTGTCGGAGGCACCATGGACATCACTCCCATTCCAGACAAAGGGTTTGGCGCGGTCGTTACCGGCGTGCGGCTCGCTGAACTCAGCGACGATGAGTTCGGCGCCATTCGGGCGGCGTGGCTCGATCGCGGCTTTCTGTTGTTCCCCGAGCAATTCCTGAGCGATGCCGAAAACGTCGCCTTCGGCGAGCGCTTTGGCGAGCTCGAGTTCGGCGCCGCCTCCATTTCGAACAGCCGCAAGCAGGAAGACGGCAGCTATGGCGAGGTGTTCGGCTTTCGCACCCAGATCATGCGCACCAATGTCGGCAACGAGGCTTGGCACACCGACTCCACCTACAAGCCGATCAGCAGCAAGTGCGCCATGCTTTCCGCCGTGACCGTGCCGGAGGAGGGCGGCAATACCGAGCTTGCGGACATGCGCGCGGGCTATGCGGCGCTCGATCAGGCGACCAAGGACCGCATCGAAGAGCTGTCGGCGTTCCACTCGACGCAGTTTTCGCAGGCCAACGATGTCGGCGACTTCCCGCCCCAGGGCGACAACAGCATCTACCACGGCGAGGCGTACCTCAGGCGCATGGTAAAGGTGCATCCGGACACCGGCATAAAGAACCTGTTCGTCGGACGTCACGCGTTTGGCATTCCGGGGCTGCCGCGGGCCGAGAGTCGGGCGCTCTTGAAGTCGCTGGTGGAGTTCGTGGTGTCGGACCCAAGCCGCGTGTACAGCCATCGGTGGAGTCCAGGTGACACGCTGTTCTGGGACAACCGCGCCCTGCTGCATCGCGCCATGCCATACGACTACGCCAAGCCGCGCGTGCTCATCGGCACCCGTGTTGCCGGCGACCCGGCCACGGAACTCGCCTACTACCCAACCGATCCCGCCGCCGAAGCCGGCCGCAAGGCGCTGCAGGAAGAGCTCGCGCTGCTGCGGGAAGAAACGGCGGACCGCCTCTACGGCGGCACCACCGCAGACAGCTCCGGCGTCGGGGCGCGCACTGCGTATGACCCCGCAACCCGAATGCCGCCGGCGCGGGCAGAAGCCACGTGAGCCGCGGCTACCATCAAGTCGCCCCTTTGCAGCACTCGCTTCGCGCAGCCATCTTGGTGATGGCGGGAAGTGCCATGGCCGACACCGTGCAGCCGCCGGCAAACATGGAGGTGCGGGGTGCGCCCGAGGCTTCGGCTGCCGTCGTGGATACGCTGGCGCGCTACCGCAACGCACGTTCGGCGGCTCTGGTGGATTGGATCGGCGACGCTGTGCTGGTGGCCACGAGGTTTGGCGACAGCACGCAGTTGCATCGGGTCGAGACGCCGCTGGGGATGCGCCGGCAGGTGACGTTCGGGAGCGAACCAGTGCGCAGCGCGGCGGTGAATCCGCACCCAAGCGAGCCGGGGTTCGTGTTCCTCAAGGACATCGGCGGTTCAGAGTTCTATCAACTGTTCTGGCGTTCGGCCGGCAGCGATGCGGACGAGCTCATTTCGGATGGCCGGTCGCGCTATACCGGCGTTTCCTGGTCGCCGAGCGGCGGCTGGCTCGGCTACACGACGACAGAGCGCAATGGTCGAGACTGGGATATCCACGCCCGTTCCTTCGACCCTGAGGCGGGCTTCGGCGCAACGAAGGTGATCCAGGAAGGCGCCGGCGTCGGCTGGTCGCTGGAAGACTGGTCCGCCGACGAAGATCGCGTGCTGGTTTCCAAGTATGTGTCGATCAACGAGGCGGAGCTTTACGAGATCGACCTCGGCACCGGCGCACGGCGGCAACTGTTGCCGCACCAGGACGCCACGGAGGGAGTGGCCATCGGCGGTGCGGTGTACGGCACTGACAACGGCGTGTACTACACCAGCGACGCCGGATCGGAGTTCATGCAACTGCGTCGCCTGGACCTCGCAACCGGCGAATCCACAACGCTGACAGAGGACGTCGAGTGGAACGTCGGTGGTGCCGCGGTTTCTCGAGATCGGGCGCGGATCGCCTGGACCTTCAACGAAGGCGGCTACAGCAGATTGCAGGCGGCATCGACTGCGGATGGGGAACCCTTGGCCCTACCGACGATCCCCGACGGCATCGTCGGCCGGCTTAGGTTCTCGCCCGATGGCGAGCAGCTTGCCTTCACTCTCTCGCGCCCCGTGGCACCTTCGGACGTGTACAGCATCGATCTCGGCAGCGGCACCCTGACGCGCTGGACGGCAAGCGAACTCGGCGGCTTGCCGGCGGAAGGGCTGGCCGCACCGGAACTGGTGAAGTTCGCCTCGTTCGACGGCCTTGAGATTCCAGCCTTCGTGTATCGGCCGCCCGGTCCGGGGCCGCACCCGGTATTGGTGAACATCCACGGTGGGCCAGAGGGGCAGGCCCGACCCGGGTTTTCGCCGAGTTCCCAGTTCTATGTGCAGGAGCTCGGCCTCGCAGTGGTGTTCCCGAACGTGCGCGGCTCGTCAGGCTACGGCAAGTCGTGGCTCAAGCTCGACAACGGCCGCCGGCGGGAGGATTCGGTACGCGACATCGGCGCGCTTCTCGACTGGATCGGCGAGCAGCCGGAGCTGGACCAAGATCGCGTCGCGGTGACCGGCGGTTCTTACGGCGGCTACATGGTGCTCGCCTCGATGGTGCACTTCGCCGAGCGCATCCGCGCTGGCGTTGAGCGGGTGGGCATCAGCAATTTCGTCTCCTTCCTCGAGAACACCCAGGCGTATCGACGCGACCTTCGCCGCGCCGAGTACGGCGACGAGCGCGACCCCGAGATGCGCGCCTTCCTGGAAGGCATCGCGCCGCTCAGCCGAGCGCACGAAATCGCCGCCCCGCTCTTGATCGCCCAAGGCCTGAACGACCCCCGTGTGCCGGCCAGCGAGTCCGAACAGATCGCCGCCGCGTTGGCCATGAGCGAGATTCCGGTGTGGTATGTGCTCGCCAAGGACGAAGGCCACGGTTTCGCCAAGAAGCCCAACGCCGACCATCTGGCGGCGCTGACGGCCATGTTCCTGGAACGCCACCTCTTGGGAGAGGGGAGCAAGTGAGCGAACCTTCGAGCAAGGGAAGCGCCTATTGGCGCGACAATATGCGTCTCGTCGGCGTCTGCCTCGCCGTCTGGTTCGTCGTCTCCTTCGGCTGCGGCATCCTGCTGGTGGATTGGCTGAACCAAATCACCATCGGCGGCTTTCAGCTTGGGTTCTGGTTTGCCCAGCAGGGCAGCATGTACGTCTTTCTCGTCATCATCTTCGTCTTTGCGGCGCGGATGACGGTGCTTGACCGCCGCCATGGCGTGCGCGAGGACGACGAGGAAAGCTAACCGAATGGACCTGCAAACCCTCACCTACCTCGTCGTCGGGCTTTCCTTCGCGCTCTACATCGGCATCGCCTATTGGTCACGGGCGTCGAGCACCGGGGACTTCTACGTCGCCGGCAAGCATGTGCACCCGGTGGCGAACGGCATGGCGACGGCGGCCGACTGGATGTCCGCAGCCTCGTTCATCTCGATGGCGGGCCTCATCGCCTTCCTCGGCTACGACGGCTCGGTGTATCTCATGGGCTGGACCGGCGGCTACGTTCTCCTGGCCCTGCTGCTGGCACCCTACCTCCGCAAGTTCGGCAAATTCACCGTGCCGGAGTTCATCGGCGAACGTTACGGCTCGAACGGAGCGCGCGTGGTCGCAGTCATCTGCCTCATCGTCATCTCCTTCACGTACGTAGCCGGGCAGATGCGCGGCGTTGGCATCGTCTTCTCGCGCTTCCTGAACGTGGACATCGGCGTCGGCCTCTTGGTGGGAATGGGCGTGGTGTTCACCTACGCGGTGGCCGGCGGCATGAAGGGCATCACCTACACGCAAGTGGCGCAGTATTGCGTGCTGATCTTCGCCTACACGGTGCCGGCGGTGTTCATCTCGCTGCAGGTGACTGGCGTCGCGCTGCCCCAGGCGGCGTTCGGCGCCGAAGTGGTGGAAGGCGGCGGCTATCTCCTGACGAAGCTGGACCAGATCGTCACGGATCTCGGCTTCGCGGCCTACACCGACGGCACCAAGAGCAGTGTCGATGTCTTCTTCATCACCCTCGCGCTGATGGTGGGCACCGCCGGCCTGCCGCACGTGCTGGTGCGCTTCTTCACTGTGCCGAAGGTGCGCGATGCCCGCATCTCCGCCGGCTATGCGCTGCTCTTCATCGCCATCCTCTACACCACGGCACCAGCGGTGGGGGCACTGGCCCGGCTCAACCTCACCACCACGATCCAGACCGGGCCCGTGTTTGAGGAGACGGCCAACCTCGCCTACGAGGAGCGCCCGGAGTGGTTCCGCACCTGGGAGGAAACTGGGCTCCTCGCCTTCGAGGACAAGAACGACGATGGCCGCATCCAGTACTACAACGACGCCAACCCCGAGTTCGCCGCACGCGCGAGAGAGCACGGCTGGGAGGGCAACGAACTGACGGTGGACCGGGACATCATCGTGCTCGCCAATCCCGAGATCGCCGGACTGCCGAACTGGGTGGTGGCGCTGGTAGCCGCTGGCGGCATCGCCGCGGCGCTTTCGACGGCCGCTGGCCTCTTGCTCGTGATTTCCGCCGCAGTGTCGCATGACCTTCTCAAGGGCGTGTTCGTGCGCGGGATTTCGGAGCGGCGAGAACTGCTCGCCGGGCGCATCAGCGCCGCAGTCGCCATCCTCATGGCCGGCTATCTCGGCTACAACCCGCCGGGTTTCGTGGCGCAGGTGGTGGCGCTGGCGTTCGGGCTCGCCGCCTCGTCGCTGTTCCCGGTGATCCTGCTCGGCATCCTCTCGATGCGCGTCAACAAGCAAGGCGCCATCGCGGGAATGCTGACCGGGCTCGTCTTCACCTTGAGCTACATCCTCTACTTCAAGGGCGTGTTCATGCCCCCGCTGGCAGAAAACGTGGCCGAGAACTGGCTCTTCGGCATCTCCCCGGAAGGCATCGGCGCGGTCGGCGCAATGCTCAACTTCGCCGTCACCCTCGTCGTAAGCAAGCTAACCCCAGCACCGCCCGAAGACATCCGCCAACTGGTGCAACGCATCCGAGTTCCGCGCTAGGGAAGCTCTGAACAAAGTCTGCCTCGTGGGATAATGGGATGGTGCCA
>VXSY01000272.1 GCA_009837725.1 Gammaproteobacteria bacterium | reverse complement strand
ATGGCACCATCCCATTATCCCACGAGGCAGACTTTGTTCAGAGCTTCCCTAGTGCGAACGAAATCCGAGACGATGCGTGCGAGGGTTTCGCCGCGGCCCTCCTGAAGGAAATGTCCGCCGCCCTCAATGGTCTGGTGCGGTTGTCCTTGGGTGCCCGGCACACGCTCTCGAAACAGTGCGTCGGCGCCGCCGGTTACCGGGTCGTTGTCGGTGAATGCGCACAGGAAGGGTTTGCGCCATTCGCGGAACACGTTCCAGGCGGCGGTCTGTTCGGCCACGCAAGGGGCGTCCGGCAGCAGCGGCACCTGTCTCGGCATGGCGCGGGGGCCCATCTTGTAGCTGGGGTCTGGGAACGGGGCGTCGTAGGCGGCGACTTCCTCGGGTGTGAGCGGGCTTCCTCCGGCGCCGGCGACGCTCATGCCCACCATCATGCCGATCGGTAGGTCCTCGGTTTCCCAGGTCCACTTTTGCCAATAGGCGAACTTGGTCTCGCGCGCTTCGGCGTCGATGGAGGCGAGGGCGGCGGCCATCTCCTGCATCGACGGCGTGGGCGTGGCTGGGCTCAGGAACTCCTTGACGGCACGCAAGCGGTCTTCCGGCATGTCGAGGGCCAGCGGCAGGCCCGTGTTGGCCGCAACGATGCGCTCGAAGCGGTCCGGGTTCTCGGCGGCCATGCGCAGGCCGATCAATCCGCCCCAGTCCTGCCCGACGAGGGTGGCATCTTGCACTTCGTTGGCGACGAGCCACGCGGTCAGCCACTCCACCTGCCGGTTGTAGCTGTAGTCTTCGCGCCGCGTCGGCTTGTCCGAGCGGCCGAAGCCGACCAGGTCCGGCGCGAGCACGCGTAAGCCGTCGGCCACGAGCACGGGGATCATCTTGCGGTAGAGATAGCTCCACGTGGGTTGGCCATGCATGCAGAGCACGACGGGCCCATCGCCCGGCCCCTCGTCGAGGTGATGGATGCGCAGCGTGCCGCCGTCGCCGTCGGCGACGTTGGTGTAGTGCGGTGCAAAGGGGAAGCCGGGCAGGTTGGCAAAGCGTTCTTCCGGAGTGCGCAGGACTTGCATGGGGTTGTTCCTGTGGTCAGCGAGGGTTGAGTTGCGCGCGTCGGCGCCGGATGCACCTGACGAGGGCCACGATCAGCAGGATGCCGAGGCCGGCACCGGCGACCCACCAGCCGAGGTTCGCCATCGTGCGGTCGAACAGATAGTTGATGAGGAGTTGCCGTCCGGGCGAGTAGGAGGCGGGCACTTCCCGCACGCCCACGCGCTCGGCGTAGGCCTCGTAGTCGGAGAGCAGTTCCTCGAGCCGTTGCGGCTGCTCGGAGGCGAGATCCCGGGTCTCGCCCGGGTCCTCTTGGATGTTGAACAGGCGCCAGCGACCGTCGCCCTCCGGGGCGCCGACTCGAACCAGCTTGTACTCGCCCTTGAAGACGCCGGCGTGGCCGGCGGTCTCGAAGCCGATCGCCTCGTCGGCGGGGTGGATGCCGGCCGCGACGTCGCGCAGCGCCGGAGCCAGGCTCAGCCCGCTGATCGGGTGCTTGCCGGCGGGCGTTGTGTCACTCGTGCCCGTGAGTTCGAGCAGGGTCGGCACGATGTCCGTCGCATGGGCGAAGGCAGGCACGACTCCCTTGGCCTCGACACCGGGCCCCGACATGATCAGCGGCACGCGGATTCCGCCTTCGCCGCCGTGGAACTTGTAGTACGCGAGCGGTGCCGCTGCGGCGCGGGCGAAGTGCGGGCCAATGATGGCGTAGCTGCCTTGCTCGCCAAGGGTCGCGAGCTCGCGGCTATAGCCGACGCCTTCGGCCCAGGAGTCGAAGACGGCACTAGCGGCCGGATCGCCAGCTTCCGGGCCGTTGTCGGACAGCACGGCGAAGACGGTGTTCTCGGCGAGGCCTGCCCCGGTCAGGTATTCAACAAGGCGGCCAAAGTGGTGATCCATCGCTTCGAGCATGCCCGCGTTGACCGCCATGTTCTTGGCGGCGAACGCCTTTTCGTCGGGTGTCAGGGCTTCCCAGTCGGCTTGCTCGGGAGTGTTTGCGGGCGTGGCCGTGGCTGGGAAGACGCCGGCTGCAACGGCACCCTGGTGGCGCGCGTGCCGGAGCGCATCCCAGCCCTCGTCGTAGGTTCCCACGTAGCGCTCGGTGAACTCGCGCGGCGCCTGCACAGGCAGATGCACCGCTTGAAAGCCGAGGTAGGCGAAGAAGGGGCTTGGTTCCACCGCCCCCCGGTCGCCGTCGATGAAGTCGACGAGCGTGTCCACAAGGTGCTCGGACGAGTAGAAATCGTCCGGCAGATCGGTGGGCTCGCCGTCTGCGAACCAGGGCGGCGGTTCGTCGTAGATGGGCAGGTAGGGCTTCTTTTCGTAGTTGTCGGCGCCGGTCGCATCGAGGGCGAACGTCCGGTCGAAGCCCCTCGCGCTCGGCAGCGAAGACGCCGTTCGGCCAAGGTTCCACTTGCCGCTGAGATACGTTCGGTAGCCGGCTCTGCGCAGGCGGCTCGCGATCGTCACCACATCGGTGCGCAACTCTCCCTCGTAGCCGGGCCTGCCGCGATGATGGAGCGGAGTGGCGACGTAGAGGCTGGCAACGCCGGCGAGGTGGGAATCCACCCCCGTCAGCAGCATGGCACGGGTTGGCGAGCACATCGGCGAGACGTGGAAGTTGTTGAACCGCACGCCGTTTGCGGCGATGGCGTCGATGTGCGGGGTGCGGATTTCGCTGCCGTAGGCGCCGAAGTCCGAGAAGCCGACATCGTCTGCCACCACCATCACCACATTCGGCCGCGATGGCGGTTCTGCGGCCAACGCCGAGGACAATGCGAGAGCGGTGGCCAGGGGAACGGCGAGGAGCCTGCACCGCAGAAGGTGGCGCTGGCCCTGCTGGGACCATCCTCCCCTCCCACGCGCTGGCGGGCGAGTCGACGACGTCCCGTCGCAGCGATCCGATTGGGTGATGTCCTGTCCTCCCGTGGGCGTTGGGAATGCGCGCCTCGGCATGCGAGGAGAGGACGCCCCGTCCCCGAGGACCTCCTCCCGCTGATTCAATGCACTTCTGATGCGCGACACTAGACCATCGATGGCGGGGAATGTCATTACAATTCCTGGACGGGCGCAGGCTCGACGAGGGGGATGTAGGTGAGTCGGCGCGCGGGCGTAGTGCTTGGTTGTGTGGTGGTGCTTGCTGCCTTGGCGGGCGTTGCCTGGGTGTACCGTCTCGAGCTCCTGCTCGAAGTCGTCGAGATTCAGCAGCGCCGTGACATCGCGCCGACGCAGACGATTGATTGGGACTCGGGCACAGACCCCGCCGGCCGATCGGTAGCGGAAAGGCCGCCGAACATCGTCGTCATCCTCGCGGACGATCTCGGCTGGAACGACCTAAGCTGGCAGGGCGGCGGCGTTGCCGGCGGCAGCGTGCCGACCCCGAACCTCGACGCCCTGGCGCACGAGGGGGTTCAGTTCGCCAACGGCTACGCCGCCAACGGCACCTGCGCCCCCTCCCGCGCCGCCCTGATGACCGGCCGCTACAGCACCCGCTTCGGCTTCGAGTTCACGCCGACGCCGGCCGGCTTCAGCACCATGGTTCCCATGCTCAGCAACGCAGCGCCAGGCAGGTTGCGGCCGAGCGTAGTGGAAGACACGGGGCCTTCGATCCCCTTCGCGGACATGGGCGTGCCTGCGTCCGAGATCACCCTGGCGGAGCTGCTGAAACCGGCGGGCTACCACAACGTACACATCGGCAAGTGGCACCTAGGCACCAGCGGCGGCATGGCGCCCCACGATCAGGGCTTCGACGAGAGCCTGCTCATGACGAGTGGCCTGTACCTGCCCGAGGACGATCCGAATGTCGTCAACTCGAAGCAGGACTTCGACGCCATCGATCGGTTCCTTTGGCGTGTCATGAAGTTCGGGGCATCGTTCAACGGCGGCGAGGAGTTCGAGCCGGGCGGCTACCTGACCGACTATTACACGGACCAAGCCGTCAAGGTCATCGAGTCCAATCGGGACCGCCCCTTTTTCCTCTACCTCGCCCACTGGGCCGTGCATACGCCGCTGCAGGCCTTGAAGGACGACTACGACGCCCTCGGGCACATCGACGAGCATCGCCTGCGTGTGTACGCCGCGATGGTTCGCTCCCTCGACCGCAGCGTCGGCCGGGTGCTTACCGCCTTGCGCGACAACGGCCTTGCGGAAAACACCCTCGTGTTCTTCACGTCGGACAACGGCGGCCCGGCCTACATCGGCCTGCCACGGGTCAACGAGCCGTTCCGCGGCTGGAAGATCAGCTACTTCGAGGGCGGCATCCATGTGCCCTTCTTCCTCAAGTGGCCGGCGCGGCTGGCCGGCGGACAGACGTTCGAACCCCCAGTGCATGGCTTCGACATCTTTGCCACGGCCGCGGCCGCGGCCGGCGTCGAACCACCGAGCGACCGCACCATCGACGGCGTCGACCTCGTCCCCTACGTCACCGGCGAAGCCGAGGGCGCGCCCCACGAGGCCCTGTTCTGGCGCACCGGCGGCTATCAGGTGGTCCTGGCAGGCGGCTACAAGCTCCAGGTCAACGAGCCACCTGCACCCAGCCAGCAATGGCTCTTCCACCTGCCCACCGACCCGACCGAGCAGGTGAACCTCGCCGGCGTCGAACCGGAGCGCGTAGCGGCACTCCTCACACTCCTCGCCAAACACAACGCCGAACAGGCGGAGCCCCTCTGGCCGTCCGCCGTCCGCTCGCCCATCAACATCGACAAGACCCTGCTCGACCCCGACGCACCGGACGACGAGTTCATCTACTGGTTCAACTGACGAAGGCAAAGCGGTTGTAGGGGCGTTGTCTGGCATTGGACGTTTCGGCGCCGGCGAGATAGTGCAGGCGTTTGCGGGCACCGCGGTACGTGCCTGGAAGGCGTCAGGGGCTATGGCAGCTTGGCTACGGTCAGGGCAAGCGTTGACAACCCGAGCGCAGAGCGACTAGGGTTTCCGCCCGATTTGGACTACGGAAGCTGGGTTTCGCCATCGTTTTCGCACGGGATCGAACAGGGCGACGAAGGCCTGCGTGGACGACGAGCTGTGTTGGCGGGAACGCGAGTTTGACCCCTCGTTGAAGGGGGTCCTGGTGGCCGGGGTGGGATGAGGGCGCTTGCACTAGTGACCAATCTAGATGATCCAAGTCCGGCGATTCAAGGAATCGAGGTCGCTCGTTTGCTCCTTGATGACCAGAATCCTCGATTGCCGGAGCGGCTGCACGGCGAGCCACAGTCAGAAATCCTCGCGTTTCTCTTCCGTCAGGCTGCACTGGAGGAGCTAGCACAATCCTATCTGGACAATGGGTTCTTCCAGCACGAACCCTTGATCGTCGTTCCTCAAGGTGGGGGGCGGTTTGTTGTCGTGGAGGGTAATCGGCGGCTTGCGGCATTGAAGATCCTACTCAATGCCGAAGAAGCGGATCTGCTTCGATTCATCGGGATGGAGCCCACAAGTGCGCAGAGATTGAGCTTGGTCGAAGTCCCGTGTTTTGTGGTTGGGGACCGTGCTCTAGTCCACCCGTTCGTAGGGTTCCGGCATATTGGCGGGATCAAGACGTGGCCACCGGAAGCCAAGGCTCGGTACGTTTTGGAGGAGATACGCCGAATCGCGGGCGAATCGCCCGACCCGTTTCGCGAGTTGGGGCGACGTGTCGG
>VXSY01000063.1 GCA_009837725.1 Gammaproteobacteria bacterium | reverse complement strand
GAAGTGCGCAATTCCTGGTGGACAAAAGCGGGAGATTTAAAGTTGTCAGCAACACGAGCCACTTTCGTGCCAGCCGCGCCGTGTCCGGGCCGCCGCAGAAGACGACGCCCTTGCCGTCCTGGTCCGTCTTGCTGCGCCGGATCGTCACCAGCAGCTTCCGCTTGGAAAGCGCGATGTCCGCTACGTCCAGCGCCTCCGCCTCGGACACCCGCAGCATGCCGTCGGACATGATCCGGATCAGGAGCGCGTCGCGCAGCCCGCGAACGTTGCCGCAACCCTCCGCCAGGTCGGCCATGCGGTCGGAGTCCTCCCACTGGATGCCCGCCACCTGGCCCGGACCCCGCCCCGCACCGTCGCGCCGGTAGGCCGACAGGGCGTCCGCGGTGCGCGTTCCGGCCGGCGACGCGGCGCCCTCGCGCCTTGCCCGGTCCTTCGCGGCGGCCACTGCGGTTGCCGCCGACGCCGGCGCCAGCCCGCGGTCGAAGAGGGTCGCGAGGTAGTCGGCCAGCGACTCGTCCGTGACGGGCCGGCCTCCGAGCCAGCCGTCGAGGCGGAGGAGCGCGCGCCCGTAGGCGTGCCGCGTCCCCGGCGCAAGGCGTCGCTCCGCCAGCGGCGTTGGTTCCGTCCCGCCGACGCTGTCGTTCCGTGCGTTGGCGTGGGTGCTGTCGGCTCTGGTTGTCGTGGCCATGTTGGTCCTGCTCTCCATCTTGTTCGTGGTGGATTGGCCGGACGGATGGTCAGTCCAATGCCGCTGCCGCCGGGCCGCGAGTCCGTCTAGCGAACCCGACGGCCGGATTCAACCCCTCGCTCCCTTGTCGTTCCTGGGGGTCGCCACCCCTGGGCCGGACCGTTGCCGCCACCGTTCCTTCCGCAAAAGCGGATTCGCGGAACCAAACGGAAGAGGTGGGAGCGAGTGCGCAGAGCAAGCCGGACACCGGCCTGCAAACCGCCCCGGCGAGTGCCGGGAACGAATAACCACCGGGTGGCTACGCCGCCCTTAGGAGGATGACCGGATGCGCTATAGGCGTTCCTTCACGTTTGCGCTTGCGTTGGCGCTTTGCATGGCTGGGGCAGCACACGGGCTCTCGCCTGCCTGCGAGGTCCCGAATCCCGTCTACGAGTGGATGCTTTCCCTGTTGTCCAGCCTTCCGAGCCCCCTGCTGGAAGCGGCACTGCAGATGCTCGAGACGATCCCTGCGACCGTCTGGGGCGAGTGCTGACCGCCTGCCCCGCTTGCCGCAGTCGGTGAGCGGACCGTTATTTGACCTTGGAGAAAAAAGCATGAGATTTCCGCGATCCCTCGCGCTAGCCCTTGCGCTGGCGTTCCTGATCTTGCCTGCCGCGCCCCTTGGCGGCATCGTTCCGATTCCGACCGTAGGCGGCGAGGCAAGAGCGGATCAAGCCAGTTGTCATGGGAGCGTCGGCATCGACTTGGCCGGACCAAACTACGGTGTCATCAGTTATGCGACGACAGACGGTGGGTGCGACCCTGACCCCAGAAACGCGAACCCGATACCGGAGCCACAGAGATGCGAAGCCGGTGCCGCTACGGTCGTTGCCGTGGCCGCTGGCATATCGAAGGCAGCTGGCACCACTCCGGTGGGATGGGTATCATTCGGGGTAGCGGTTATAGCCGGGGCTTACATGACGATGGGAGGATGCGATTGATGGAATGGCGTCGCAAGAACGCCTTTGCCGTTGCGAGCTACGCTGCCGGCGTCGCGATGGTCGTTGCCGCATTGACGCGAGACGACTTGGGCTCGGCAGCTTGGATTCTTCTCGCCGCCGTAGCGTTTTTCCTGATCCCCCCGCTTCCGCGGCGCAAGGCGATTTCAAAGCGGCGGTAGGAACGAGGCCCTTCGCCTTCGCCTTTCCTCCCGACACACGACTGAGCTGGAGGCAGGAGCCGGCGCCGTTCTTGGCGCCGGCTCCTTGGCACCCTTGGCCCACCCGACACGCAAGTATTTCGACGCCTCCTCGCCGGACGCACAAAACACTTTGCCCTACAGGCCCGCGGACATTCGCACACAGACGGTGGCCTCGCCGCCTGGGGATGGGGCTGCAGGCTCCTTGCCGGCGAGGTCGTGCAAGTGGATCAGTTGACCGTCAGCAACGACTCGCGCCGTGCATCACGCGCTCGTTTCTGGAGTGGGCAGCCTTCGGCATAGGTGTTCCGTGGGTAGCGATCGGGGCTTACGCTGCATACGAGACAATGGAATCACGCTAGGAGTGGCGACATGGCGATGGGCGAAAATCTAGACCGCGTCCCTTGCCGATCCTCGGACATCGACGAACAGCTAGGTCATCCGGTATGCATCTGGCTCAACGCGCCCACCCATGAGAAGGTCGCCATTGGCTGACGTTTGTGCTGTTTGCGCTGATCGTCGCAGCAGGCGTCTTCTTTGTTGGCGGGCTGCCGTACTGAGTGCGGCGGGACCTGCTTGGGAGGACCTCGAGCTGCCAAGCTGTGGCGGTTTCAGCAAACGCCGTCTGGCGGCTGTTTTCGTGCCCATGGACGGACTGACGGGGCGGGCGCAATCGGCCGCCATCGCCGCCGACGGCGGCTCAGTCGTCTCACTCCCTGGCGGGGAACGGCATCGGGCTGCGCCGACGCGCGCGAATCGAAGGCGGTGACGCCGACGGGCATCGGGGTGATGGTGTGCCCTTCGACGAGGAAGCGGCTGACGTCGTCGACCACCTTGCTGTCGCGGAGTTCGGCCAGTCGTGGCTGGCAGTCGCGTCAGCGGCGATGGTGGGCGGACGGCAAGTCTGGGAGCGTGGCGGTCACGGTGTCAGCTCGCTTCCGCGGGTTCTTCGCCCGATCTGCGGGCTGGATTGCGGGGGCGTTGGCCGCGACAATGTGCGCGGACTGCGGAAGCCTGCATGCGGTGATGGCGCTTGTTCGGCATCGCAGGCGGCAGGCGGATAGTGGCGACGGGACCAGGCGGGAGGACGTATTGGACGAGGGAAAGGCAAGGCGGATGTTCGCGGCCGCTCGAGACGAGGTTGGCGACGTTGTCTACGAGCCGTTCGTCTTCGCTGACCTGAACGATCAGGAGTTCCTCGGGGAGTACTGCTGGGTCGTCTTCGCAAGCGGATTTCGGTACACGGTGGTCAGGGACAGGTTCCCGGCAATCAGGGACCTGTTCCAGTCGTTCGACCTGAAGTCGCTCGCGGACATGGCGCCGGTGGAGCGGGACCGCTTGCCGATACGGAACAAGCGCAAGGCCGACGGGTTTCTCGCCGGGTGCCGGATGATCGCGGAGGAAGGGTTCGACGCCTTCAAGGCGAGGTTGTCGGAGGAAGGCGGGGTTGAGGTTCTGGAGCAACTTCCGGGGATTGGGCCCATCACGAAGCACCATCTGGCGAAGAACATTGGCTTGAAGGACACGGCGAAGCCGGACGTCTGGCTGGCCAGGTGTGCCGAAGCGTGCGGGGCTGCCGACGGGCATGAGCTGGTGGCGTTCCTGCACGAGGCCCACCCGTCGTTCAAGAAGCAGCAGATTGACACGATCCTGTGGGACTGCTGCCAGCGGCTTCAGGGATTGCCCCCGATGGCGGCGGCGGGCGTGTATGCGATCGAAGGCGCATGGCCGACCCCGGAATTCATGCCGGCGAGCGAGATGCTGCGGGTATGGACTCGAGCCAACGGGGCCTCGCTTGCGGTTGAGTCGGCGGCGACCAGGGAGGAGTTGCTGGGCCATCTGCGGTCGTGGAGCGAGGCGGACGCGAGCTACGGGGTTCTTTATCTGCGATTCCCGCGCTCGGGGCGAGACGGTCTGCTGCTCGACGGCATTGGCGGCGCAGGCGTCAGTTTGGAGGACATAGCGTCGTCCATCGAACAGGCGGTTTACGGCAGCGAGAACTGCATCGTGCATCTCGGGCCCTGTTGGCCGAGATCGGCAACGACGAAGGACATTGAGCGATTCCTCGAACGGACAGGGTTTGCCGCGGTCAGCGGATACGCAAGCGAGGTGGGATGGGCCGAGTCGCTGGCATTTGACCTGCTGTACTTGGAGCGCCTTGCCGACGTCGCCGTCGGCGGCTGGCTGAGGCCAGAGGTGGCGGCGGGCTGTCGGGATCTGTTGGATGGCGCGAGGCATGGCCCGCTTTCGCGCTCGCTGGGGTTTCGCCTGGTGGTGGCCGGGGCATGAACAGTCTCTGGCGACGTGGTCTTTCGGAGTCGGGTGCAGACTTGCTGAGGGCGCAGTCTCGATGATCACTCGCTCAGGCAGTCGCCGTCTTTCAGCACCCATGCGCAATGCATGCCGTCTGTCACTACCGGCGGCTGTCGCAGGACGTCGCATGCACGAGGCGGCGGATGGCTGGCGGGGCGACGGAGGGGTAGTGACAGACGGCCGAAGCGGCATTGCGGCCAGCGGCGGCCTGAAGGTCTGCTAAGCACGCGACTAGTGCGACGCTCGTGACGCAGTGCTATGGTGCCGCCCGTTCAGTCGCTGCCTTGCGCAGCATGGTCGGCCTGGAGCCGACATTCGCCGCCGACACGGCGGCCATGTGCCACGGCGCTGTAATGGCGCTGTATTTCGGGCGGACGCCCCGCGGAGGCACGGCGGGCCACGTCGCATCGCGGCGGGGGCTTGATCCAGACGACACGGTCAGGCGGCCGCTGCGCGGACCCCGACGGGACCGCGGGCAGCCGGGCGATGGCCCGGCGGAGGAGCCGGCCTGGACCGTGGCGAGACGCGAAGAGGCGGAGGCTCGGGCCGAACACCCTTGCCATGCCGGGAAGCGACCCGGCACCCGCGGAAGACGCGTCGCGCCGAAACCGGGCTCGCGGCCGCTGCCGGCAACGGCACGCCGCAGCCGCCGCGTAGGAACGGCAAGCGCAAAGTGCGTCGAAGGGCAACTCGCAGCCTGTCTGCGGATTCGCAGAGCCTTGCGATGGCAAGGCGAACGGATCGCCCATCACAACTTAGCTCCCCACGCCAGCCCCGGGCCGCCTCGCGGTCCGGGGCGCGGCCGTTCCTCCCTGTCGCGTTCCCTCCCCGACTTCGCCGCCGCGACCTCGCTCGCATGGTGCGCCATGCGGCCGGCGTGCATGAGCGCGTCCCGCTTCGGCCCATTGCCCGCACCAATGGAAAGCAGGTCACTGTGGTGCGCGCCTTCGGCGTCTCGATGGCCGAAAGCCGCGTCTGCGACGGGGCTTCCGGGCAGCGGGAGGACTGACGCGCCGGCGGCGACACTCCGCGACGGGACTGACGGCAGCCGCGTTCGGAAGGCGGGCCCGCTCGCCGCGGGGGCAGGGAAGGTGGCCGGGAACGGGACCGGCAGCTCGGCGATGCGCCCATACGATGTCGTCGAGGTGACGGCGACGGCCACCTTCCCCGCCGTCAGCGTTGGCGGCTGCGCGGCCGTCAAGGGGCTGCTGCGCCGGCCAGGACGCTCGGGCGCCGGTGGAGTACGGGGCGCGTCGGCTCGAACCGGCGCTGGCGGCGGAGCCGGCGTCCGGGAACGTCCTGGCCGCCCTTGACCGCCGCTTCGCCGGACCGGAGGATGCGCGCTGGCGGGCCCGGGGCTGCGCCGGCCACCGCGCGGGCTGATTCGGCGTTGAAAGGCGCCACGCGGTGTCGCGGGATCGCCCCGGGCGTCGCCGCATCGCGACCGGGAAGGTGTCGTTTCGTGGGGCAGCGTCGTCGAGAATCTGAGAAAAAGACCGTATCTTCAGGCCGTTATGGCGCTTCAGTGCGCCTGCGC
>VXSY01000033.1 GCA_009837725.1 Gammaproteobacteria bacterium | reverse complement strand
GAAACGCAATACACACCGCGCCTTGGACGACATCCGCGAATCCATTGCCGAACTCGCCCACTACCGCCGCACGGTTTTTCGAGCCTGACGGGCCAATCGCTCGGCCTCGGAGGGGGGGCTACCCGCCCCGCCCATCGCCTCTCCTCTCCCTCCGCGCCAGCCGTTCCGATTTCCTCCCCCGGTGTCGCTGCCCCGCAAGCTCCGCACCCAGCCGGCGCTGCTCCACGCTCAGCTTGCGGTAGCTCGCAAGACGGGATTCGTCCACATCTCCGGCCAAGACGGCTGCCTGCACCGCACAGCCCGGTTCCGTGTCATGCGCGCAATCGCGGAAACGGCAGCGTTCGGCGAGGGCTTCGATGTCCTCGAACAGCCGATCAAGGCCCTCCTCCACATCCGCGACGCCGAGCTCTCGCACGCCCGGCCCATCCAGCACCAGCGCCCCGCCCGGCAGCCGATGCAGGAAGCGGCCCGTGGTTGTGTGGCGACCCTTGCCGTCGTCTTCTCGAACCTCGCCGGTCGCCTGCAGGCGACGGTCGGCCAGCGTGTTGAGCAGGGTGGACTTACCCACCCCCGACGAGCCCAATAGCGCGAACGTGGCACCGGCGCGCATGTGCCGACCAACCGCGCGCACCGACTCCGCGTTGAGGGCATTGACCGTTTCCACGACGATGTTCGGCGCGAGCCCCAACGCTTGGTCGCGATAGACGGCAACATCCTCGGCGAGGTCTGCCTTGGTCAACACGAGCATCGCCTCAATCCCCGAGTCCCGCGCCAAGGCGAGATAGCGATGCAGGCGCGATGGATTGAACTCCGCCGTGCAAGAGGTAACCACCAGCGCCACGTCAATGTTCGCGCCGATAAGCTGAAAGTCGAGCTTGCCTCCGGACGCCACCCGCCGCAGCACGCTCCGGCGCTCAAGGACACGTTCAATACGGGTGCCCGCGACATCCGTCAACACCCAATCGCCAACACAAGGCCGCGCTTCCACCGGCAACCGCTGCCAAGAGCGTCCAAGCGGCACAACGCATTCGCTTTCGCCATCGCCGAGCGCGTGTCCCGTCCGATGCACGGCCACCACTCGCCGGGCAACCAAACCCCCATCAGCAGGAACCTGCTCGGCGAAAAACGGCCCCCACCCCAACAGCTGCAAGGATTCGATCAGAACCGCACGTCCACGTAGCACCCCAAACGAGACAATCCGCTGCCAAAATCGTCCCGACCCGGCCAACAGATGTCAACCCAGCCACCCCCCCACCGAAAGCGGGGACGCTTTCGACTCCCCCCGCAAGGGGAGAGTGATAGGAAGGGGGGAGCGGTGGTGCTCTCGACTCGGCCAACGAAGGGAAGCCCACCCTCACCCCTCAATCTCCTGCAAGCGCACTTCCCGGTCACTCCCCCTCGCGGGGGGAGGTCGAGAAGCCGTCCTCGGAGGGGGCTACATGGAAGTGGAACCCAAGGCACGCTCCGTTCCGCCTCCACACCCCCACATTCGGCAGCCGTTTTCTGACAGACTCAAGGCCCGCACAGAGGAACGGCGTGGGAATGCTCAGCGAGGCACAGATCCAGCAATACCAGCGTGACGGCTACGTCATACCGGACTTCCGGTTGCGCGAAGAGGAGATCGACGAGATCGCCTCCGCCCACGACCGCCTGCTCGCGAAGCATCCCGAATTCACGGACTACTGCCCCGCCGTGCTGGCCTTCGACACGTGGTTTCTAGGCATTGCGCGCCACCCCGAAATCCTCGCCATGGTCGAGCAACTGATCGGTGAGCATTTCGCCCTTTGGAACTCCAGCTTCTTCGCCAAGCCCCCGCGCGTCGGAACACGAACGCCGTGGCATCAGGACGGCGAATACTGGCCCATCCGCCCCCTCGCAACCTGTTCCGTCTGGATCGCCGTGGACCCAGCCACCACCGAGAACGGCTGCCTGCGCATCATCCCCGGCTCCCATCGGCGGCGCGAACTAGGCCAGCACGACTTCAACGGCGCCAAGGGCCTGAGCCTTCCACTTGAGCTCCGCCAAGGCGAGTTCGACGAATCCCGGGCGCGCGACATCGTGCTCGAACGCGGCCAAGTCTCCCTGCACGACATCTTCCTCGTACACGGCTCGGAACCGAATCATTCGGAGCACCCCCGCCGCGGCATGACCTTGCGCTACATGCCGACAACGTCCGTGTATCGGCGCGACCTCGCCGGCAGCCGCCCCGCCGGCAACCCTCAGGCGGGGGGAGCGCGAGGGGCCTCCCCTCGCAAAGGCGCTCTCGCCATGTCCGAGCGAACGCTCTATCTCATGCGCGGCCAAGACCTCTCCGGCCAGAACGACTTCCGCATCCGCGCCTGAAGAACTCACCTTTACGCACCTGAATTTCGCAAATGGCCATCGCCCTCGCCATCGGCAAGCGGCTCCGGGACGCATTGCGCGACCTCGCCCCTATCGTCCTCGTGATCGCCTTCTTCCAGGCCGTCGTGCTCCAGCAACCCTTCCCGAATCTCGGCAACGTGCTGGTTGGGCTGGTGTGCGTCGTCGTGGGCCTGGCCCTCTTCATCCAAGGCCTCGAGAGCGGCCTCTTCCCCATCGGTGAATCCATCGCCGAAGCGTTCGCCCACAAGGGCAGCGCCACACTCCTCCTGGCCTTCGCCTTTTGCCTCGGCTTCGGCGCCACGGTGGCCGAGCCAGCCCTAATCGCCATCGCCGCCGAAGCCGCCGAGGTGGCAGCCGAAGCCGGCGTCATCGCGGGTGACGACGATGCCCGCTTAAGCTACGCCTTCAACTTGCGCATGGTGGTGGCAACGTCGGTCGGCTTCGCCATCGTTCTCGGCGTGCTGCGCATCCTCAAGGGCTGGCCCATCCACCGCCTCATCATCACCGGCTACGTCCTGGTCACAATCCTCACCGTCTTCGCCCCGGACGAAATCGTCGGCGTCGCCTATGACGCCGGCGGCGTCACCACCAGCACCATCACCGTGCCCTTGGTGACCGCCCTGGGCGTCGGCCTCGCTACCTCCATCAAGGGGCGTGACCCCATGCTCGACGGCTTCGGCCTCATCGCCTTCGCCTGCGGCATGCCGGTGATCTTCGTGCTTGCCTACGGGATGGTGATGTGAACGCCGTGCTCGACTTCGCCACAGATTTCCTCGGCACGGTGGCGACCACCGTGTTCGACGTGCTGCCGATCCTCGCCATCCTCGTCGTCTTCCAGGTAGTCGTGCTGCGCCGTCGCGTGCAGAACCTGCGGAGCATCGTCGCCGGCTTCCTGTGCGTGCTCCTGGGCCTCGCCCTGTTCCTGATCGGCCTCGAGCGGGCGCTGTTCCCCATCGGCGAAACCATGGCACGGCAACTTACCGAGGCCGCCGCCGCGCCTGGCGCCGCCGTGGACTGGCGCGACTACATCCTGGTGTATGCCTTCGCCGCCGCCATCGGCTTCGCCGCCACGATCGCCGAACCTCCCCTGATCGCCGTGGCGCTGAAGGCGCAAAAGGTGTCCGGCGGCGCAATCAGCGCATGGGGGCTGCGCATCGCCGTGGCTGTCGGAGTCGCCGTAGGCGTTTCCCTTGGCTGCTTCCGCATCGTCACTGGCACACCTCTGCCCTGGTACATCGTCGCCGCTTACGTCGTGGTGATCGTGCAGACGTTCCGCGCCAGCCGCACCATCATCCCGCTCGCCTACGACAGCGGCGGCGTCACCACCTCCACCGTCACGGTGCCGGTGGTGGCAGCTCTGGGTCTCGGCCTCGCCGCCAACGTCCCGGGCCGCAGCCCGCTAATCGACGGCTTCGGCCTGATTGCGTTCGCCAGCGTTTTCCCCATCATGTCCGTACTCGGCTACGCTGCCGTCGTGAGCCTGATCCAACGCTTGGGGAAAGGCGGCAACGCCGCTGGCTCAAACGACCAAACGAGAGGCACAGAGTTGAATCCGTCATGAAGCTCAAGCTCATCGTCGCGCTGGTATCGGACAACAAGACCAATGCCGTCGTGCAGGCAGCACGCGATGCCGGCGCCACCGGCGCCACCATCATTCCCGGCGTGCGCGGCGAGGGGCTCAAGCCGCAAAAAACGTTCCTCGGGCTGGACCTTGCCGCCCGCCGTGACGTGGCACTGTTCCTAGTGGTCGAAACCCGTGCCCGCGAAATCCTCGAGCGCATTCGCGCGGCCGGCCAATTCGACGACGAGGCCGGCGCCGGCATCGCCTTCGAGATCGCCATCGACGACGTGGTGGGTCTCGGAACGCAGTTGCCGGCAATTCGCGAGGAGCTCGAGAGCGACCTGTAGCCGCTCGGCCACGCAAACGCCACCGATTGACGACGCCGTGCTGCTGATCGAAACCCGCTACTGGCGCTACGCCCTCTATCGCGGCTATCTGAATCTGGTGGCCGATGCCTCGCGCTATTACCTGGGCTGGCTCTGGTGGGTGCTGGAACCACTGGCCATGACGGCGGTGTTCTATTTCGTGTTCAAGTACCTGCGGCCCCGCGACGAAGGCTTCATCTACTTCCTGATCGTCGGCGTCACTACTTGGCTCTGGTTCTCGGGCGGCGTCGGCAACGCCACGCAGACCCTCACCGGCGCCCGCAACCTGATCCTGCAACTCAAGGTGCCGAAGCTGATGTTTCCGCTCATCAGCGTCATTGCCGTCACCTACAAGCAGGTGTTCGTGTTCCTCATCCTGCTGCTCGTCGTCGGCACCATCGTCGGCGTCTCGCCGGTGTGGATGGCGTTGCCGGCGGTGATCGCCACCCAGCTGCTGTTGATTGTCGCTGGGGCCGTCACCGCCGCATTCCTCTGCGTATGGCTGCCGGACCTGCGCTTTGTGGTGGCCTCCCTGCTGCAACTGATGATGTTCTGCTCCGGGGTCTTCTTCGAGATCGAGTCTTTCCCCGAGGCCGTGCAGGGGTGGTTCCGACTCAACCCCATGGCGGTGATGCTGGAGCAATACCGCACCGTGCTGCTTGACCACACCCTGCCCGACTTCATCTGGTGCGCGTGGGTGGCGGTGACGTGCGCGGCGTGGATTCTGTTGTTGGACATTGCCTACAAGCGGTGGGATCAAGAGCTCACTCGGCGGATAATCGCCTGATGCAGCTTGTCGAACGTCGTGCCGGTCATCCACGGTGACTGGCGCAATTTTGCCGCTTGGCCGTTCTGCTAAAGTCGTAGATGCGACGCTCCCAGGGTTGATCCGCCAGCCGGGCACCGGCCGAATACGAGAGTCGCTTTGCCCGGCGAGGGGTGCGCCCCAAACTTGGGCGAACAGGGGAACATCCATCGCCTGCGTGGAGGTTTCGCCATAGCCCGGCACCACCGTCGGTGCCGGGGCTAACCCCAGGAGGGCCCATGAGACGCCGACCGACGCCCCTGCTGCTAGCGGGGTCCCTGATTTTGGTGGCTGCGCCAGCCTTTGCGTATCTCGATCCAGGCACGGGCAGCATGATCTTGCAGATGCTGATCGCCGGTTCGTTGGTCGCCCTGTTCTACATCAGGACGGCGTGGGACAAGACGCGGGGCTTCTTCGCACGGATATTCAGTCGCGATACCAATGACACCAAGCTGGGCGCGGATGAGCCTCAACGCGCCGAAGCGGAGGGGCCGGAACGAGAAGCGGATGAACCAGCGGGCTAGGGTGCGCGGGTCGTTTCGCGACCCGGCTGGTTCGTTGTGCTGGATCGATGGCGTTCTCTACCGGGAGGTGCGGGCAAGCTACGGCGAACACTATGACCATCTGGTCGATTCCGGGCTGTTGGCGGAGCTCTTCCGCGAGGAACTCCTAGGGAAGCTCTGAACAAAGTCTGCCTCGTGGGATAATGGGATGGTGCCATG
>VXSY01000237.1 GCA_009837725.1 Gammaproteobacteria bacterium | reverse complement strand
CTGACGCTCGGGGTCTGGCCCCAGCCCCCACCTGCCCAAGAGCTTGCACCGCGTACGCGGCGCTTTCGCGCCGCTCCTGCGGTACAAGCTCTTGGTGCCCTCCCTCCAGAGGGACGCCAGCGGCCACTCGAACATGGTGGCCGAGGTGACACTACCCCCCGCGGTTGTTGCGGGCCGTGAGGCGCTTTGCGTGTAAGCTCGCGGGTTTTGCCAGTGGACATGGGGGACTTCGGATGAAGCTCGGTTTGGGCATAGGTGCGTTGGGAGCCCCGGGGGGCGACCGGATCGTCAAGGTGGCGCAGGAGGCGGAGTCGCTGGGATACGACACCATCTGGTGCCCCGAGATTTACGGTGCAGACTGCTTCACGCCGCTGACCTGGATCGGCGCGCACACCGAGCGGATCAACCTCGGCACCTCCATCATGCAGATTTCCGCACGCACGCCCACCAGTGCTGCGATGCAGGCAGCCACCCTCGACTACCTCTCAAACGGCCGCCTGATCCTCGGCATCGGTGTTTCCGGGCCGCAAGTGGTGGAGGGATGGTATGGCCAACCCTATCCGAAGCCGCTGGCACGCACGCGGGAATGGATTCAGATCTTCCGCAAGGTGGTGGCGCGGGACGGGCCGGTGGCCTTTGACGGCGAGCACTACAAGCTGCCGCTGCCCGGCGGCACGGGCCTGGGCAAGCCCCTGAAGCTGATTCTGCACCCCGCCCGGGAGCACATTCCGCTCTATCTCGGCGCCGAGGGGCCGAAGAACGTGCTGCTTGGGGTCGAGAACTGCGACGGCTGGATTCCCATGTTCCTGTCGCCGTATCGGATGATGGATCAGTACAAGGAGGCCATGAGCCGCCGCGCGCCCGGTTTCGAGATCGCCGCGTCGGTGCCGGTGATCATCGACGACGATGTGGACCGGGCGCTGATGCAGATCAAGCAGAACGTCGGCTTCTATGTCGGCGGCATGGGCGCGAAGAGCTTCAACGTCCACAAGGATCACGTCAGCCGCATGGGCTTCGGCGAGGTGGCAGACCGAATCCAGGACCTCTTCCTCTCCGGCCAGCGCGACCAGGCCATTGCCCTCGTGCCGGACGAGCTCTGCGACGAGATTTCCCTCGTCGGCCCCAAGGAGCGCATCCGCGAACGCTTGCAGGCGTGGAAGGAAAGCCCCGTGACCATGATCAACGTCGGCTCCGGCGATGCCGAAACCCTGCAGTTCATGGCCGAGGAGTTGCTCTGACGTTGGCGACGCCGCTGGCCATCCGGCACGACGATGAGCGGGCACGGGAGCTCGCCCAGGCGATTCGGGGCGGCGATGCGACCCGGCTGAAGGCGATGCTCGCCGCCGCTCCCGACCTCGCCATTTGCGTGCTGGTGGACGAGAAGGGAGCGGGGCGATCGCTGCTGCACGTCGCCACGGACTGGCCCGGACACTTCCCCAACTGCCGGGAGACGATTGCACTGTTGGCCCAGGCCGGCGCCGACCCGGACGCGGGGCTTGCCGACTCGCCCGTGGACGCCTTCGAGAAGCCGCTGCACTGGGCCGCCTCCTCGGACGACGTGGAGGCCATCGACGCGCTGCTCGACAACGGCGCCGACATCGAGGCGAGCGGTGCCGTGTTCACCGGCGGCACGCCGATGTCGGATGCCGTGGTGTTCGCGCAGTGGCGGGCGGCGGAGCGACTGCTCGCTCGGGGTGCGGTCACGACGCTTTGGCAGGCGGCGGCACTTGGGCTGTACGAACGCGTGCGCGAACTCGCCGATAGTGCGACCGAGGGTGATTTGACCTCTGCCCTCTGGCACGCTTGCCGAGGCGGACAACGGGCGACGGCAGAGCTTCTGCTGGATCGAGGCGCCGACATCAACTGGATAGGGTTCATGGACTGGACGCCCTTGCGCGCGGCGAAGGAAAGCGGCAACAAGGGCCTCGTGGCGGCGCTGGAGAAGCGTGGCGCCAAGTGACGGGAGCAAGAACGATGGAGACGGAACGCGCGGCGCGGCGAATCGAGGAAGTGGGCTTCGCCGTGGTTGAGGATTTCCTCAGCCCGGACGCTGTGGAAGAGCTTCGTGAGGGCCTCGCGCCGGTGTTCGATGACATCGGTAGCCGCCAGGACAAGGAACACGGCCAGCAGACCGTGCACACCCACAACCTGCTGGCAAAGACCAGAGCGGTGGACGAACTCCTCATGAACGACCGTATGCTCGACATCGTCGAAGCCGTGCTAGGCGCCGACTATCAGATCTCCGGTGTCGCGGCGATGCGACCGGGACCGGGCGACGAGCGCCAGCGCATGCATCAGGACGACGGCCACTATCCGATCCCGCGTCGGCACCCGCCGCTCATCGTCAACACCTTGATCTCGCTCGACCCCTTCACGAAGGCAAACGGCGCGACGGAAGTGGTGCCGGGCAGCCATTTATGGACGAAGCGGGTCGATCCCGATGTCGAGACGGTCTCGGTGGAAATGCCCGCGGGGGCGCTCTTGGCATGGGAAGGCGCTCTCTGGCATCGCGGCGGCGGCAACAGCACTGAGAACGAATACCGCCGCTCCATAAACGTCAATTTCAACCTCGCCTGGCTCAAGCAGCGCGAAAACCAGTTCATCGGCGTGCCGCACGACGTGGTGCTGCGAATGCCGCAGAAGCTCCAGGCGCTCATCGGCTACAAGCTCACGAACTTCGGCCTCGGCACCGTGGACTACCGCAATCCGATCGAAACGGTGAAGCGCCGCATGGCTGAGGCGTAGTTGGCTGTTTGGGGCCATGCAAGGGGCACCCCTACACCAGCGGCTCGAGCGCAGCGAGACTTGAAGGCACTCCTATACGACATGGGTGGCGTGCTCGTGCGCACCGACCACGAGGCGGTGTTCCGGCATTGGTCGAACGCCGCCGGCGAGCCCATCGCCAATCTCCGCCGGCGCTGGCGGGCAAGGGAGGCGTACCGCGCCTTCGAGGTCGGCAGCATCGATTTCGAGGAGTTCGCCGGGAGCCTATCGCGGCAACTGCAAATCACGCTCTCACTGGAGGACTGGCGCGACGGTTGGAATCAGCTCCTGGCCGGCACCTTCGACGACGTGCTGGCTGAGGCGAAACGCATTGGCGATGCCATCCCGCAGTGCATCTTCACCAACACCAACCCCGTCCACGAGGCCTGCTGGCGCCAGCTCTACGGCCACCGCCCTCACCGCCTTCCGGCACATCTACGTCTCCTCCACCATTGGCCTGCGCAAGCCCAACGCCAAGGCTTACCGGCACGTCGCCGACGACATGGGCTTCGCCTGCAGGGAGATCACTTTCCTCGACGACAACGCCGACAACATCGCCGGCGCCGAGGCGGTGGGGATGCAAACGGTGCACGTAACCCACCCCGCCGTGGCCGAACGCTTCCTCGCCTCGGTGCACGTCGCGGGTGACGGGTCGTCCTAGCCGAGAGCGGCGAGCGGCCCTTTGGGGGCGAGGGCATCTTGCCCTCGCCGCCAAGGGCCTCCTAGAGCACCGCAATCGGCGAATGCACCCCGCGGCTTGCCGGCCGCCGAAGGAAAAGCCAGCAAGGAACTGACATCGTCGACTACGATGCACGTTGACGACAGCCTGGCCTATGAACCATGCCAATGACCCTCACGCCCTACCTCAGCTTCCACGACTGCGCGGCCGCCATTCGCTTCTACGAGGAGGCGTTCGGCGCCATCGAGACGGGCTCGCGGTTTACCGACAGCGATGGCCGCATCGGCCACGCCGAGATCAGCATCGGCGGCAACACCGTATTCGTCTCGGACGCGTATCCGGACTTCGACGTTCACAGCCCGAAATCCCTCGGCGGAACCCACGTCGCTCTCCATTTGCAAGTGGACGATGCAGACGCCGCAGCCGAGCGGCTCGTGGCGGCCGGTGCGGAAGTGAAGCAGCCCGTGGCAGCGCAAGCCGACGGGGAACGTCGAGGCACGTTCCTGGACCCGTTCGGCTACCGCTGGATGATCGGCGAACAGGTGGAGACCGTGACCCGCGAGGAACTGGCAAAGCGCGTCGAGGGCGACTTCAAGGTGGAGTGAGCCTCGCCAGGCGCCCGCATCCTCGACGGTAGCAAGAGGCTCCTCCCGTCACTCCCTCGTGCAGCGAGTCGAGCAGGCGCCTGTGCATTCTTGGCGGGCGGGAACTTCCGGGAAACATCGGCGAAATTGCGCTTGCAATCGTTAATCGTTCGCATTTAGTATCCGCCTCGTCATGTACGTCTGCTTCTGTGCCGGAGTCAACGAGGCCGAGATCCAACGCGCGATCTCGCAGGGGACCGTTGACATCAACTCCCTCGCCGACGAGCTCGGCGTCGGCACCGGCTGCGGCTCCTGCCGCGAGTTCGTGCAGGACATCGTCAACGAACGCCAGCCCGAGCCGCAGTTCTACAACGCCGCCGGCTAAGCCAGCCCCCTCCCCCGACCGACGAGCCCCCGTAGGGGCAACCCTTGTGGTCGCTCGTTCCGAACTCGTCGACCCGGTTGCCACCGGGCCGCAACCCGCAGACAATCCCCCCATGGCCAAAGCGGCACCCATGACCTCCCAAGCCGAACTGGACGCCTTGGTTTGCGCCGAGGCTCCGCGCCAGGGTTGTTGGAGCGACGAGGCGTACCTGCGCCTGACCGACTATTGCCGGCGCCTGGTGGAATTCACCGACGGCTTCGTGGAGGAGTTGCCGAGGCCGACGTCCTCACACCAACTCGTCGCGCTCTACCTGTACCGGCTGCTTCACGCCTTCATGCGCCCACGCGGAGGCGCTGCCATGGCCGCGCCGCTGAGGATGCGAATCCGAGAAGGCAAGTACCGCGAGCCGGACGTCCTCCTCCTGCAGAGCCGCTTGGACGACCGCTATCAAGACCGCTTTTGGGGTGGTGCCGATCTCGTGGTGGAAGTATTGAGCCCCGACAAGCCAAGCCGCGATTGGATCGACAAGCGCAAGGACTACGCGGAAGCAGGCATCCCGGAGTATTGGATCGCCGATCCCCGCGACGACACTGTCACGGTGCTCGTCCTTGGCAACGGTGACTACGTGGAGCACGGAGTGTTCAGGCGAGGCGACACCGCGACATCTCGGCAGCTCGAAGGGTTCTCGGTCGACATCGCGGAACTGTTCGACGAAGCAACGCCATGAACCAGCCGTCAAGCAGCACGGATTTCGTCGGCAAGCTCAACTTCGCCAACCCCGTGGCACAGAGCGTGGGCAGCGACGAACAGCGCGAGGCGTTCGCGGCGGCGCGCCTCGGCAGACCCACCTTGATTCGCGATGCCCGAGCTGCTCTGGGCGTGATGGCAGAGCCGACAGACGCCACGAATCTGCTCGCGAACGGTGCCGGATTCCTGCTCGTCCACGCCCCGTCAGCGATGCGGGACTGGACGGACATCGACGAGGTGGCCGAGGTGTACTACAAGGAAGCGCAAGCCCTCCTCAAGCAACTCCTGCCCACCGCCGACGTCGGCCCGCTCGGCAGCCACACCTACCGCAATGAAGAGATCAAGGAGCATTACTGGAAGAACGGCATCCAATACGGCCCCTGCGCCGCCGCCGTACACAACGACTACGCCGACTCGCTGACCGACGACGGCCAATCTGTCAGCGAGAAGTTCACCGAAATCCAGGGCATGAGGACAGACCGGCGTGTGCTCGGCATCAACATCTGGCGCTCCGTCTCCCCCGAGCCCCTCGCCCGCTACCCACTCGCCGTCTGCGACCGCACCTCCATCGACCGCGCCGACCTCGAATACGACCTCAACCCCAACGCCAAGCCTCGCCCCTTTAACGCCCACTACTGCAAACCCAACGCCGCCCAACGCTGGCACTACTACTCCCGCATGACC
>VXSY01000097.1:7049-45213 GCA_009837725.1 Gammaproteobacteria bacterium | reverse complement strand
GTTCCAAGTGGCGGTGGGCCGGGTTCACGACGGCCACGAGATCGGCACTCACCGTCCGCGTGCCTTGGTGGAGCAGTTGGTGGAAGGCGTGCTGGCCGTTCGTCTCCTCGCCGCCCCAAATCACCGGCGCGGTGTGAACGGCGCTGGCCTCGCCATCGGTGCGCACGGACTTGCCGTTGCTCTCCATCTCCAATTGCTGGAGGTAGTCGGGCAGTCGACGCAGGCGCCCGTCGTAGGCGAGCACGGCATGGCTCGATGCGCCACGAAAGTTCGCATTCAGGAGGCCCACCAAGGCAAGCAGCATGGGCGCGTTGCGTTCCACCGGCGCGCTGCGGAAATGGCGGTCCATTCGATGCGCGCCGCCGAGAAAGTCGACAAAGCCCTGGCGACCGATTCGCGCGGCCACCGGCAAACCGACGGCGGACCAAACCGAAAAGCGACCGCCCACCGAGTCCGACATGGGAAAGCACGTGTCCGGGGCGATGCCGAACTCGCGCGCCGCCTCGACGTTCGCGGTGATGGCGGCGAAATGGTGCACTAGCGCCTTGGGCTGCAAGGTGCGTTCGAGGAGCCAACTGCGCGCCGCAGCCGCATTGGCGAGGGTTTCCTCGGTGCCGAAGCTCTTCGAGACCACGGCGAAGAACGTCGTTTCGGGATCAAGCCCGGCGAGAGTTGTCGCGGCGGCATGGCCATCGATGTTGGCGAGGAAGCGGATGTCCGGCGGTAGCCGACCCGGTGGGCTTGCGAGCGCTTCGCAGACGAGGTGCGGACCGAGATGCGAGCCGCCGATGCCGACGTGCACCAACGTGCGAATGGGCCGGCCGGTGCAGCCCACGCGGCGGCCGCTTCGCAAAGCTTCGGCAAAGTCGAGCATCCGCCGCTGCTCGCGCTCGATCTCGTCGGCAACGCTGGCGGGGCGGGCGGCCGCTGGGGCTCTGAGAGCCGTGTGAAGAACGGCACGGTCTTCGGTGGCGTTGATCCGATCGCCGCGAAACTGCGCCTCCACCGCGTCCGGCAGTTGGCTTTCTTGCGCGAGTTCGACAAGTGCGGCCAATGTCTCCTTGCCGATGCCTTGGCGGGAAAGTTCCACCAAAAGCGGGCCCACACGAACGCCAAGAGAACGCACCGTGGCGCTGCTGGCGGCGCGAGAGAGGGCGAGACGCCCACCCTCCGAAGCGACGCCGCGTTCGGCCAACTTCGCGAGGCGCCTCCAGGAGCGCAGCTTTTCAGGAGGGGACGGCAACGTCTGCGCCGATGTTGTCGATCAAACGGGCGCGGCCCAGCCGCGCGGCGGCGAGGATGCGCAGCGACGGCGTACGACTGTCCGGCGTCACGAGGCGTTCGGCATCGCGCACTGCCACATAATCCACGTGGAAGCCGGCCGTGGCCAAGTCCTGCGAGGCGTCAGCCGCAAGCCTCGCAAAATTGCGCTCGCCACGATGAACCGCATCGCGCACGTCGCACAGCTTGCGGAAGATCAGCGGCGCGAGCTCGCGTTCATCCGGTGTCAGATACTGATTGCGACTCGACAGCGCCAGCCCGTCGCCGGCCCGCACGGTGGGCACGCCGACGATTTGTGTCGCCATGTCGAGGTCTCGCACCATCGCCTGGATGATCGCAAGCTGCTGCCAGTCCTTTTCGCCAAAGAACGCCCGATGCGGCGCCGCGAGGTGCAAGAGTTTCGCCACCACCGTCGCAACGCCATCGAAGTGCCCCGGTCGCGCGGCGCCGCAAAGGGTATCGGCAAGGGCAGGAACCGAAACCGTCGTCAACCGCTCACGTCCCCTCGGATACATCTCGGCCGTGTCCGGCGCGAACACCACATCCACGCCGGCCTTCTCGAGCCGCTCCAGATCCTCCGCAAGCGTGCGCGGATAGCTGGCGAAATCTTCGTTCGGCGCAAATTGCGTAGGGTTGACGAAAATGGTCGCGACGACATTGGCACATTCCTGCCGCGCCTCGTGCACCAACGCTAGGTGGCCTTCGTGCAGATTGCCCATCGTCGGTACCAGCCCCACGCTGCCGCGCATGGCCTCGCGCCGCTCGCGCAACGCTCGTATCTCGGCGACGACCTCCATGTGACTAGCCCGGATTGCCCATGGAACGCCCTCCGACGCCCCGTGCCCCCCGGCACGCGTGCGCGTCCAGCCACAGCGGCGTCTCGTCGCCCTCGCTACGCGCATTCATGCGTAATCCGGGGTAAGCGCCTCAAGCGTCCTTCGCCAGCCGGATGCCCGTGAACTGCCAGCGGTCAGGAGGGTAGAAGAAATTGCGGTAGGTGGCGCGAACGTGGCCCTCGGGCGTCGCGCAGGAGCCGCCGCGCAGCACCTGTTGGCCGGACATGAACTTGCCGTTGTATTCGCCAAGGGTGCCGGGGAGCGGCGTGAATCCTGGATAGGGGCGATAGGCGCTCGACGTCCACTCCCAACAGTCGCCGAAGAGCTGCATTGGCGCCGCTTCGCCGTCGGTGCCGGGAATGGCCGGTGCCGGATGCAGCCGGCCGCTGTCGGCGAAGTTGCCGGCCAACACGGCGGCGGACGGCTCGTGACTGTCCGGGCTGCTGTTTCGAGGGGAGGCCCCTCGCGCTCTCCCACGCTGAGGGCTCCTCTCGCGAGGGGAGGCCCCTCGCGCCACATGCTCCCACTCCGCCTCGGTAGGCAATCGGGCGCCGGCCCAGGTGGCATACGCCTCGGCCTCGTAGAAGCTCACATGCGTCACCGGCAGGTGGGGGGCCACGGCGCCTTCGCCGTCCAGTCGGTACTCCTGCCAGCCGTCGTCCGTGGCGCGCCAGTACATTGGCGCGTAGATTCCTTGCCGGCACACCCAGGCCCAGCCCTCCGACAGCCAAAGCGCCGGCTGCGCATAGCCGCCGTCTTCGATGAACTCCTGATACTCGCCATTCGTCACGGCCCGGTTCGCGAGCGCAAACGGCTCCAGCCACACGCGATGTTCCGGGCTCTCGTTGTCGAAGCAAAATGCGCCGCCGGCATCCATGCCCTGCTCGGTCAAGCCACCGTCAAAATGTCGAAACGCGAGCGGCAGCGCCGTGCGCAGGGTCTCGCCATTCCGTTCCCGATAGGCGGGCTTCAGCGGATTGCTGCCGAGCGTGACCTTGAAATCCGTGACGAGAAGCTCCTGATGCTGTTGCTCGTGATTGAGGCCGAGCTCTAGGCGCGCCTGCACCTCGACGTCTTCGGCGACGAGCAGAGGCGCCATCGCCACATCCACATGGCGGCGATAGGCCAGCACCTCGGCCAGCGTCGGTCGCGACAGGTTGCCGCGACTCGGCCGCGGAAACGGTTCCCCGACGCCATTGTAGTAGGAGTTGAAGAGATACTCAAAAGAGGGGTGGAAGGGCCGGTAGCCCTTGCGGAACGGCACCAGCAGAAAAGTCTCGAAGAACCAGGTCGTGTGCGCCAGATGCCACTTCGGCGGACTGGCATCGACGATGGGCTGCACGCCGTAGTCCTCGATCTCGAGCGGTTCGCACAGCTCCTCGCTGCGTCGACGAATGCGACCATAGACCTCCTCTCGCGAGAGGAGGCCCCTCGCGTTCCCCCGCGCTGAGGGCTCCGCCCGCGTAGCCTTCGCTGCCATTGGCGAGATGAATGCCATCAGGCCCGATCCAGCGCCCGCACCACCCGGGCGATGTTGACTGCCTCGAACGGCGAGCGGATGTAGCCAGCCAAGCGCGCCTCGCGATCGACCACGGCGATGAAGCCGGTGTGATCGACCAGATACTCAAGCTCCGAGCCGGCGCTCGGTGCCTTGCGAAACGCCGCACCTAGGCTTCCAGCGAACTGCTGAACCGAATGGGGCGAGCCCGTCGCAGCAACGAAGCGAGGCGAGAAGGTGCCGACATAGCTGTCGAGGCGTTCCGGTGTGTCGCGCTCCGGATCGACGCTCACAAGCACCGTCTGGAACCTGCCCTCGCCGATGAGCCGCTCCGCCTCCGCCAACACGGACAGCGTCACCGGGCAGATGTCCGGGCAGTTCGCATAGCCGAAGAACACCAAGCTCCACCGGCCGCTAAGACGTCCCTGGTCGAAGGTGCCGCCGTCATCATCGACGAGTTCGAAGGCTGCAATCGGCCGTGGCACGTCATAGGCACGATAGCCAAGTGCACGTAGCTCTTCGCCAGACAGTGTCGGCTCGCCGGAGAGCTGCGCCACGGTCACGCCGAGGCCGACGACCCCAACCACCAGCGCACCGATGGCAACGAACTTCACGTTACCCCCAGCGGCCTGCGGAGCGTCCCAGACCCGTCGCAGCACCTCGCGTACGCTCGCTCGAGCCCAGCCACGCCGTCCGCTGGTGGAGCATCCACCTTCGGTCGTTACGCCCCCTCTGCCCCTGTTCCATCAAAGGTAGTGGTCCATCAGCAACGCCACGAACAGCAGCAGCAAATAAACGATGGAGTAGCGGAAGGTCGCCATCGGCGCGGTCGGCGTGCGGCGCAACAGCGCCACGGTGTAGCCGATGAAGACGGCCCCGAGGGCAAGCGCGCCGACGAGATAGACGACGCCGCTCATGCCGATGGCCCACGGCGCGACGCTCACCGCCACCAGCGCCAGCGTGTAGAAGAACACCTGCCACCTGGTGTGCGCCTCGCCATGGGTCACCGGCAGCATCGGAATGTCCGCATCGCGATAGTCGTCGATGCGGTCCAGCGCCAAGGCCCAGAAGTGCGGCGGCGTCCAGATGAAGATGATGGCGAGCAGCACGAGACCGCCGGGCTCGATGCTGCCCGTGACCGCAGTCCAGCCGAACAGCGGCGGCGCGGCGCCGAAGAGCCCGCCGATGACGATGTTCTGCGGCGTCGCGCGCTTGAGATAGAACGTGTACACGAGGCCATAGCCAACCCACGACGCCAGGTTCAGCCAGGCGGTGAGCGGATTGACGAGCGTCGTGAGGATCGTGAATCCAGCCAACCCAAGGGCGCCGGCAAAGACCACTCCGCGTGCGGGACCGATGCGCCCCGTGGCCACAGGACGGTTGCGCGTGCGCGCCATGCGGGCGTCGATCTGGGCATCCGCAATGTGGTTCACGGCCGCCGCCGACGCCGCCATCAGGGCGATGCCGGGCAAGCCGAACAAGAGTGCCCGCCACGGCAGCGCATCGCCGGCGGCGAGCAGCATCCCCACCGCTGCGCACATGAGCATGAGCAGCACGACCCGCGGTTTGGTGAGCTCCAGATAGTCGCGCCAAGTGCCACGCGCTTCGGTCAGCAACGCTTCGCTCAAGGATGTCCCTCTCTCATGGAAAGCACGCACGCCGCCGGCGAGCCCGACGCCGCCGGTGGCTGTTGTTTCAATGGACGGACGCCGCGCCGGCGGCAGGCACCGAACGCCGTCTCGGGAGCCGCCCGAAAGCGGCGAAGTTTACTGTAACGACGGCGAGCAGCAATGCGCCGGCGAAGGCATTGTGCAACACCGCCAGCGGCAGCGGCAGCGCCGCCAGCACGTTGGCGACACCCAAGACCCATTGCAGGCCAAGGGCCGCGGCAACGGCCCCGGCGAGCAGCCGCTGTCCAGCACGATGCAGCCGCACGCACAACAGCCCCACCACCCCCAGCACGAGCACCGCGCCGAGCCGGTGGGCGATCTGGATTGCGATGCGCGCCTCGCTGTCGAGTTGGCCGCCGAGATAGTTCGGCCCGACATCTTGCGTGATGTCGAAGCCCTGGGCGATGTCCAAAGGGGGCACGACGTCGCCGTGACAGAGCGGGAAGTCCGGACAGGCGAGGCCGGCGTAGTTCGCGCTCACCCAGCCGCCAAGGGCGATCTGCAGGATCACCACACCGAGCGACGCTGCGGCAAGCCGGCGCATGTCCGGCAGGGACGGCAGCCTGGGGCGAGCGAGCAGCAATGCATAGAGCCAGAGCGTTGCCAGCGTCGCCATGCCGCCGAGCAGGTGCGCCGTCACCACCTGTGGCCAGAGCTTGAGCGTCACCGTCCAGGCGCCGAAGGCTCCTTGCACGATCACCATCAGGGTGAGGATGGCTGGCAACCTAAGGGAGTCCTTTCGCCATGCGGCGAACCCCAGTATGCCGAGGATGAGCGCGCCGAGGGCCGTCGCGAAGTAGCGATGCACCATCTCCGGCCACGCCTTGTCCACCTCTACCGGCGCATCTGGGAAGGCGGCCTCTGCCGCGGCAATCTCGGCTGGCGTCTCAGGCACGCCGATCAGGCCATAACAGCCGGGCCAGTCGGGGCAGCCAAGTCCCGCATCCACGAGGCGTGTATAGGCCCCGAGCACGACGACGCAGACGGCAAGGGCGATGCCCGCCACCACCAGCGTCAACAACCGGTCCTTCACCCTAGTCCGGGCGACCACTGCGGCGCCGCCCGAAGAAGATGTACCCAGCGACGATGGCCACGCCAATGAGCAACCATTGCACCGCGTAGCTCCAATGCGTGCCGGGCGAGAAATCGTAGGCCAAGGAGACCGGCACCAGCCCCGGCGACGGCTCCTCCAAGCGAACCTCGCGAGGATGGGCGCCGGTCAACTCGGCCATCGCCGAGACGTTCATTCCATTCACCGCCTTCGGCCACCCGTCGGGCCATCTCGAAGTGTCGGCGGCACCTTCCTCTGGCCAAAGCACGCCGGCTACAGCGATCAATCCCGACGGGGTTTCGACCTCTGGCGCTCCTAAGGCACCTCTGGCGAGGGGAAGCCCCTCGCGCTCCCCCGCGCTGAGGGCTCCCGTCCGGGGCCGTTCGGTGCGCCCACGAGTGGCGAGAAACACGCCGTGGTTGGTGACAAGCGGTGTAACCACCAGATAGCGCCACGGCTGGGCGCGATCGATGACGAAAAAGGTCCGCTCGGCGTCGTAGCGGCCGGCAAGCGCGAGACGAGTGAAGTCCGGCATGCCGGGCGCGAACCCTTCGGCAGCCAACGCCGGCGCCGCAAGGCGTTGATCACGCTCCGCCGCCAACGCGGCCTTCTCCTGGCCCCTAGAGAACTGCCAGAACGACAGCGCGATGACCGTGGCAAGGGCAACCGCCACCTGACAGGTGAGTGCCCAACCGGGCCGGAAGCCCCTCACGGGTCCGCCTTCCGCAAGGCTTCGCGCACCTTGCGGGTGGCCGGCGGCACGCCTCGCCAAAGGCGGAAGGCTTCAGCCGCTTGCTCGATCAGCATGCCGAGGCCGTCCGCACACACGCGCGCGCCGTGCTGGTCGGCCCAAGCGCAAAACGGCGTCGGGGCGCCCAGGTTGTAGAAGAGGTCGTAGCAGGCTGCTCCAGCAACGCAGGTATTGGGGAGCGCTAGCACGCCTTCGGCGCGCTCTGGCAGGTTTTCGCTACGCGAAAACTGCGAGAGGTCGCCCGCTCCCTCCTTCGTCTCGGTGGTTTCTACGGTGCCGGCTCCTAGCGCGGGGCCGCCCATGCTGGCAGAGGTGGCGTTCAGCACGATGTCCCAGCCTTCTCCCATATCCGCGAGGGAGCACGCGCGTAGCCCGTCGAACCTGGCGGCAACTTCGAGGGCTCTCGACTCGGTGCGGTTGGCGAGGGTGATTTCGGCGGGCCCCGCCTCGCGCAGCGCCGGCAAAACCCCCCGGGCCGCTCCGCCGGCACCGAGCAGGAGTACCCTCGCCCCGGCGAGCGTCCAGCCGAGGTTTTCCGAGAGATCCCTGACCAAGCCAATGCCGTCCGTATTGCAGCCTCGAAACGCATCATCCTCCGGGACGATGGTGTTCACCGCGCCAGACGCCGCTGCGGCCGCGTCGTGCCTCGTCACCCACCGCCATGCGTCCTGCTTGAACGGCACGGTCACGTTAAGGCCCCTGCCGCCGCCGTCGAAAAACTCACCAGCCGCAGCAGCGAATCCGTCCAGCGGGGCGGTCAACGTGCCATAGGAAATCGCCTGGGCGGTTTCGGCCGCGAACATCGCGTGAATCCGGGGCGAAAGGCTATGCGCCACCGGGTTGCCGATGACCGCGTACTGGTCTCGGGCAATGCCGTCGCTCATCCCCGCAATACCCGGCCGGTCGCCGCGTCAATGATGGTGCTCGGCGCGCTTCGATCCCCCACCGAGCCGGGCAGCAAGCCGTCGATTTCGCTGCCGAAAGTGCGTCTTACTTCCTCGGCTGACCTTGCGGGGGGGTCTGCAGCGCGATTGGCCGAAGTCGAAACCAGTGGGCGGCCACAGGCCAACGCGAACTGCCGCGCCTGCTCGTGATCCGGCACCCGCACCGCCACCGTCGGGAAATCGCCAACAATCCAGGGCGGGAACCGAACGTTCTGCACGAGCCAAGTGACCGCACCGGGCCAGCTATCGCGAATGCGAGTGGCGGCCTCGGCGCAAAGCGGCTCCAGCTCAGGCGCGAAGTCGCCGGCCGCGGCTCCGATGACGATCAGTCCCTTGCTCACCGGGCGCCGCTTCAGGTGCAGCACGCGGTGCACCGCCGCTTCGTTCATGGGGTCGCAGGCGAGGCCCCAAACTCCTTCGCATGCGTGCGCGACCACACCGCCAGCGACGATTACCTCGGCAGCCTCCGCCAGCGCATCCGAGCCATCGTCCACCACAGGCGTCGCGCCAGCTTTAGCCTTCGAGCGACGCCTGCACCGAAGCGTTCTGCGTCGCGACCCGCTCGGCGCCAGCCTTGCGTTCCGCCGCAACGCGCTCGGCAAGCGCGGCGTCGGCAACCCCTAGGATCTGCGCCGCCAGGTAGCCCGCATTCTTGGCCCCGGCCTTGCCCACCGCCACGGTTGCCACAGGCACGCCGCCCGGCATCATCACCGTGGAGAGCAGTGAGTCCTGGCCCGTAAAGGGGCCGCCGTCAATGGGCACGCCGATGACCGGATGGGTGGTCTGCGCCGCCACGGCGCCAGCGAGATGCGCCGCAAGCCCGGCGCCACACACGAATACCCGGCAGCCACGCTCCTGGGCGGAGTGAACATACTCCGCCGTCGCTGCCGGCGTTCGGTGCGCGCTGGTGACCCGCACCTCAAACTCCACCCCGAGATCGCCGAGCACGTCGGTACATCCGCGCATCACCGGCCAATCCGACTCCGAACCCATCAAAACGGCTACCCACGCCATCGCGAACGCTCGCACCTCGCCTAAGAAGGGCGGCGAGAATACCCGCCACCGCTTGCCGTCACAAATCCGGCCACTTCCAGCTCCACGAGCCGGCTCAGCACCACGTCCACAGCAAGGCCCGTGTCGGCAACGATGGCGTCTGCGCTCGTCGTCTCGGCACCCACCGCGGCAAGAACCGGGTCGTCCGGCTCGACGGCTGCTTCAGGCGCTTCCTCAGGCCACGCGAGGCCGATGGCGCCGGCGATGTCCTCTATCGTTTCGATGAGCGCGGCGCCGTCGCGAATGAGTCGATGGCAACCCTTCGACAAGGCGCTCGTCGCCATGCCGGGTACCGCCATCACTTCCCGGTTCTGCTCTAGCGCCATCCGCGCAGTGATTAGCGAGCCACTTCTAGACGCCGCCTCAACGACCACCACACCCAGGCAAAGACCGCTGACAAGCCGGTTTCGCGCCGGAAAATGGTGCTTGCGGGGCGTCACGTCAGGCGCGTACTCCGTGACCAAAGCACCACGCGCAGCCACGATCTGCTGCGCGAGGGATGCATGGGCGGCGGGATAGATGCGGTCCAGCCCGCCCGCCATCACTGCAACGGTGCGGCCACCAGCGGCCAGGGCCCCTCGGTGCGCCGCCGCATCGACGCCGTATGCAAGCCCGCTCACCACCGTGACGCCACGCCCCGCCACCTGTTCCGCAAGCCCAAACGCCATATCCCGGCCATAGCGCGAACAACGCCGACTACCGACGATCGCCACCGCCGGAGCGTGGGCAGCCGCCAAATCCCCGACGTGCCAAAGTCGCTTGGGCGGGTCCGGAATCTCCTTGAGCAGCGCCGGGTAATCCCTCGGCCGCAACGTCTCTTGGCTGGCAGCATCCATAGCCGCCCATTTAAGCGAATGCGAGGCCAGGACCAGAGTAAGCAATCTCGCACATTGGGTTGCCGGATGCGCCCGCCTGTCCGCAGTCGTATCATCTCACCCCATGGCAAAGCTACCGATTCTTACCTTCCCCGATCCGCGCCTGCGCACCAAGGCGCGGCCCGTGTCGCGGGTGGACGACAAGGTGCGGCAGCTCATCGACGACATGTTCGAGACGATGTACGCCGCGCCCGGCATCGGCCTCGCCGCGAGTCAAGTGAACGTGCACCGACGCATCATCGTCGTCGATGTGTCTGCAGAGCACGACCAGCCTCTGGCCTTGGTGAACCCGGTCATCGACGTCGCGGAGGGGATGCAAGAGCGCGAGGAGGGCTGCCTTTCCGTGCCCGGGTTCTACGAGACGGTAGAGCGCGCCGAACGCATCCGCGTGCGGGCGCTGAACCAGGGCGGCGAACCCTTCGAGACGGAGGCGGACGGCCTGCTGGCGCTGTGCATCCAGCACGAATGCGACCACCTCGAAGGCAAGCTTTTCGTCGACTACCTCTCGAACCTCAAGCGTCAGCGCATCCGCAAGAAACTTGCCAAGCTGCCCAAGGCAAGCTGACACCTTCGGAACAAGGCCCTTGGCGCAGCCTGCCCCCACCGCAAATGCCTGGCGGCTCGGTTTCGCCGGCTCACCCGACTTCGCCGCCACTGTGCTGCAAGCGCTCGCAACCTCGACGCACGAAGTCGCGATCGCCTTCACCCAACCGGACCGACGCGCCGGCCGCGGCCGCAAGCTGACCCCTTGCCCGGCGCGGCGCCAAGCCGAAGCCCTCGGCATTGAAGTGCGCACACCGAGCAGCCTCGATGCCGAACTCGACACCCTCGCGGAACTTGACTGCCTCGTCGTCGCCGCCTACGGCCTGCTGCTGTCGCCAACCGTGCTGGCGGCGCCAAAGCATGGCTGCATCAACGTACACGCCTCCCTGCTGCCACGCTGGCGCGGTGCCGCCCCGGTGGAGCGAGCCATCATGGCCGGCGAGACAGTCACGGGCGTATCGATCATGCAAATGGATGCCGGGCTCGATACCGGCCCCGTTTACACGCATCGCTCGCTCGACATCAACGACGCCGGCGGCGAGGAAGTGACCGCGGCACTCGCTGAACTCGGCGCCGAGGCACTCCTCGACACCATTGCGGCGCTACCGAAACTGACGCCCGAACCGCAATGCGACGCCGAAGCCACCCTGGCACCAAAGCTCACCCCCGCCGACGCCATCATCGACTGGCGCCGCGATGCCGGGTGCATCGCCCGACAGGTGCAGGCATTGACCGGCCGCATGCCGGCATTCGCGACGCAATCCGACGCCCGCGGACGGATCCGCATGAGAGTCCTCTCCGCCCGTACACACGCAAGCACGGGCGGGGCCGCCCCCGGCACCCTCGTCCAGCAGGGCGATTCCTGGCGAATCACCTGCGGGAGGGGCGAGCTCGAACTCACCACTGTGCAACTCAACCGAGGCAAAGGCAGGCCGCTGTCGGTCGCCGACGCCGCGCGAGGCTATCCCTCGATCTTCACCCCCGACGCGACCTTCGACGTCGTGAACGATGCCGACCAGCAATCGCTCTGATCGAGCGCAACGCGATGCTCGCCTTGAAGCGATGCTCGCCCTGGCCCGCGTGCTGCGCGGCCGCTCCCTTGACGCTGCGCTGGCGACGGCACGAACCCATCCACAGCGCGCCCTGGTGTTCGAACTGGTCCACGGTTCTTTGCGACATTATCTGTCGCTATCGGAAGCGCTGAAGCCACGCCTGCGTCACGCGATCAAGGACGTCGAGGTGGAGGCGGCACTGCTTGCGGGCGCGTATCAGCTTCTGCACACGCGGGTGAAACCCTATGCCGCGGTTTCGGCCTGTGTCGATGGCGTGCGTGCGCTTGGCAAATCCTCGGCCGGCGGATTGGTCAACGCCGTCTTGCGTTCTCTAGTGCGTTTGCCGCCGGAGCCGCCCACCACGCGCGCCGGCATTACCGAACACCCAACATGGCTGGCGGGGCGCATTGAGCAAGACTGGGGCGAAAAGGCCGAGCAAGTCATGGAGGCCAATATCGGTCGCGCTCCCATGGCGCTGCGCGTCAACGAACGCAAAGTGTCCACGACCGAGTACGCAGCACTCCTCCACGCCGCGAAGATCGATTTCCGCCCCGGCATGTTCCCCGCAACGTTGGTGCTCTGCCGTGCCATTCCCAAGAGCTCCCTGCCCGGCTTCGCCGACGGCCTCGTCTCCATTCAGGACGAGAGCGCGCAAATCGCGGCGCATTTGGTCGCACCCGAAAGCGGCGAGCGAGTTCTCGATGCCTGTGCGGCGCCGGGAGGGAAGGCATTTCACCTCGTCGAACAGGTGCCCTCCTGCCAGTTGACGGCGATAGACACCGACGAAAAACGGCTTGCCTTCACCCGCACTGAAGCCGTGCGACTCGGCCATGACATTAGGCTTCTGCAAGGCGATGCCATGCAAGAGAACTGGTGGGACGGCGTTCCGTACGACCGCATCCTCGTCGATGCGCCCTGCTCGGGCACCGGAACCCTCCGCCGCCGCCCGGACATCAAGCTGCACCGCACCGCCGCCGACGTGCGCGCGCACGCGTCACAGCAAGGCAACATGCTCGATGCCGTGTGGCCAACGCTGCGCCCCGGCGGTACGCTCGTCTATTGCACCTGCTCGATCTTGGTCGAGGAAAACGACGATGTTGTTGCCGCCTTTCTGGACCGCACAGCGAACGCCGCGGCCCCCGCCATCTCCGCCGACTGGGGCCTGCCTACCAGCTACGGCCGCCAGACGCTTCCAGCGCCCGGCCAAGGCGACGGCTTCTACTTCGCCCGCCTGGTGAAGGTTGATGCGTAAGCCCCTCCGGCCATTTCGCCAAGAACGCCGCAGCCGGCACTATCCCGTCACTCCCCCCTCGCGGGGGAGTCGAGAAAAGGGGGCCCTCGCCCTTTCTCGGAGGGAGGCCGCCCGCCAGTGGCCAAAACGCCCATGACCACCCGAACTCCACCATGAACATCCTCATTCTCGGCGCTGGCCGCACCGGCGGCACCCTTGCCGAGCAGCTCGCGAGCGAGGAGTTCGACGTTACCCTCGTGGACCGAGACGAACGGCGCCTGACAGAACTCCGCGGCCGGCTCGACATCCAGACCGTCACCGGACACGCCTCGCAACCGGACGTGTTGCGGCAGGCCGGCGCCGAAGACGCGGACATGCTCATTGCGGTCACCAGCAGCGATGAAGTGAACATGGTGGCCTGCCAAGTGTGCTACTCGCTGTTCCAGACTCACCAAAAGGTCGCCCGCATCCGCGCCACCGCCTACACCCAGCGGTCGGACGAGACCAAGCGGGACAGCGAGTTCTTCGACTCCGACCACATGCCCATCGACGTCATCGTCAATCCCGAGAGGCTCGTGACCGAGCAGATCGAGCAACTGCTGGACCATCCGGGCGCGTTGCAGGTGCTCGAGTTCTGCGGCGGGCGCCTGCAACTCGTGGCCGTCTCCATCGACCGCAGCGACCCCTTGGTGGACGCGCCGCTCACGTCACTAACGGATCGGCTGCCGGGTGTGCGCGTGCATCCAGCCGCCATTTTCCGCCGCGGCCAGCCGTTCCTGCCGGACCGCCTGACGACGGTGGAACCGGGCGACGAAATCTGCTTCCTCGGGGAGCGCGACCAGATCGCCCACACCCTGGCCGAACTGCGGCCGGTGCCGCCGCTCAAGCGCATAACCATCGCCGGCGGCGGCAACATCGGCTTCCAGCTAGCGCAGAACGTCGAGTCCAAGCTCGCCGTTCGGGTGATCGAGTTCGATCACGACCGCGCAGAGCAAATCAGCCGTCAGATCAACGGCTTGGTGATCCACGGCGACGCCACCGACAGCGAGCTGCTGTTGAACGAAAACATCGAGCGCACCGATGTGTTCTGCGCCCTCACCAACGACAACGAAGTCAACATCATGTCGGCGCTGCTGGCCAAGCGGCTCGGCGCCAAGCAGGCCATGTCGCTGATCGCCAAGCCAGCCTATGCCGACCTCGTGCATGCCACCGAAGTGGACATCGCCATCTCGCCCCAGCTCGCCACCGCCAGCGCCATCCTCACCCACGTCCGGCGCGGCCACGTCCAAAGCGTGCAGCGGCTGCGGCGGGGAATCGCCGAGGCGATGGAGGTGACCGTGACCGGCGAGGCACGCTACAGCCGCGTGGTGGACCGCCCCGTGAACAGCATCCGCCTGCCGCCCGACACGACCATCGGCGCCGTGATACACGACGACCAAGTACTCCTCGGCGGCTACAGCGAACACCGGCTGGCCACCGGCGACACCGTCATCCTCTTTCTCGCAGACCGCCGTCGCAGCCGGGCGGTGGAAAACCTCTTCGGCGTTGGCCTGAGCTACTTCTGAGCCGATGCACCCGGCCCCAACATCCGCCCGACTTTCACCCACCTACGAGAGAGCCGAGGACGGGCCTTTCGGAAGGGCTGTCGAATGAGAACTGAATGAAGCGCGCAGCCGTCGTTGCCCGCGTCATTGGCGTCTTGCTGATGCTCTTCAGCGTGCTGCTGCTGGCGCCTGTGGCGCTGGCAGTGCCGCTTAAGGAGCCAACTTGGTTCGCGTTTCTGGTCGCGTTCGTCACCAGCATCGGCATCGGCGGTGCGCTTTGGCTTGTCGGGCGCGGCCGCGGCGAACTGCGTGCCAGGGACGGCTTCCTGGTGACGGTGCTGTTCTACCTCGCTCTCGGGCTCGTCGGCGCCGTGCCATTTTGGCTCGCGCCAAGCCCGGTGGTGTCGTTCACGGACGCCGCCTTCGAGTCGCTTTCGGGCCTAACCACCACCGGCGCCACGGTGTTGGTCGGCCTCGACGACATGCCGCGCTCGATCCTGCTGTATCGACATCTGCTGCAATGGCTGGGCGGCATGGGGATCATCGTCTTGGCGGTGGCCGTGCTGCCGATGCTGGGCGTGGGCGGGATGCAGCTATACCGCAGCGAGGCGCCGAGCTATGCCAAGGACACCAAGCTCACGCCGCGCATCGCCGAGACGGCCAAGACGCTCTGGTACATCTACATCGGCCTCACGGTGATCTGTGCTGCCTGCTACGCGGTGGCCGGGATGGGGCTCTTCGACGCCATCTGCCACGCCCTTTCCACCGTCGCCATCGGCGGGTTTTCCACCCACGACGCGAGCATGGGGCACTTCGACAGCGTGGCGGTCGAGGGTGTGGCAATCGTTTTCATGACGCTCTCCGGCGTCAACTTTGCGCTGCATTTCGCGGTCATGTCCCAACGCAGCCTGCGCCTCTACGCCCGCGACGAAGAGTTGCGCTTCTACTTGGCAGTGCTCGCCATCGTCGCCGTCGCCGTGGTCGCCACGCTGCTCCTGCACCCCGGCGCCAGCAACAGCCCGGTTCGCGAGGGCCTCTTCCAAGTGGTGTCCATCGCCACCACCACCGGCTTCACGACCGCCGACTTCAGCCTCTGGCCCGCCCTCGCCCCGGTGTTGCTGTTGTTTGCCGCCTTCGCCGGGGGCTGCGCCGGCTCCACCGCCGGGGGCCTCAAGCAATACCGCGTGCTGCTCATCTGTCGCCAGGGCCTGCGCGAGGTGCGGCGGCTGGTCCACCCGAACGGCGTGTTCCACATCAAGCTCGGCCAGCAGTTCGTGCCGGATCGCATCGTCGATGCGGTGTGGGGGTTCTTTGCCGTGTACGTGGTGGCCTTCCTGTTCCTGCTGTGCGTGCTGCTCGCCGTGTCGGAGCTCGACTTCGTGTCGGGCTTTTCGGCGGTGGCGGCGAATCTCAACAACCTGGGCCCGGGCCTCGGCGAAGTGGCGCTCAACTACCGCTCGGTGCCCGACGCCGGCAAGTGGCTGCTGGTGGTGGCGATGCTGCTCGGCCGGCTCGAGATATTCACCTTGCTGGTGCTGTTGACGCCAGCCTATTGGCGGAACTGACAGCCCTGCAGGTGGTCGTTGACGAGGCCTGCGCTTTGCATCAACGCATAGCAGATCGTCGGCCCCACAAACTTGAAGCCGCGCCCCTTGAGCGCCTTCGACATGGCTCGAGATTCGTCGGTTTGGCTGGGCACTTCGCTGGCAGTGCGCCACTCGCCGAGGATAGGCGTGCCCTCGACGAAGGACCAGAAATACGCCACCGGGTCTTCGAGCGCGAGATACGTCCGCGCGTTGGCGATGACGGATGCGATCTTGGCGCGATTGCGGATGAGGCCGGCGTCGCTCAGCCACCGGCGCTGATCATCCTCGGTCGCCAGCGCAAGCCGCTCGGCATCGAAGCCAAAGAAGGCCCGCCTCATCGCCGGGCGTCGCTCAAGCACCAAACGCCAACTCAACCCGGCCTGCATCCCTTCGAGAATCAACCGCTCGAACAGCGCGTGCGCGTCCCACACCGGAATGCCCCATTCGTTGTCGTGGTAGTCCTGCATGAGCGGGTCGCCCTCGGCCCAAGGGCATCGGATCGCTTTCGAAGAGTCGTTCATGTTCGGGCCACGGCGAATGCTGCGAGCGGCATTATGATCGCCTCCGTGCCCCCATATACACACCGAAGAGGCTGTTGTTGAAGCTCGTCTTGCTCGACCGCGACGGCGTGATAAACGTGAACACCGAGCCGTTCGTTGCCTCGCCGGCGGACTGGATGCCCATTCCAGGCAGCCTCGACGCAATCGCGACACTCAACCAAGCGGGAATGCGGGTCGCCGTCTGCACCAACCAGTCCGCCATCGCCAGGCGCGAGCTTTGCCCACGGGCGCTCGATGCCATCCACCGGCGCATGAACGGCGCGCTGGCAACCCACGGCGGCCACATCGACCTCTTGCTCTGCTGCCCGCACCATCGGCACTCGCGCTGCGCGTGCCGCAAACCGGCGCCCGGAATGCTGCTCCGCGCGATGGCACGCTTTCGTGTCGCGCCCGAGGCCACGTGTTTCCTCGGCGACTCCGAATCCGACATGGAGGCGGCCTGGCGGGCTGGCTGCGCCGGAGTGCTCGTTCGCACCGGCCACGGGGTTCAGGCGGAGGCGGCGCTGGCGTCCACTGCCATCGCCCCTGCAGCCGTGTTCGACGACCTCGCCGCCACCACGTCCTGGCTGCTCGCGCGATGATGCTGGCGCTCCGTGCCATGCTGTTCTACGCGGCGTACGCCATCTCCACCGTGGTCTGGGCCACCCTCGCGCTTCTTGTCTGCTGGATGATGCCCCTGCCCACGCGGCATTGGTTCGTCGTCGGCCTCTGGACGCGATTCGTGCTCTGGTGGCTTCGCATCACCTGCGGCATCCGGGTCAACGCCCAAGGGATCGAGAACATCCCGGACGTGCCTTGCATCTTTTTCGTCAAGCACCAGAGCACGTGGGAAACCCTGTGGGTGCAGACCTTGCGCAGCCCGCAGGTGACGCTGGTGAAGCGCGAACTGCTGCGCATCCCGTTCTGGGGCTGGGCCTACAGCCTGCTGCGTTCCATCGCCATCGACCGCAGCAATCCACGCCAATCCCTCCGCCAACTGGTGGACGGTGGCACCGACCGCCTTGCCGACGGTGCCGACGTGACGCTCTTTCCGGAAGGAACCCGACTCCCGCCAGGACAAACCGGCAGGTACCACCGCGGCGTTGCGGCCCTCGCCATCAAGTCCGGCGCCCCCATCGTCCTCATCGCCCACAACGCGGGCCATCGATGGCCCCCCCGAAAGCTCATCAAGCAACCAGGCACGATTGCCGTCGAGATCGCCGAACCGATCCCAACTGAAGGAAAAAAGACAAATGAAATCATGGATATATGCTCTGCTCGGATGGCGGAGATGATGGCTAGATTGGAGCCATAGGCAAGACCCGGCGGCTTCCTGTCGAACCCCTTGTTCTGAGTTTGGGGGAGGACGTGGGTCGGCGGCCACCCCCTCCGAGTAATCGAGGACGGTTTCTCGACTCCCCCGCGAGGGGGGGTGACGGGGAAAGTGTTTGCCACCAACGCCTCCTTTTGGGGGCGTGGGGCTCGATATGCGGAGCTCGAACCCTAAATGTCGAGGTTCACTACCGAAAGGGCGTTGGCCTCGATGAACTCTCGTCGGGGTTCCACCTGGTCGCCCATCAGGGTGTTGAACATCTGGTCGGCGGCGATGGCGTCGTCTACCGTCACTACCACCATGCGGCGGACTTCCGGGTCCATGGTGGTTTCCCAGAGTTGGTCCGGGTTCATTTCCCCCAGGCCCTTGTAGCGCTGCATGTCCACGCCGCGGCGGGCCTCGTCGAGCATCCAGTCGAGTGCCTGCGGAAACGACGACACCGGCTGCTGGCGCTCGCCCCGTTGCACATAGGCGCCCTCGTCGAGGAGGTCGCGGATTTCGCTGGCAACCCGGCGGATGGCTTCGTAATCCGGCGAGTCGAAGAAGCCGTAGTCCAGCCGCGCTCGTTCCACCGAGCCGTGGGAGGTGATGGTCACGGTGGGGCAGAAGATGCCGTTCTCCGCATCCTCTACGACCTGGGCCTCGCAATCGCCCGCGTCGGTGAGCAAGGCAGCGAGCTCTTCGGTCCACCGCTCCATAAAGCCACGATCCGCCAGGTTTTCTCGGGTCACCACCGGCATTTCGGTGAGCTTTTCGGTGACGGTGAACGGGTACACCCGGCCAAGCCCCTGAAGGCGAGCAAGCAGGCTCCGATACTCGATCGCGAGGCGTTCGAGGGACTCGCCGTCGATGGCCGGCGCCTCGGGGTGGATGTGCAAGCCCGACCCGTCGAGCGCGGATTGGAGGAAATAGCCATCGAGTTCCTCGTCGTCCTTGATGTAGCGCTCCTGACGCCCCTTCTTCACCTTGTATAGCGGCGGCTGGGCGATGTACACGTGACCGGCCTCGATGAGCGCCGCCATGTGGCGGAAGAAGAACGTCAAGAGCAAGGTGCGAATGTGAGAGCCGTCCACATCCGCGTCCGTCATGATGATGACCCGGTGGTAGCGCAGCCGGGAGATGTCGAACTCGCCGCGGCCGATGCCGCAGCCAAGGGCGGTCACCAGCGTACCGACCTCTCGCGAGGAGAGCATCTTGTCGAAGCGTGCCTTCTCAACGTTGAGGATCTTGCCGCGCAGCGGCAGGATGGCCTGGGTGCGCCGGTCGCGGCCCTGCTTGGCCGAGCCGCCGGCGGAGTCGCCCTCGACGAGGAAGAGTTCCGACAGCGCCGGGTCCTTCTCCTGACAGTCGGCAAGCTTGCCCGGCAGCCCGGCGATGTCTAGGGCGCCCTTGCGGCGCGTCATCTCCCGCGCCTTGCGGGCGGCTTCCCGCGCCCGCGCCGCATCGATCATCTTCGTCGCAATGCTCCGCGCATCCTGCGGATGCTCGTCGAGGTACTCCATGAAGAAGCGCCCCAGATCTTGCTCCACCGCCGGTTTCACCTCGCTCGAGACGAGCTTGTCCTTGGTCTGGGACGAGAACTTGGGTTCCGGCACCTTCACCGAGACGACTGCGGTAAGCCCTTCGCGGGCGTCGTCGCCGGTGGTGGACACCTGATCCTTCTTGGCGATGCCTTCGCGCTCGATGTAGTTGTTGAGCGTGCGCGTGAGCGCGGCGCGAAAGCCGGCCAAATGCGTGCCGCCGTCCGATTGCGGAATGTTGTTGGTGTACGGGAAAACCTGCTCCTGGAAGCCGTCGTTCCACTGCATCGAAACTTCAATGGCGAGGCCGTCTTCCCGCTCGCTCAAGAAGTGGAAGACCTCGTTCAGGGTGGTCTTGTTGCGGTTCAGGTATTCGACGAAGGCGTTGAGGCCGCCGTCGTAGCGGAAGACGTCATGCCGACCGGTGCGCTCGTCGACGAGTTCAATGGACACCCCTGCGTTCAGGAACGCGAGCTCGCGTAGCTTCTTGACCAAGTGGTCGTGTTGGAACTCAACGTTGTTGAACGTACCAGGCGAAGGCTTGAAGTAGCACTCGGTGCCGGTGCTGTCCGTCGTGCCCACCTCGCGGAGCGGTTCCTCCGGCACACCGTGGTGATAGACCTGACGGAACACGCGCCCATCGCGGCGCACCGTGAGCCGAAACGTCTCCGAAAGCGCGTTGACCACCGAAACGCCGACGCCATGGAGGCCACCGGACACCTTATAGGTGTTGCTGTCGAACTTCCCGCCGGAGTGCAGCGTGGTCATGATGACTTCCGCGGCGGAGACGCCCTCTTCCTCGTGGATATCGACGGGAATGCCGCGGCCGTTGTCACGCACCGTCACGGATTCTCCGGGATGGATCACCACGGAGATGTCGTCGCAAAAGCCCGCCAGAGCCTCGTCGATGGCGTTGTCCACCAGTTCTTGCACCATGTGGTGCAGGCCGGTTCCGTCATCGGTGTCGCCGATGTACATGCCGGGGCGCTTGCGCACGGCGTCCAGGCCCTTGAGCACCTTGATACTGCCGGAATCGTAGGTGTCCGACCCAGTCTCGTCGCTCACTCGCACCATCTCCTCGTCTCGTTCGCTATCGGCGACGACATGCATCGCCCACATGCCGGGAAGCCTTCTCGATTCAGGTCTTGGGGGTTGCCGTTCATTCCGCCTTGGAGATGCGCCCTTGTTCCACGTGAAACATCACCGCTGCTCCGCGCGAGACGCCCGGGAACCACGAGTCCGGCCGCACCGTCGTCGCAAGGATCTGGCAGCCGATGTCGCTCAGCAGGTCGAAGAACCGCTCACCATGCGATTCGTCGAGTTCCGCTCCCATGTCGTCCACAAGGAACAGCGTTTGCCGGCCCGCCTGGGTTTCCTGCGCCACTCCGTCTCCTGCTTCGCTCCCCGCACCGTCCCTCCGCCCCAAGTCCAACGCCTGGCCGATCCGCAAGGCGCTGGCGAGCACCTTGCCTTGGCCTCGGGACAGCACGGATGCGGCCGCCTGACCCTCAAACAGAACCTGAACGTCGGCACGATGCGGCCCAACCCGCGTAACACCCGATTTTACATCGCGCGCCAACCCAGCGGCCAAAACAGACGCCAAGGATTCGCCAGTCCAGCCTTGCTGCAGCGCGAACGAGACCTTGAGCTCCGGGGCAAGGCGATGAAGACATTCGGCCACCGGTGCAGTCACCTCCCTCAGGTATTCACGTCGGCCTTCGCCCAGCCTTTCACCCAGCTCTGCGACTTGCTCCGTCCAGGCGTCCAGCGCAGCGTTCGTTGGCCCCTCCGCAGCCATTTCCCGCAACGCGGCATTGCGTTGCCGAAGCGCCCGGCTGTAGTCGCGCTGCACATCGGCGTAGGACTGTTTCACGTGAAACGCACCCCAATCGAGCCACTGCCGGCGCACGACGGGGCCGCCAAACACCAGGTCGGACAGGTCGGGCAGCATGAGCTGCACCGGCAAGAGTGCGGCCACCGCCGAGGCCTGGCGAACGCGCTCGCCATTGCGACGCAGCTCCACCTTGCCGCTTGCGTCGTGGATCGTGCTGACCCGGAGCTCACCCCGCACCGCATCCGTCCCCGTGAGCGACACGCCCATATGCGGTGCGCCCCGGCGGATCACCTCGCGAGCGCGCGGGGTTCGGAAGGAGCGGCGACGTAGCAGCAGATGCACGGCCTCAAGCACGGCCGTCTTGCCGGCACCGTTGGCACCAACGAGCAAGTTCACGCCTTGGCCAAGCTCAATCGTCGCCGACTCGATGTTGCGAACGTTGGCCAGCCGCAGTCGCTCGACGATCACGACTCTCTACACGAACCCGATTGGCCCGAAGCGGAACAACCTAATCTGGGTTACTCGCGACCGGCGTCGGGGAAGCTTGGAGGGCTCCGCCGAAAGGAAGCCGCTCACAGCCCACCACCCTACGACCTTCGCTCTGTCAGAGGTTCATGGGCATCAGCACGTATACGGAATGCTCTGCCCCCGGGCCGTCGATCAGGGCACTGCTCTCGGAATCGGACACCGCGATGCGTACCGAATCCGTGTCGAGGACGCCCAGGATGTCTTGCAGGTAGGCAACATTGAAGCCGATCTCCACCTTCTCGCCACCGTATTCCACGGCCACTTCCTCCTCCGCTTCCTCCTGCTCTGGGTTGTTCGCCTGCACGGTTAGAACGTCCGCCTCCATGCCGAGGCGCACCCCCGGGTACTTCTCGTTCGACAGAATCCCCACCCGCCCGAATACCGAGCGCAGCGTCTCCCGATCGGCCACGAAGCGGTTGTCCGGCATCGGCGGGATGACGTTCTCGTAGTCGGGATAGGTCGCGTCGAGCAGCCTCGTGCCGAGGGAGAACGCGCCCTGACGCGCCCGCAGGTAGTTCTTGCCAACGGCGCAACGCACGTCTTCGTCGTTGTCCGCCACCATTCGCGCGAGTTCCAGAACACCCTTGCGCGGCACCACCGCGCGGATGCGCTCGACCCCGGCGACGCCCTGATTCAAGGTACACATCGCCAGTCGGTAGGCGTCGGTGGCGACGCTGCGGATGTGTTGGTCCGTGACCTCAAGCAACATGCCGTTGAGATAGAAGCGCACATCCTGCTGCGCCATGGCGAAGCTGGTCTGCCGCACCAAGCGCTGCATGTCGCCACGCGGAATGTTGAACTCGGTGTCCGCGGCGGTGCTGTCGAGGCCAGGAAAGTCGCTCGCCGGCAGCGTCGACAGCGTGAATCGGCTACGCCCGGAACGCACGATCGCTCGATCGTCGTGCACTTCGACGGATACCTCGGCGCCGTCGGGCAACGCCCGCCAGATGTCCGACAGCTTGCGCGCAGAGATGGTCGTCTGTCCCGGGCGCGCCACCGTCACGCCCTCGTTCGCCTGCGCCACCATCTCCACTTCCATGTCTGTGCCCCTGAGGGACAGACCGTTTTCGTCCGCGGCGACGAGGATGTTCTGCAGCACCGGCAACGTCTGCCGGCGTTCGACCACCCCGGTCACGAGCTGCAGGGGCTTCAGCAGGTTGTCTCGAGTCGTGGTGAACTTCATTGGCTACCAATCCCTTTCCGTTGCACGCGCCGTAAGGCGATCTCGCCCATCATCCTTACGCCCTAAGCGGGTAGGCGAAGCCTACTAGGTGCGAGCGCTTTGCGCGTTGCTATTTCGATAACTGCCGGATGAGGTTGGCGCAGTCCTCGTCCACGTCCGCGAACTCTTGCCGCAGCTCGGCGACGCGGCGGCACGCGTGCAGCACAGTGGAGTGGTCGCGGCCGTTGAACTGCGTGCCGATCTCGAGCAGCGAATGGCTGGTGAACTCGCGCGCCAGGAACATCGCGATCTGACGCGGCCGCGCCACCGTTCGAGTGCGCCGATGCGCGAGCAGGTCCGATCGCTTGATGTTGTAGTAGGTGGCAACCACCTTCTGGATCTCGTCCACCGAAAGCTGGCGCGCCCGACGAGCGAACAGGTCTCCCAAGGCATCGTCCACGCTGTCCCGCGTAACCGGGGTGCCGTTGAATCTCGCGCCGGCTATCACGCGCTGCAGCGCACCCTCAAGCTCGCGCACGTTGGAACGGATGCGCTCCGCCACGTAGAACGCCACCTCGTTCGTCAACACGACGCCGGCGTGTTCCGCCTTCTTGCAAAGGATCGCGGCGCGGGTCTCGAGGTCCGGGTGCCCCATCTCCGCCGTCATTCCCCCGGCGAAACGCGACTTGAGCCGTTCCTCCAGGCCCTCGATCTCCGAAGGGTAGCGGTCGCTGGTCAGCACGATCTGGCTGCCCGTTTCCTGCAAGAGATTGAAGATGTGGAAGAATTCCTCTTGCGAGCGAACTTTTTCACCGAAAAACTGAATGTCGTCGAGGAGCAGGACATCCACCTCGCGGTAGCCGTTCGTCATCTCGCCCATGGAGCCGCCCTTGAGCGCCTCGACCATGTCGTTGACGAATCGGTGCGAGTTGAGATAGCGCACCCTGGTGCTCGGATCCTTGAGCAGGATTTCCTTGCCCACCGCCTGCATCAGGTGCGTCTTGCCGAGGCCTACGTCGCCGTAGAGCAACAGGGGGCTGTACGACGTCCCCGGTGCCAGCGCCACGTGCCGAGCGGCGGCCTCTGCGATGCGGTTGTTCTTGCCGACCACGAACGAGTCGAAGTGATAGCCCGGATTGAGATCCGCGCCGTTGTAGCGGCGCCGAGGGCTTTCCCGACGGCCTGCCTTCAGCGGCACCGGGGGCCTCGCGTGGAGCTCCCCTACCTCGAACTCGATCCGATCGACACCAATGTCGTCGCCCATGCCCTCGACGATCTTGGCGATCTGGGTGCGGTAGCTCCTCTGAACCGTGTCCCGGACATAGGTGTTGGGCGCCAAGACGACCAAGACCTCGTTCCGAAGGCCCGCCTGAAGCGGGCCGATCCATGTGGTGAACTCCTCCGATGGAAGTTCGTCCTGCAGTCTTGCGCTGCACTCGCTCCAAACATGCGCGGGCTCCAACCTCGCCTCCCTCTTTGCCTGGCGCTTGCCCCTCAAGCTCCCACCGTTCGGTGCGTCTCATCGCGCGCCTTTCTCGCCGGGAACCGCCGCAGCGACTCCTTCCTCGTGGCGTCAGTGGGTGCTCGCCGTAAATCGTACTGTCACAGTCGCCCGGATTTCCATCGCCGGCGCACCGCAACTGGCGATCTTTGAAATTCGGCCACTTGATCAAAGGGTTGCGGTCCGTGTTTCGCGCCCAAACGGAGACCCGAAAATGTGGATAAGCCGTGGATAACCGGAGAATCAACGGTGCTTGTTTTGGCGACGGAGATCCTCCGGCGAGCTTGTCCCCCGCCTACCAAGAGGTTTCGCCACGCGTTGCGCCCGACTTCCAGTGCAAGAAAACCGCCTTGAATCCCGTAGGTTATCTGCCCAATCCACTGTGAGACATCTCCTACAACAACGACAATCTCTTTCCTTAAGGAGAAGAAGAATTGGAGAACTTGCGTCCTTGCCAGCGCGGCCCTCGCTCTCAAGCAAAGGGCGACCTCGGCAACCACCTCCCCAACAAACGCAGCAGGCTGCTAGAATCGCGCGCCTTTCGCATCAGGGCCCAAGGAGCGGCGCATGAAACGAGCCTTTCAGCCGAGCGTCGTCAAGCGCAAGCGCACGCACGGTTTCCGTAGCCGCATGGCTACGCGGGCAGGACGTCGCGTCCTCAATGCGCGGCGGGCCAAGGGACGCAAGCGTTTGGCGGTCTGAAGCAACGCGCCAAGCTCTAGGGCCCGCCATGACTGACAGGCGCTTCGGACGCCAGCGCCGCCTGCTGGCGCGGGAGCAATTCGATGCGGTGCTGAGGCGGCCGCACGTGCGCATGGCGAGCGGCCCCTTTCGTTTGGCGGCGCGCAGGAACCGCGCCGGCTTTGCCCGACTCGGCCTCGTCGTGGCCAAGCGGGTCATCCGGCACTCGGTGGACCGCAACCGCGTCAAGCGCTGCATTCGCGAGACGTTTCGCTTAGCCATGGACGACCTGCCGGCGGTGGATGTGGTGGTTCGCCTGGCGGCGCCGGTTCCCGACATCCGCGAAACTCTGCCGCAGGAACCGCTGAACGCACTCTGGCTACGCCTCCGCGCCTGGGGGGCATCCCCGTGACGAGCGCAGAGCAAGGCACACACGGAGTTGCCCCCAATGCATCGTCCGCCCCCGACTGTCACTCCGCCCTCGCGGGGGAGTCGAGAAGTCGTCCTCGATTTCTCGCCGGCGAGGCCGGCGAACGACCGCGCGCCAGCCTCCTGGCCCTTTGCCTGATCGCCCTGATCCGAGCCTACCGCCTGGCACTGAGCCCCTTCTTCGGAGGGCACTGCCGCTTCCACCCCACCTGCTCCGCGTACGCGCTCGAAGCGGTGCAGCGATTTGGTGCGGTGCGCGGCAGTTGGCTGGCGCTTCGTCGCCTCGGTCGTTGTCATCCTTGGCACGCCGGCGGCTTTGATCCGGTCCCAGAGCGGCTAGGGCGAGAGTGATGTTCTCCCCCGAAGTTCGTCGCATTGCCCTGATGGTGGCGCTAGCTGCGATCAGCTACCTCCTGCTCTTGGCCTGGAACGAGGACTACGGCATCGGTTCCGACCCCGAGCCAACCGAAGCGCCGGCGCCGATCGCTGCCGACGACGCGCCCTCGGTACCGGTACCCGCAGACGATCTTCCAGACGCGTCCATTGGCACCGCATCCGTCCCGGCCGCGGCCTTGGAGCCCGTGCCGCCGGCGCCGGAAGACACGGCCCCGCGCCAGGTGCAGGTGACAACCCCGGAACTGCAACTCACCATCGATCGACTCGGCGGCGACGTGGTTGCGCTGGCGCTGCCGAAGTATCCCCGCAGCACGGAGAACGCAACGCCCTTCCGTCTTTTGGCGCAGGACGGTCAGCACACCTATGTCGCCCAAAGCGGGCTGATAGGCCCCGACGGCGTGGACAGCACAGGGGAACGTCCGCTGTACACCGCCCTGCGCAGCGACTACCGCCTGGGCGAGGACGATGACGAACTGGCCGTCGAGCTTCGTCACGAAACGGCCGCGGGCGTCGAAGTCATCAAGCGCTTTCGCTTCGAGGCCGGCAGCTACGCGTTCGATGTTGAGCACGAGGTGCGTAACGGCAGCGTGGCGGATGTCCGTGCGCGTCTCTTTGCCCAGCTCAAGCGAGACGACTCGACGCCTGAGGAGGAAGGCTTCCAGATTGGGCCTCGGCCTTACGTCGGCGCAGCGCTGACGACGCCGGAGGATCGCTACAACAAGGTCGATTTCGACGATGTGGACGAGTCGGAGTTTCGCGCCGACGTCACCGGCGGCTGGGTGGCCATGCTGCAGCACTATTTCGTCGTTGCTTGGGTGGCGAATCCGGAGGAACTCAATGCCTACACCGGGCGCCGGCTTGCAGGGCTCGGTCGCCCGCTCTATGCCTTCGGCTACGTCGCGCCGGAGTTCCGGGTCGCACCCGGAGCGACGCAGGTGGTCGCAGCCAAGCTTTATGCGGGGCCGAAGCATCAGGATCGCCTCGAAGCCATCGCCGAAAACCTGAGCCTGACCGTGGACTACGGCATTCTTTGGTGGCTGGCGGTGCCGTTGTTCCAGGCGCTGGCCTATATCCAGTCGTGGGTCATCAACTGGGGCGTTGCCATCCTGCTGCTGACGCTGGCGATCAAGCTGGTGCTGTATCCGCTCTCGGCCATCGCCTACCGCTCCGGGGCAAAGATGCGGCGCGTGGCACCGCAGCTCAAGCGCCTGCAGGAACGGCACGCGGACGACCGTCGCAAGCTGTCGGCGGAAATGATGGAGCTCTACCGGCGCGAGGGGGCCAATCCGTTCGGCGGCTGCCTGCCGATGCTGTTGCAGATGCCGGTGTTCTTTGCACTCTACTGGGTGCTCTACGAAAGCGTGGAGCTGCGGCAAGCGCCGTTCTTCCTTTGGATCGAAGATCTTTCGGTGATGGATCCGTTCTTCGTCTTGCCCATCCTCATGGGCGGCTCGATGTACCTGATGCAGATGCTGAACCCGCCCATGCCCGATCCGATGCAGGCGCGCATGATGAAGATGATGCCGTTCCTCTTCACCGCCTTCTCCCTGTTCTTCCCGTCTGGCCTCGTGCTTTACTGGCTCGCCAACAATCTGCTCTCGCTCCTCCAACAGTGGTATGTAACCCGCCAAGCAGACCGCGAAGCCGCAGCCTGAACGCGAGGCGGCGAGGCGCCGCCCGGCGAATGGGGACGCCGGCGGCGGACAGTGCCCAAAGCGTGAACTGCGCGCCGTGAAACGCGACACCATCGCCGCCATTGCCACCCCGCCTGGACGCGGCGGCATCGGCGTCGTGCGGGTGTCGGGCGCAGACTTGACGGAACTCGTGCAAGCGGTAGTGCGACGGCCTACGCCGCCGCGACGGGCCGTGTACACAGACTTTCTCGATGCCGACGAGCGCCCCATCGACGCCGGCATTTGCCTGTTCTTCGCCGCGCCCAGCTCCTTCACCGGCGAGGATGTGGTGGAGTTCCAGGGGCACGGCGGGCCGGTGGTGATGGATCGCTTGCTGGACCGCATGGTGGAGTTAGGCGCTCGGCTGGCGAAGCCGGGCGAGTTCACGGAGCGTGCTTTTCTCAACAAGCGCATGGATCTTGCCCAGGCAGAGGCGGTTGCCGATCTGATCAACAGCGCCTCACGCCGGGCGGCGCAGGCGGCGATGCGCTCCCTCGCCGGGGAGTTTTCGGCACAAGTCCTCGCCTTGGACGGTCGCGTGCGCGAGGCGCGAGTGCATGTGGAGGCGGCCATCGACTTCGCCGACGAAGAGATCGACTTCCTCGAAGACGCCGAGCTGCGGACCCGCCTCGACGCCGTGCTTGCCGGCTTGGACGATTTGCTGGCGGAGTCGAGCCGCGGCCAGCTCCTGCGCGACGGCCTCGATGTCGTCATCGCCGGTGCGCCGAACGTAGGAAAATCGAGCCTTCTCAACTGCTTGTCCGCGGAAGATCGGGCCATCGTCACACCGGTCCCGGGCACAACGCGCGATGCGGTGCGGGCGATGATCGAGGTGCAGGGCATTCCGGTTCGCCTCACCGACACGGCCGGATTGAGAGCCACGGGCGATGAAGTGGAGTCCATCGGCATCGAGCGCGCCCGGAAGGCCATCGCCAGTGCAGACGTCGTGCTCGCCGTAACCGACGCCCGTGCGCGGTCCAAAGGGGGCCCGAGCTTGGACCCAGTGGAGTGCGAACCGCGCCGCAGCGCGACGATTTCCGTCGTTAACAAGATCGACCTCACCGGTGCAGTTCCAGGACGGACGGGCGACACGATCAACGTATCTGCGCTCACCGGTACCGGCATTGACGACCTAAAACGTCGCATCGCGGAGCTCGGAGGAATCGCCCCCACGGAAGGCGCATACCTAGCCCGCCGCCGCCATCTCGAAGCCCTGGAAGCAGCTCGAGCCTGCGCGCAGCGAGCTCTCGGACGCACGCAGGAAGGCGCCGGGGAACTCGCTGCCGAAGAACTCCGCCTAGCTCACGAGGCCCTAGGCAGCATCGTCGGCGTCACCACCACCGACGAACTCTTGGGCGACATCTTCAGCGCCTTTTGCATTGGGAAGTGAACCGAGTCGGTCCCCACTAGGTGGACGCTCGAAGGGACCGCCACCACCTAGGCCGATCACGCTTTCGACCGCTTCAAGCAAAGAGTGAAAGCGGGCGGCGCTGCTCGAAACCCCACCCACGTCACTCCCCCTTGCGCGAGAGTCGAGATAAGGCGGCCTACCCCTTGCGGCACGCACGCTTCTTGTCGGTTCGGTGTTGTCCGATCAGTGCGTCAAGCGCCCAGCCAGAGTGATTCATCCGGTGCTTCAAACGATGGCAGCGCCCCTTCCAAGTGCCGCATCACCGCCAGCACGATGTCCTCGCGCCAGGGATTAGCGACAACTTGCACGCCGATGGGCACGCCGGACGAGGCGGTTCCGCCGCGAACGACGCCGGCGGGCCAGCCGGTCAGGTCATAGGCCTCGGTGTAGCTCGCGTCCGTGGACGGGAACGGCGAATCTCCAGGTGCAGGATGCGCCGGCGCCGGGTGGGCGTTGACTGGCGAGATGAGCACGTCGTAGCGTGCCATGTGCTGCTGCATCCGCCGGCGATAGTCCTCAAACCGCGCGAGCTGACCCACCAGCGCCGCACCGTTGATGGCATCGCTTCCAGGTGCGAGCGCAAACGACCGGAACCAGTTGTTCGCATAGTCCTCGACGTCGGTGCCGGCCTCGTCGAGCAGCGCCCGTACCCCCGCGTGGGCACCCACCGCCCAGAAACCGCCGCCGACCGAGGTGGTTTCCTCGACCCCGTCGAGGCGATCGCGTTGCAGCACGAGCCCGGCATCCGCGAGAAGCCCCTCCGCCTGTTCCACCACCGCCAAGGTCTCGTCATCGGGCTTCGCGATGCCATTGTCGATCATCACGGCGCAGCGAAGCCCCTTCAGCGCCACGGCACTCGAATCCGCGAGCGGAACCGGCGCGATGCGGGTGTCCAGCCCATCCGGGCCCCAAATCACCGACAGGATCAGCTCGAGGTCCGCCACGGTCCTAGCCATCGGCCCAGCGTGGCTGAGGAAGTCGGTCAACATCCCAGGCGGCAGGCACAGCCCGGTACGCGGCACGCTGCCGCTCGTCGGTTTGATCCCGACCGTGCCGCAGGCGTGCGACGGCACGCGGATGCTGCCGCCATAGTCCGTGCCGATGTCGAACGACGTGAGCCCGGCGGCGATCGCGGCCGCCGCACCGCCACTGCTGCCTCCCGGCGAACGGCCGAGGTCATAAGGGTTGTTCGTGAAGCCATGAATCCGGTTATGCGTCTCGAACGAGAGGGTGAACTCGGGCGTATTCGTCTTGCCGAGCAGAATCGCGCCGGCGTCCTTCAGCCGCCGCACGACCGTCGCATCCGCCCCAGGCACAAAATCCTTGCGCCCAAGCGTCCCCCAAGTGGAAACCGTGCCGGCTGTGTCGAAACAGTCCTTGATGGTCATCGGCACGCCATGCAGCGGCCCGAGTGCGCCGCCATCCGCGACCGCTTGATCGGCATCCTTCGCCCGCTCCTGCGCATCCGCGGCCAGCGCCACCACCGCATTTATCGCCGGATTGAAGCGCTTGATCCGATCGAGATATAGTGCCACCAACTCTTGGCTGGCAAGCTCGCTAGAGCGAATCAGCGCCGCCTGCGCCGTCGTCGAAAGATGTGTGGGAGAACTCATCGCCTTCGCCATGTTCGCGGCCTCGTCGGTCCTGGGGTGCGTGCGCCTGCCCACTAGCGCAAGGAATGATCCGGCAAGCGTTGGAAGGGCTGCCTTCACCGCCGTCCTTCGGGAAACGCCCTTGCCTTCGGTCGAAGACGCCGGCTGTTTATCTGCAGCTTGATTCGTCAAAACGCCCAAGGCATTGTTCCATGCGAGCAGAAACTCGGAGTGTGGGCAGCGCCAGTCTATCGCGCCGCAAGGGCCCCCTTGTGCGGGCCCGTCCATGCTGAACGGCTCGGAAGTTCCTAACGACGCCCTCTAGGCCGTATAGTTGCCGGTTCGCTTTGCGTGCTTGGCGGAACGAGCGTGATCATCCACCCGGAACGGTTCGATGTCGTCGTGATCGGCGGCGGCCATGCTGGCGTCGAGGCGGCGCTCGCGAGCGCGCGGATGGGTGCCTCGACGCTGCTGCTCACGCAAAGCATCGAAACCATCGGTCAAATGTCCTGCAATCCGGCCATCGGCGGCATCGGCAAGTCGCATCTGGTGCGCGAGGTCGATGCCCTAGGCGGGGCGATGGCCGTGGCCGGCGATCGTGCCGGCATCCAGTTCCGCACGCTGAACGAGAGCAAGGGCGCGGCGGTGCGCGCCACCCGGGCGCAGGCCGATCGCAGCCTGTATCGCGGCGAAGTGCGTCGCGCGGTCGAGTCGCAGCCGAACCTGTCGCTGTTCCAGCAGCCGGTGGTGGACCTCTGGGTGGCAGACGACAAGGTACGCGGCGTCGATACCGCGATGGGGCTTCGGTTCAGGGCGGATCGCGTCGTGCTTGCCACGGGCACGTTTCTCGGCGGGCGCATTCACGTCGGTCTCGATACCTCCCCCGGAGGGCGGGCAGGGGATGCACCGTCGAACCGGTTGGCGGAGCGTCTCCGGAAGTTGCCGCTCAGGGTCGGTAGGCTGAAGACCGGCACGCCGCCGCGCATCGACGGTCGCAGCGTCGATTTCTCGGCCATGGAAGTGCAGCCGAGCGCGGAGCCGCGGCCGACGCTGTCGTTTCTGACAAGCGTCGACGACCATCCGCGCCAGATGCCGTGCCACATCACGCACACGAATCCGGCCACGCACGAGATCATTCGCGCGGCGCTTGATCGCTCACCCATGTTCAGCGGCGCCATCGAAGGCGTGGGGCCACGCTACTGCCCCTCCATCGAGGACAAGGTGGTGCGTTTCCGGGAGCGCCAGAGCCATCAGGTGTTCGTCGAGCCGGAAGGGCTCGATACGCCCGAGCTCTATCCCAACGGCATCTCCACCAGCCTGCCGTTCGACGTGCAGCTTTGCGCCGTGCGCAGCATTCGCGGCTTCGAGCAGGCGCGGCTCACCCGTCCCGGCTACGCCATCGAGTACGACTTCTTCGACCCCCGCGACCTGGCGCCGTCGCTTGAGACCAAAGTGATTGAAGGGCTCTACTTCGCCGGCCAAATCAACGGCACCACCGGCTACGAAGAAGCCGCCGCGCAGGGCCTGCTCGCCGGCATCAATGCCGGTCGCGCCGCCGCCGGCAAGCCGCCATGGTGTCCGGCGCGGCACGAGGCCTACATCGGTGTCTTGGTGGACGACCTCATCAACCTGGGCGCCAGCGAGCCGTATCGCATGTTCACCAGTCGCGCCGAGTACCGGCTCCGGCTGCGCCAGGACAACGCCGACTTCCGCCTAACGCCGGTCGGGCGTGAACTCGGGGTGGTGGGCGACGCGCGCTGGCAGGTATTCACCGATCGGCGGGAGCGCATCGCCCGCTTGCGGCACGAGCTTCATGAACAGCGCGTTCACCCCGGCAGCGACCTTGCACTCGCGCTCGAACGGCGGAGCGGAGAGGCGTTGGCGAAAGACGCGACGCTGCTTGACCTCCTCAAGCGACCGACCATCACCGCCGCGTCGCTGCTTGGGGCTGGCGTATCGGCAGACGAAGCAGCGCTTGCTCAAGTCGAGATCGAAGCCAAATATGCCGGCTACATCCGCCGCCAGGACGAAGAGATCGAACAGAGCCGGGAAGACGACAACGCGCCGCTGCCGTCGGACTTCGACTATGCCTCGGTGGCTGGGCTCTCGAACGAGGTGCGCGAGCGGTTGCGCGAGCGACTGCCGGCTACGGTGGCGCAAGCATCACGCGTTCCGGGGATCACTCCGGCGGCGCTTTCGCTGCTGCGCGTGTACTCACGCCGTAACGCCGAGGCGGACAACACGGCCGACGATCAAGCGCAGCGGGCCTAACGGCAGTGGCCATCGTGGCCCCCGACATCGACGGCGTGGACGCCTTGCTCGCGCAATACGCGAGCTTGGTGCGCCGCTGGGGCAAGGTGCGGAACCTCGTCAGCCCACGGGACCTCGGCAAGCTGGAGAGGCGCCACATCGAAGACAGCCTCTCGCTCCAGGCATTCCTTCGATCGCCGCCCCTACCCGACGTTCCGCAGCAGGATGGCTGTCGCTGGCACCTTGTGGACGTAGGCTCCGGGGCTGGATTTCCGGGCATACCGCTTGCGATAGCGCGACCTGACGTTCATGTCACGCTGGTGGAGCGCGGCGAGGTGAAGGGGCGTTTCTTGCGTCAGGCGGTGATCGAACTCGGCCTCTCGAACGCGACGGTCTGCATTGCCGATGCCAACACCATTGCGGCCGGCACGTTCCATGTCGCCACGGCACGCGCAGTTGCGTCGCCGCCCGAGGCGTGGCCGCTGCAGAGGCGCCTGCTGCGCCCCGACGGCGTGGCGCTGTTGCAGGCGAGGCGTGCACTTGCGCCGTCGCTGTTTCCGGGCGGACGTATTGTCGAGGCAGTCCGCACCGGCGAGTCGCATGTCGTAGCGATTTGTCGCGACGACTCGCCAGGGGAGCGGTCGTGACCGACGCGTCCGCGCCGGTATCGTCCGAAGCCCCAGGCGCGCACCGGATCGCCGTGGCGAACCAGAAGGGCGGCGTCGGCAAGACCACCACCAGCGTCAACCTTGCCGCCTCCCTCACCCTGACCGGCGCCCGCACATTGCTGGTGGACATGGACCCCCAGGGCAACGCCACCATGGGTGCCGGAGTGGACAAGAACGAGCTCGACACCGGGGCTTACGAGTGGCTCATGGACGCCGCCGCGGACAGCGACGTGTACCGAGAATGCGCTACCGGCTTCCAGCTCGTGCCCGCCAACGGCGACCTCACCGCGGCGGAAGTCCGCCTGCACGAGGAGGAACAGCGCGCGCACCGGCTTCGGGAACGCCTAGACACTTCGGCCCAGGCCTTCGACTATGTGCTGATCGACTGCCCGCCGTCCTTGAGCCTGCTCACGCTGAATGCACTGATGGCGGCAGACGCGGTGCTGATCCCGATGCAGTGCGAGTACTACGCCCTCGAAGGGCTTTCTGCCTTGCTCGACACCATCGATGGCGTGCGCCAAAGCGGCAACTCCACGCTGGCAGTGGAGGGCATCCTGCGCACCATGTACGACCCGCGCAACAGCCTCACTCGCGACGTATCGCGTCAGCTCATCGAGTACTTCGGCGACAGCGTGTACCGCACGGTCATCCCCCGCAACGTTCGCCTTGCCGAAGCGCCCAGTCACGGCTTGCCCGCCATCCTCTACGACCGCCATTGCCGCGGTGCGGTTGCCTACCTCGCCTTGGCGGCGGAACTGCGACGGCGCCGCGAGAGCAGCATGAAGGAGGCGTCGTGAAGCCGCCGGAGCGGCCCGTGGTTCGTCGGCGCGGGCTGAATCGCGGCCTCGAAGCCTTGCTCGCCCGCCCCGAGGGTTCCGGCGAAGGCGCGCATGCGTCAGCGAGTTCAGGCCTGTACCCGAACCTGCCCCTCGACACGGTGTATTCCGGTCCGCACCAACCCCGCCGCACGGTAGATCCGGACGCCTTGGAGGAACTGGCACAGTCGATTCGCGCCCAGGGCGTGATCGAGCCCATCATCGTCCGGCCCCGCGAGTCCGGCGGCTACGAGATCGTCGCTGGCGAGCGTCGCTGGCGAGCGGCCCAGCTTGCCGGCCTCGAGACCATTCCCGCAGTGGTGCGCAGCATCAGCGACCGCGACGCGATGGCGGTGGCGCTGATCGAGAATATCCAGCGCGAGGACTTGAACGCGCTTGAGGAAGCCGCCGCGCTCAAGCGCTTGATCGAAGAGCATTCCCTTACCCAGCAGGAAGTTGCGGACGCGGTCGGCAAGTCACGCACCGCCGTGGCGAACCTGTTGCGCCTCCTCAAGCTCGCTCCCGAAGTGCGGCAACTGCTGCTCGCCAGCGAGCTAGAGATGGGCCATGCCCGCGCCCTACTCCCGTTGCCACTCGCAAGCCAAGCCAGCGCAGCGGCGCAGGTGGTCAAGCGAAACATGTCGGTGCGCGAAACCGAAGCCTTGGTGCGAACGCTGCTGGCCGACAAACGCACCTCGAAACGGTCGCCTCAGCCGGACGCCGACACCCAACGCCTGGAGCGCGAACTTGGCGAACGCTTAGGCGCCCCGGTCTCTATCGGCTTCAATCGCCGAACCGGTGCTGGCCGTGTCGTCATCCGCTACGCCAGCATGGACGAGCTCGATGCCATCCTGAGCCGACTGCAGAGCTCCGCACGGGGCAAACCAAGACGCTCTCTCGACGACGCTCGCACAAGGCGAGACCCGTAGGCCAGCAATTCGCGCAGTGAACTGCCAACGCACGCGTCAGGGCGCTAGGGAAGGTCCCCACCACCTTCCGATATCCCACGACTCTTCTCCGCCAAAAGCGTTGAAGCACGGAAGACCCGACCGTATAATGCGCGCCGCTTCGCACACCGGTTCGGCCTGATCTACCGAACTTCGTCCACATCGATCCTCTGCTGGCGTGCCCTCCTTCGGGGCGAGGTCGCGCAGGGACCGGTTGGGGCCGGGTCCATCCGCAGGCAGTCCGGGTAAGTGCAAGTGCCTTGGCTGGTGGTGCTCGTCCAGGCAGGGCTAACCGGGGTGGCTGCGGCGATTGCGGCGGGCGCTTCGGTGGAAATGGCCGGTTACTGTGCCGCCAGTGCAATGCTCGGCGGGGCGGCGGTGGTGCTGCCTCAAGCCTGGTACGCATGGGCGGTTAGCCGCACCAAGGCCACCAGCGCGACGGCGGAGGCATACGGCCTCTTGGCGCGCTGGTTTGCCAAGGTGGCGCTGACCTCTGCTCTCGCGGTGGCGGGATTCTTGGTCGGCGTGCAGGCAGCGGCATTTCTCGGCGGATTCGTTGCCGCGCTGGTGGGGCAATTGCTCGCGCCAGCGCTGATTGGCCGGGGCAGAGCGGGAGAGTGAGGAGCGCCATGGGCGCCCCTTGCAAGAACAAGGCCGCGGGAACGATTCCGGGGCGTCGATCAGGAGCGTAAGGCGCAAGACGCGATATGGCCGAATCGAGCGGCGAATACATCAAGCACCACCTCACGAACCTCACCTACGGCCGGCATCCGGACGGAACGTGGGGCTTCGCCGAGAACGCCGATCAGGCGGCGAATATGGGCTTCTGGTCCATCAACGTCGATTCGATGGGGTGGGCGGTGGCCTTGGGGGCAGTCTTCTGCGTCGTGTTCGGTATCGCCGCCCGTCGAGCCACCGCCGGCGTCCCGGGCGGCTTGCAGAACGCCGTCGAGATGATCGTCGACTTCATCGACGACACCGTCTCAAGCATCTTCCAGCATCGCAACGACCTCATCGCGCCCATGGCGCTCACCATCTTCGTCTGGGTGTTCCTGATGAACCTGATGGACCTGGTGCCGGTGGACTGGATTCCCGAAGCCGCCAAGCTCATGGGCGTCGAGTTCATGAAGGTGGTGCCTTCCACCGACCCCAACATCACCCTCGGCATGGCGCTGGCCGTCTTCATCCTCGTGATCTTCTACAGCATCAAGGTCAAGGGCATCGGCGGTTTCCTGAAAGAGCTTCTCTGCCACCCGTTCGAGGCCCCGAAGGGCGGTAACCCGGTGGTGCGGGGGCTGCTGATCGTCATCCTCGCGCCCATCAACCTGATTCTGGAAGGCGTCACGCTGCTCGCCAAACCCGTCTCGCTGGGGCTCAGGCTGTTCGGCAACCTCTACGCCGGCGAGATGATCTTCATCCTCATCGCCCTCATGTACGGCGGCATCGTCATCGGCGTCTTCGGCGCCGCGCTGCAATGGGCCTGGGCCATGTTCCACGTCCTCATCATCACTCTGCAGGCGTTCATCTTCGCCGTCCTCACGGTGGTGTACCTCGCCCAGGCGCACGACACGGAGGAAGACCACTGAACCCAACAACCCACAACCCCACCGAAAGGAGTTAAGCGAACCGTGGAGATGTCAGTTCTCTTGTACATTGGCGCTGGCCTCATGATCGGCCTCGGCGCCGTCGGCGCCGCCATCGGCGTCGGCCTGCTCGGCGGCAAGTTCATGGAAGGCGTGGCCCGCCAGCCGGAACTCTTGCCGACGCTCAGGACCCAGCTCTTCATCATCCTGGGCCTCGTGGACGCGGTGCCGATCATCGGCGTCGGCGTCGCGCTGTACGTGATGTTCGTGGTTGCTTGACGTAAGGCGACCTCTTTTCCCTCGCCCACGCGCGACGGCAGCCGCGCCTTAAGGAGGAGACGACATGAACATCACGGCGACTCTCATCGGCCAAACGCTGGCCTTCGCCGTGTTCGTCTGGACCTGCTGGAAGTTCATCTGGCCGGTCTTGATTTCCGCCATGCGGGAACGGCAGAAGACCATCGCAGACGGGCTCGAAGCCGCCGAAAAGGCGCAGCGAGACCTCGAACATGCCGAGGCCCGCGTCGAAGAGCATCTGAACGGTGCCCGAACGGAGGCCCGCCAAATCGTCGAGCAGGCCCGCAGCCAAGCCGCCGAAATGGTGGAAGAGGCGAAAACCGTGGCACAAGCCGAACGGGAACGCATCCTCGAAGCCGCCCAGGCGGACATCGAGCAGGAGATGAACCGAGCCCGCGAAGCGCTTCGGGGGCGCGTGGCCGAACTCGCCATCGCCGGCGCCTCACGCATCGTCGAAGGCGACCTTGACCGCTCCCGGCACGACGCCCTCTTGAACAAGCTGGCGGCGGAGCTCTAGGCAAGTGGCGGAGACCGCAACCCTCGCTCGCCCCTACGCCGGGGCCGCGTTCGAGATCGCCCGCGAGGCGGATCGGCTCGACCAATGGTCGCGCTGGCTCGCGGGCCTGGCCGCGGCCGCAGCGGAGGACGAAGTGCGGCAGCTCATCGCCTCGCCGGCGTTGCCCGGCCCAGCCAAGGCACATCGCATCATCGATCTCTTGGGCGACGAACTCGGCACCGACGCCCGCCGCTTCGTTCACGTGCTCGCGGACAACAAGCGCCTCGACATCATGGCCGAGGTCGCCAGCCAATTCGAAGCGCTGAAGGCTGCGGCAGAGCGCACCCTGGACGTCGAGATCGTCAGCGCCGTGGAACTCACCGAGGACCAGCTCAAGGGCTTCGTCAACGGACTCACCGAGCGCTTCGGCCAAGAAATCGAAGTGGAAACCCGCGTCGATGAGACCGTCGTCGGCGGCGCCATCATCCGCGCCGGCGACACCGTGATCGACGGCAGCGTGCGCGGCCGCATCGCCAAACTCACCGAGGCGCTCCTTCGAACATGACGATTCGATTCGTCTCCATTTGCCAGCAG
>VXSY01000097.1:0-7039 GCA_009837725.1 Gammaproteobacteria bacterium | reverse complement strand
GCTGGGGCCGCGCCCCCCTCCAAACACCCCCCGCGCCGCGCCTACCAACCTCCAGATGCTATCGGTCCCCTTTTCCCCGCTGGCCCCCCCGCGAAACTTCCAACGCGCCCGTAGGGCGCGCAAGGACAGGGCACAACGACCATGCAGCAACTGAATCCTTCGGAAATCAGCGACATCATCAAGAGCCGCATCCACAATCTGGATGTCACGGCCGAGGCGCAGAACGAGGGCACCATCGTCAGCGTCTCCGACGGCATCGTCCGGGTGCACGGCCTCGCCGAGGCGCAATACGGCGAGATGATCGAGTTCCCCGGTGCCGAGAGTGGCGGAGTCGTCACCGGCATGGCGCTCAACCTCGAGCGCGACTCCGTGGGCGTGGTGGTGCTCGGCGACTACGAGGGCCTCTCGGAAGGCATGACGGCACGCTGCACCAAGCGCATTCTCGAAGTGCCGGTGGGGCGCGAACTGCTCGGCCGCGTCGTGAATGCCCTGGGTGAACCCGTGGACGGCAAGGGGCCCATCGCCGCCACCGAAACCGCGCCCATCGAGAAAGTGGCGCCCGGCGTCATCGCCCGGCAGTCGGTGGACCAGCCGGTGCAGATGGGGATCAAGTGCATCGACTCCATGGTGCCCATCGGCCGCGGCCAGCGCGAGCTCATCATCGGCGACCGGCAGATCGGCAAGACCGCCATCGCCGTCGATGCGGTGATCAACCAGAAAGGCACCGGCATCAAGTGCATCTATGTCGCCATTGGCCAGAAGATGTCCACCATCGCCAACATCGTGCGCACGTTCGAGGAGAACGGCGCTATGGAGCACACCATCGTCGTCGCCGCCTCCGCTTCGGAACCGGCGCCGATGCAATACATCTCGCCCTACTCCGGCTGCGCCATGGGCGAGTTCTTCCGCGACCACGGCGAAGACTGCCTAATCATCTACGACGACCTGACGAAGCAGGCATGGGCATACCGGCAAATCTCCCTGCTGCTGCGCCGTCCGCCGGGGCGCGAAGCGTATCCGGGCGATGTCTTCTACCTGCACTCCCGTCTGCTCGAACGCGCATCGCGAGTGAACGCGGATTACGTCGAGCAGCAGACGAACGGCGAAGTGAAGGGCCAGACCGGCTCGCTCACCGCGCTGCCGATCATTGAGACGCAGGCTGGCGACATGTCCGCCTTCGTGCCCACCAACGTGATCTCCATCACCGACGGACAGATTTTCCTGGAGCTCGACCGCTTCAACTCTGGCATCCGCCCCGCCATGAGCCCGGGCATCTCGGTCTCCCGGGTCGGCGGCTCGGCGCAGGTGCCGTTCATCAAGAAGATCTCCGGCGGCATCAAGCTCGCCCTCGCGCAATATCGAGAGCTCGCGGCGTTCTCCCAGTTCGCCTCAGACCTCGACGAAGCCACGCGCCGCCAGCTCGACCACGGTGCCCGGGTCGAAGAGCTGATGAAGCAGAACCAATATTCGCCCATGTCGGTGGCGGAGATGGGGCTTGCGCTCTTCGCGGCATCGGAAGGCTATCTCGAAGACGTGCCGGTGGAGCGGGTGCTCGACTTCGAGCGCGATCTCCTTGCCTACATGAACTCCGAGCACGGCGAGTGGATGGCCAACATCACCGCCACGGGCGATCACACCGACGAGATCGTCGAGTACATGGAGAGCGCCATCAAGGAGTTCAAGAAAGGTCACACCTACGAGTAGCGGCGCGCCCTGACGGGCGCGCGGGCAACGAGACGAACGGGAACAAGCGGAAGCAAGAGCATGGCGGCAGGCCAGGAAATCAAGAAGAAGATCGGCAGCGTCCAGACGACGCAGAAGAGCACCCGCGCCATGCAGATGGTGGCGGCGAGCCGGATGCGCCGCACCCAGGACAAGATGCGCGAGGGTCGTCCCTATTCGCGCCGCATCGCCCAAGTGATCGGCCATCTCGCCAACGCCCGCCCAGAACACCGGCACACGTACATGGACGAGCGCGAGGTGAAGCGCATCGGCTACATCGTCGTCTCCACCGATCGCGGTCTTTGCGGCGGCCTCAACGTCAATCTGTTCCGGCTGCTGCTGCGCGAGATGCAGACCTGGAGCGAGCGCGGCGTCGAGGCGGAGATGGCGCTTGTCGGCAACAAGGCGCTGCAGTTCTTCCGTTCGGTGGGTGGCACGGTGTCGGCAACGGTGGCGGACGTGGGCGAAACGCCGGAAGTGGCCGATCTCATCGGCGGTGTGAAGGTGATGTTCGATGCCTTCGAGCAGGGTCGCATCGACCGGCTCGAGATCGCCAGCAACGAATTCGTCAACACCATGACCCAGCGCCCCTTCCTCCGCCAGTTGCTGCCCTTGGCGCCAGCCGACGGCGACGAGTTTAAGCACGCCTGGGACTATCTCTACGAGCCGGACGCCCGCGCCCTCATCGAGGGGCTGGTGCAGCGCTATGTCGAGTCGCAGGTGTATCAGGCGGTGGTCGAGAACACGGCCTGCGAGCAGGCGGCGCGGATGATTGCGATGAAAAACGCCACCGACAACGCCGAAGAGATCGTCACGGAGCTGAATCTGCTCTACAACAACGCCCGTCAGGCAGCCATCACGCAGGAAATCGCCGAGATCGTCGGCGGTGCCGCGGCGGTCTGACGGCAAGCGGCGCGAAACAACGCCCCCACGGACACATTCGAGAGGTCAAGCATGTCAAGCGGCAAGGTGGTGCAGATTATCGGCGCGGTCATCGACGTCGAGTTCGACCGGGAAGAGGTGCCGAAGGTCTATGACGCCTTGAGCGTCACCGAAACCGGGCTCACTCTGGAAGTGCAGCAGCAGCTCGGCGACGGCGTGGTGCGCTGCATCGCCATGGGCTCGTCCGAGGGCATGTCGCGGGGCCTTGCCGTCTCCAACACCGGCGGCCCGATCTCGATTCCGGTGGGCGAAGAGACCCTCGGCCGCATCATGGACGTGCTCGGCAACGCCATCGACGAGAAGGGCCCCATCAACGCCCGCGAAAAGCTCCCCATCCACCGCAAGGCGCCAGCCTACGAGGACCAAAAGGGCGGCAACGAGCTGCTCGAAACCGGCGTGAAGGTGATCGATCTCATGTGCCCGTTCGCCCGCGGCGGCAAGGTGGGCCTGTTCGGCGGCGCCGGCGTCGGCAAGACGGTGACCATGCTCGAGCTCATCCGTAACATCGCCATCGAGCACTCGGGCCTCTCGGTGTTTGCCGGTGTTGGCGAGCGCACCCGCGAGGGCAACGACTTCTACTACGAAATGCAGGAAGCCGGCGTCCTCGACAAGCTCTCGCTGGTGTTCGGCCAGATGAACGAGCCCCCCGGCAACCGCCTGCGCGTGGGCCTCACGGGCCTCACCCTCGCCGAAAAGTTCCGCGACGAAGGCCGTGACGTGCTTCTGTTCGTGGACAACATCTACCGCTACACGCTCGCCGGGACGGAAGTCTCGGCGCTGCTCGGACGGATGCCGTCGGCGGTGGGCTACCAGCCGAACCTCGCCGAAGAGATGGGCATCCTGCAAGAGCGCATCACCACCACCAAGACCGGCTCCATCACCTCGGTGCAGGCCATCTACGTTCCGGCGGACGACCTCACGGACCCGTCGCCAGCCACCACGTTCGCGCACCTCGACTCCACCATCACGCTGAACCGAGCCATCACCGACCTCGGCATCTACCCGGCGGTGGACCCCTTGGACTCCACGAGCCGCCAGCTAGACCCGAACATCGTCGGCGCCGAGCACTACAACGTGGCCCGCGGCGTCCAGCAGGTGTTGCAGCGCTATCAGGAACTCAAGGACATCATCGCCATCCTCGGCATGGACGAACTCTCCGAGGAAGACAAGGCCCTCGTCTATCGCGCCCGCAAGATGCAGCAGTTCTTCAGCCAGGCCATGTTCGTGGCGGAACAGTTCACTGGCCAGCCCGGCGATTACGTCAGCCGCGAGGACACGGTGCGCAGCTTCAAGGCAATCTTGGACGGCGAATGCGACGACATGCCCGAACAGGCCTTCTACATGGTCGGCACCATCGAAGCCGCCCGCGAAAAGGCGAAGACGCTCTAGAGGGCCAGGCCAGAAAGAGAGGAGTCCAAACCAATGGCCACCACCATGCACTGCCACATCGTCAGCGCCGAGCAGGAGATCTTCTCCGGCGAAGTGACGATGGTCTCCCTCAAGGGCTCCTTGGGCGAACTCGGCATCCTCCCCGGCCACACCCCCTTGCTGACCGGCATCCTCCCCGGCGTAGTCCGCCTGACCCAGTCGGGCGGCGAAGAGGAAGTCTTCTACGCCTCTGGCGGCTACCTGGAAGTCCAACCCGGTATCGTCACGGTCCTGGCCGACACCGCCTTGCGCGCGGAAGACATCGACGAAGCAGCAGCCCTGGAAGCCCAACGCCAAGCTGAAAACGCCTTGGAGAACGCGGCGGCCGAAATCGAGTACGGTGCGGCGGCCGCCCAACTGGCGGCGGCCACGGCGCAACAACGCACTTTGGAAGAACTGCGAAAGCGTCGGCGGTAGCAGCCTTACATCTGAATGGCACATCGGCAAGCTGCTGCTCGCGCCGTGGCGGAGTGGCGGCATTGTCGAAGCGAAGTCTATAGTCCGTCCTGATTGCGGGTACCCGCCGCCCGGCTCCGATACATGCCCGAGGACCGGGACAAACTTTGCTACGAGGAATCGAGCTTATCGAGCAGCTTCAATCCCTTGCGCAAGTCGCCGCGCGCCGCGCGAATCCGAAAGCGCATCTCTGTGTCATGTTCGGCGAGTGCGCGCACGGAGAGTTCCTGCATCAGCTTGTTCAGGCTGATGCCCTGCCGTGCCGCCATCGCCGCAAGCCGGTCGCGCTGCGCATCGGGCAGCCGAATCGTCAACGTCGCCATTCAATCCTCATCCTGTCGTAGCCACGCATCGGGAGTAAGGACGCCGAAACTGTCGAACTTCAGTTCGCCTCCCGCCACGTCCCTCGTGTTGCGCGTGATGATCCAGTCGGCATTGCCTGCGACCGCCAGCTCGATCAAGTGATTGTCCGCTTCGTCGGGCAGGTTGGGTCGCCACAGGAACGCGACGTTGGTCCACCGGCAAACGCTGAGCACGGCATCGAGCAACGCGGAACGCTCTTCCGCGTTGATGCCAGCCCCTTCGAACAACCTGTCCCTCGAAAGAACATCCTCGTACTCCAAGAACAGCGCATTGCCGATTAACGGCTCTGCGTCGCCATTCAAGCACCGACGCAATACCTCGCGAGCGGCACCGTCAGCAGACCGAATCGCGGAGACTAGGACGTTCGTGTCAACCACGATTCGCTGCTGCACACCACAACCGACCGGCCAAGTCGGTTGACAGCATATATGCTGTCATCGGCAACTCGCAACGCCCGTCGTGCCCGACACACAGACGTTCGTCCCGCGCACCAATGGGCGACTTCCTACGCTGGGCCGGACTCCAGCGTCGTGCGTGCGGCACGCGGATCGTTGCTCGGTGGGAGCCGGATGAGTCGCGTGTAGGGTTGGATGCTCGTGCGACGCGCGGGCAAGACATGATGGCGGACCGTGGCCAGCGCGGGCGTCAACCCGACACACGAACATTCGTCCCACAGGCGGAATCGACGATGTCTCACGTTGACCGTTAGGCGTATGGAGCGGTTGGGCCTCGAGGCGGTGGTGGTACGGCGCCCGGTAGGCGCGGCTAGGTCTGGCGTGGGCGCTGACGATGCCGGGCTGGCCGAAGTTGGCCGCGGAAACGTCGCCGTAGGGGCCGCCAGGACTGATGATCTCGACGCGGTCCTCGAACCAGCTCACGTGGATTGGGCTGTTCGTGCCTTCGTAGGTGCGGTGCATGGCGGCGTTGCGAACCAGTTCCTGCAAGGCAGTCAGCGCGTAGGTGGCGCGACGCACCTCGGTGGTTCCGGTGCCGACCTCTACGGAAGTGCGAATGTGGGCGCGCATGGTGGCGTCAAGGTCGCGAATGATGTCCGGCAAAGGGGCATCGCATCGCAGGTTGTCTTCAATGGGATCATGGCGCTCGGTGCCGTTGAAGCGAAGAAACTGCACATAGGCGCCGGGCAGGAAGCGTGTCGGCTTCGGGCTCAGCATCAGAATGCCGAGCACGGTTGGAGTCGGTTCTTCTGCGGCGACGATCATCTTCGTGGCTGCCAGCCGCTCCTCCAACGTGCGATTGGCATTGACGACTGCAGGTCGAATCCGCGAGGCTTCGCGAACCCGAACACCGTCGGGCGCTTGGTGAAGACTCTTCCGCCGTCCGTTTCTTTCTATCGGCAGACCCCGGAGTTCACCGAAGGGACGATCCCCGCTGGGCTCACGAAGGCGCATCGGACAAAGTCTGGCGTCTGGGGCCGGATCGTCGTTTCGCGAGGTCGGCTCTTGTATCGCGTTCTCGGCTCACGGGGGGGCGAGTTCACGCTGGCTGCCGGCAACCCCGGCATCGTCGAGCCAGGGGTCGAGCACGAGGTGGAGCCGTTGGGGAAGGTGAGGTTTCACGTCGAGTTCTATCGCTGAAGTGGCCGGACGGGGGTGTGGAAGTTGGATCCCTCGCCCCCGAGGGCTGCGTCCTGGTAAAGTCGCCCAATGGATGAGCCGGCCTCGGAACTCGCGCGGGAAGACTGCGTGGCGTGTCGCCCGGGCAGTCCGAAGGTGGCGGCGGAAGAGGCCGCGAGTCTCTTGGCCGATCTTCCGGAATGGACGGTCGCGTCGGTCGCTGGCATAGACCGCTTGACGTGCCGCTTTGCGTTCCCGAACTTCGCCGGGGCCCTTGCATTTGCGAACCGCGTCGGAGAGCTGGCGGATGCCGCCGACCATCACCCGGAAATCACCATCGAATGGGGTGCCGCCACCGTAAGCTGGTGGACGCACACCATCGGCGGCCTGCACCGCAACGACTTCATCATGGCAGCCCGCACCACACAGGTGGGACGCTGACGGTCAGCCCTGCGGGGCTTCTTGTGCACTAGCGTCGCACAGCCTTCCTTGAAGGCTGTCTGCCAAGTTGTTGCGCGCACCTTCCCGAAAGGCGACGCATTGCGGAAACATGC
>VXSY01000186.1 GCA_009837725.1 Gammaproteobacteria bacterium | reverse complement strand
TCGCCGAGATCATCGCCAAGGTCGACCGCGCTAGAACCGCAATCGCCGATGCGTCCATAAAACCTGTTCTATTGGAGACAGTACACTAGGGCCGATTTCGGGGAAGCGTCCACTCAAGCCAGTTCGAAGGTGGTTGCCACCAAGGAGTGCGGTGGCATGGTGGCGTTGGCGTTGCCGTCGGCGCTCCAGCCGTCGAAGGGGATGGCTCGCACCTCGTCGGGGTGCTCGAAGGTGTTCTCGGCCTTGAGGTCGGCGTGCAGGATTTCTGATGAGAGCACGCGGGCGATGGCGTGATCGGCAAATGCCACGGTTAGGGGCATGTGGTCGTCGAGTTGGCGGTTGATGGCGAATACGTGCAGCTTCGAGCCATCGATGATGGCTGCGTGGTCGAGGAAGGGCACGTTGCCATAGCGCTCGCTTTCGTACGTTGGCCCTTCCACAGCACCCCGCAGCGACACCCCCGTTCGGCGGCTCGACACCATGCGGAAGGCGTGGAAGATGGATTGCCTGAGCAGCTCGTCGCCTTGCGTCAGCACCGGGCCGATGACGTTCACGAGCTGCGCCAGATTGGCGATCCGAACGCTGTCGGCGTGGCGGATGAAGCTCATCAGGAACATGGCCACTACAAGGGCGTCTTCAAGGTTGTAGCGCTCTTCAAGGAGCGCCGGTGCCACCTTGCCGCGGCCGTCGCTGTGGGCCCCGCCTCGGGCGCGGTACCACACGTTCCACTCATCGAAGCACAGGTACGCGCGCCCCGGCGAGCGCCGCTTTGCCTGAACGTAGCGGGCGCAGGCGTCCACGGCCTCGATCTGGGCATCGATGCTGCTCGAGAGCGCCAGATATTCGGCGGGGTTGTCGTCGGGATTACCGACATAGCGGTGCAGACTCACGTAGTCGGCAAGTCCGCCGAGGGACTCGAGCACCGTCCGATCCCATTCGGGAAAGGTCGGCATGGTAGGTGCCGAGGAGCCGCAAGCCACGGTCTCGATCGAGCGGTCGCAGTCCTTCATCATCTTGGCGGCTTGGCTTGCGCGGATGGCGTACTGCTCGGCGGGAACGTGGCCGAGCTGCCAAGGGCCGTCCATCTCGTTCCCGAGGCACCAGGTGGGCACACCGTACGGCTCGGCCGCACCGTTGGCGGCGCGCATGTCGGCATGGCGCGTCCCGGCTTCGCAGTTGCAGTATTCCACCCAGTCGCGGGCCTCCTCCGGCGTGCCCGTGCCAAGATTCACCGCCAGCATCGGCTGCCAATCGAGCTTGCGGCAGAGCTTGATGAATTCGTCGGTGCCGAACGTGTTCGGTTCGATGGACTGCCAAGCGAGTTCTCTTGTGCGGGGGCGCGCCTCCTTGGGGCCCACGCCGTCTTGCCAGTGATAGCCGGAGGCGAAGTTGCCGCCCGGATAGCGGACGACGGTAAGGCCAAGCTCCCGGAGCGCCTCGATGACGTCGGTGCGCATCCCATCTGCATCTGCGTGAACGCTGCCGGGGTCATACACACCCTCGTAAATGGAGCGGCCCAAGTGCTCGAGAAAGCCGCCGAAGATGAGCGGGCTGACGGCGCCGACGGTGTGGCGGGAGTGAAGGTGGAGGACGGTGGGGTTGGTCATGGGCTGCTTGTCCGGCGGCTTCGATAACTCGAATGCACGGATGCTAGCAGCCTAGTTGCGAGCGAACGCGAGCACGAAGGCCACCAGTTCGCGCCAGCAGGGCGCGCCGTAGGGGACGGACTTCGGGACGGGCCTCGGAGGGAAGGCAGAATGCCTTCCCTCCAAAGGCCCGTCCGATGGCACCTTCCCGATGGCCCCAACGTGCTGGCGCGGCTTCGCCAGCAGGAAACTGCTACGCTTGCTGGATTGTTGGATTCCGGGATTCGCCCATGCCCCCTAACTCGCCTGCGCCGGCGCCCGATGCGCCGCATTTCGACCCGGTGGACGATGCCATCGGCGCCGTCGCCCGTGGCGAGTTGGTGGTGGTGGTGGATGACGACGATCGCGAGAACGAGGGCGATCTCATCATGGCGGCGTCCAAGGCAACGCCGGAGCGGGTGGCGTTCATGATCCGACACACCAGCGGCATCCTTTGCACGCCGCTTGAGGAAGATCTCGCCAAGCGGCTGCACCTCGAACCCATGGTGGCGCGCAACGATGCGCCGCTTGCCACCGCCTTCACCGTGAGCGTGGACTATCGGCAAGGGCTTTCCACCGGCATCTCCGCCGAAGAACGCGCCGCCACCGCCGTGGCTCTCTCGGGTGGCAACGTGGTGGCAGACGATTTCGTCCGGCCCGGCCATATCTTCCCCTTGGTGGGGCGGCGTGGCGGCGTCCTGGTGCGATCCGGCCACACCGAGGCGGCCATCGATCTCGCTCGCGCCGCCGGTTGCGCGCCGGTGGGGCTCTTGGCGGAGATTGTGAACGATGACGGCACCGTCCAGCGGTTGCCGGAACTCATGCGCTTCGCGAAGGAGCATGACCTCAAGATCATCTCCACCGCCGATCTCATCGCTTGGCGGCAGCGCCGCGAGCAACTGGTGGTGCGGACGCGGGAGTTCGAGGTGCACACCGCCATCGGCCGCGCCCGCGCCCTCGCCTACCGCACCCGCTTCGAAGATGCCGAGCACCTTGCCCTGGTGTTTGGCGAGCATGGCCCGGGAACGAGCGTGCCCGTGCGCATCCACCGCGAGAAGCTCATCGAGGACGTGTTCGGCCCCCAAGCGAGCCATCAGAGCAACCTCTTGCAGACGGCGCTAAAGCGCTTGGGCGAACTCGGCGGGGGCGTCTTCATTTATCTCCGCAGCGGTTTCGCCGGGGTACCCCTCGACAACCTGACCGAAGAACCCGCCAGCCGCGCCGATGGGCGCAATCGCGATTGGCTGGAGATCGGCGTCGGTGCGCAAATCGTGCGGGACCTCGGCGTCACCCGCATTCGCGTCGTCACCGGGCGGGAGGTGGACTACGTGGGTCTCGAGGGCTTCGGTCTCGCCGTGGACGGCATCGAGCTGCTCGGCAGCTAGCCTAAAATGCCGGCAACCTGCATCGGCGTCACCCTCGGGGACCCGGCCGGCATCGGTCCCGAGGTGCTGGTGAAAGCGCTGCACCACGAGAACCGGCCCGATGCCCGATTCGTTGTCTATGGCCCCGGCTGGGCACTTGGGCTCGGCGCGCGGCAGGCCGGCTTGACGGTTCCGGAATGCGACCTCGTTGACACGAACACCCCGTGCCCCGACGACTTCCGTGTCGGCGAGGTGGCGGCTGCGTGCGGCGAAGCGGCGGTGCGGGCCGTGGAACGCTGCGCTAGCGATGCGATGGCCGGCGAGATCGACGCCATGATGACCTGCCCGCTCCACAAGGAGGCCATTCACGCGGCCGGCTATGTGGACGACATCGGCCACCAGGAGATTCTTGCTCGCCTGACTGGATCGAAGGTGACGGCCACCATGCTGATGACGCCGGGACTGCGAGTGGTGCATCTGTCCACGCACAAGTCGTTGATCGAGGCGGGGCGCTTTGTCACCTTCGACAATGTGCTGGAGCGGCTCAGGCTCTGTCACGAGTCCCTGTGTGCATGGGGATTGCCGAACGTACGCATCGCCGCCGCTGCGCTGAATCCGCACGGCGGAGAAGGCGGGCTGCTCGGCCGAGAGGAGATCGAGGCCATCGCCCCGGCGGTGCGCGCCGCACGCGACGCCGGCATGGACGTGGTGGGGCCGCTGCCGGCGGATTCGGTGTTCAACCGCGCCATCGCTGGCGAGTTCGACGTGGTGCTGGCGATGTATCACGACCAAGGCCACATCGCCATCAAGGTTCACAACTTTCACGAGAGCGTCACGGCGACGCTGGGGATTCCGCTGATCCGCACATCGGTAGACCACGGCACGGCGTTCGACATTGCCGGCAAGGGGGTTGCAGACCCGCGCGGCGCCGTTGCCGCTTTGCGGGCGGCGGCAGCCCTAGCGGAAGGAACGTTGGGTGGGGGCTAGCGCCAGAACACAAAGCCCTCGGAGGGAGGGCGTCCCGCCCTCCCTGCGTGCCGCCAGGCACGCGCTTCCTTGGGCCTGCCAGCGAATGTGCAGCATCAAGGCGCCCAAACGGAAGCGCGCCTCGCGGCGCGTGGGAGGGCGAGACGCCCTCCCCCCAAGGGCGCGCGCTAAGTCCGACAGGCTGTTAGCGCCGCAAAGGCGGCCCTGGCTCCTGGCCGAAGTCCGGCTGACCCTTGGCCATGCAATGAGGAGGAATTGCCCGTGAGCGCAACGAACAATCGAAAGGTCGTGCTTCGGCGGGTGCCGGAGGGAATGCCGAAGCCTTCGGACTTCGAGATCGTCCACGAGGAACCGCCGGCGCCGGGTCCGGGCCAGATGCTGCTGCGAACGCGCTGGCTGACGCTCGATCCCTACATGCGTTCGACCTTCATGAACTCGGCCGACAACGAGGGTCGCACCGTCATCGGCGGCACGGTCTCGGAAGTAACCGAGAGCCGCGTCGACGGGTGGAACGAGGGCGACCTCGTCGTCGGCTACTACGGCTGGCAGGAGCAGTGCCTCGCCAGCGCCAGCGACGTGCAGTGGAACAACCCCGGAATACCGATCCAGAAATGGGATGGCTCACTGGGCCCGGCGTCCACGGCCCTGGGCGTTCTCGGCATGACCGGCTACACGGCCTACCAGGGCCTCCTCAAGGTCGCAAAGGTAAAGGCCGGGGAAACGGTGGTGGTCAGTGCCGCCTCCGGCGCGGTGGGGCAGGTCGTGGGGCAGCTCGCGAAGATCAAGGGGGCACGCGCGGTCGGCATTGCCGGCGGCCCCGCGAAATGCGCGTGGTGCGTCGATGAGTTGGGATTCGATGCCTGCGTTGACTACAAGGCTCCGAGCTTCGCCACCGAACTCGCAAACGCCGCCCCGGACGGGGTGGACATCTATTTCGAGAACGTCGGTGGCGACGTGCTCGAAGCCGTCATCCCGCTCCTGAACCCCGGCTGTCGAGTGCCGATTTGCGGCTTCATCGCGCACTACAACCTCACCAGTGCCGAGCGCCGGCCGACGCCGCTACAGCGCTTGAAGGCGGAGGGCTTGCCCGTGCTGTCCCAGGACGGCAACGACAACAGTTCCGGTGGCTACCGGTTCTTCGCCTTCTCGGAACTCGCCGCCTCGCATCCCGCTGCGGAGGAAGCGCTCGAGGAAATGTCGGGCTGGATCAAGCAAGGCCGTCTCAAGTATCGAGAGAGCGTCACCGAGGGCTTGGGCGGCAGCATCGACGCCTTCATCGGCATGTTGCAGGGCAGCAACTTCGGCAAGACGATGGTGCGGCTGTAGCGCCACGGAGTCACGCGCCTTGGTCCGGGCGGGTGAGCAAGAGGTAGCCGATGGCGGCCAACCCGCCGGCGCCGAAGATCATGCACATCACCACGATCTGATAGCGGGCGGCTACAAGCGGATCGACGCCCGAGAGAATCTGTCCGGTCATCATTCCGGGCAGGGCCACGAGCCCCACGGCAAGCAGGCTGTTGATTTGCGGGATCAAGGCCGCGTCGAGGGCGACGCGGCGGGCCGCCATCAACTCAGCGCCGTGTTCGATCTCCGATTGGAAGCGCTCGGCGGTGAGGCTCACCGTGTTCATGGAGTTGGCGAAAATCATGCCGGCGATGGGCACCGTGAGTTCCGGTTCGAACCAACGGCCCAAGTCCAGCACCAACTGGGTCACGAGACCGAACACGGCGAGGCCCGTGGCACCGAGGGCCGTGACCACTGCACCGTACACACGTATGCCCTGTCGCTGTAGCGGCCGCATCGCGATCCACGCCGAGACCGAGATCATGAGCGCCAGCACCGCGACGATGATCAACGGATTGTCCGCCTCGAAGATGAACGTGAGCACATAGCCGATCGCCAGAAG
>VXSY01000243.1 GCA_009837725.1 Gammaproteobacteria bacterium | reverse complement strand
CCCCCTACTCCCCCGGCGCCGCCCAACTCATGGGCAACGCCGGCGACGTTTGCCTCTTCCCCCACGCCCTCTGGCACGGCCCCTCCCGCAACGAATCGAACACCGCCCGCAAGGTGCTCCTCTACAACTACTGCCAACTCTGGGTCCGCTGCTACGACTACGGCGCAATCCCCGATGTAGCCCAACGCTGCACACCGAGACAACGGCGACTCTTGGGCGACCTCGGCTACGACTTCATGCCGGGCTCGTACTTCTACGTGCCTACGGATCAGGAAGAGGTGATCATCAGCAGCTAGGGGGACGCACAATCCGAAATGTGAATCAGCCAAGAGTCGCTGGTGGTCCAGGACAAGTGACGAAGGGCTCTGCCAAGCTGTGATTCGTCGAGATTGGCCACCAACATCACCGGCTCGGCCCAACAGAGTTAGAGGGTACAGTAGCAATTATGGGTAACAACCGGGAACTAAACGGCTGGCGAGATGATGACTTTGTCGATACACTCAGTTCGGAGCCTCGCGAAAGTGACCCTTGGGAACCTTACGCTCCTTCCGCCGCTGGCCCCGACCCGTCGCTACCCGAGCACCTGGAGCTCTCGTTCGACCAGAACACCACTATCCCGCAACCAGAAGAAGACAACGCAAGCGACTTCCTCGACGAGTTGGAAGATAGCAGCCAGGCGGATATATGGTCTGACAGTACCTTTGACGCCACGTCAGACTGGGTGGAACCTGACCCAACGACCGACGCCAGCAGTGAGCTTAGCGAGTCACTGTACCCACCTGACCGCACCATCACGGACATAACGCGTCACCTCAAGATTGGCGAACTGCTCGCAAACGTCGAGCCGATTACGGAGGAACAACGCGCTCGGTGCCACGCCCTGTTGAGCGCATGCAGTGTCCGCCGACTTAGTCAGTGGATTCCATGGCTCCGCAATCGGGCGTGGTGCGGGGGCAAGCTCTTGCTGTTCTTGGAGTTCCGTCGCTGCTGGGAGTCGAACACAAATGTGCGGTGGTGGGAGACCTTCAGGTGGGACTACCACCAGCAAGTCTGGATGCCTATGTACAATCGCGGAGCGTTGACGCTTGAGCATACTCGCGAATTAGTGGAGAACCGGGCGCAGTGCGAGGCGACCAATGTAATCGACCCGGCTTGGTCTTTGGAGTGGGATGAGTACGCGCCTTGGGAGCTTGGTGTTGGGTCCTTCGCAAGTTTCGCTTCGTTCCGAGCCGCGGTCACCGAAGGTGACGATTGGATGCGGCTTCTTTCACGTCAAGACCAGCGTTGCCATCTGGAAAGGGCGCAGTGTGCCGATAGGAGCTATGCACCATTCATGTTGCCGTCCTACACACAGCAGTACGGACCACCACGTGCAGCGACCGGCCCACTTAGCGGAGGCTATGACGTGGCCCAAGTGATTCGGAGCTTGGCACGTGCCTACGGGGACCGGTTGCTATCATGAAGGAAGATCCAAACCGTCTCGTAATCACAAAGGATTGCTTCGTTGCTCACCGAGATGCCACCGTTTACCCCGGAAAGCTGGGCGTAGTTGTCCAAACCCGCAGTGACGCTTCGCGGGTTAAGGTTCGCTGGGGCTCCAGTAAAGAGGAGATTTGGCATGGCGTGGAGGAACTGCGTAACGGGTTCAGGAAGGGTAACGTAGTACAAGACCGGCCGCGATCCAACACCCGAACAACCTTAGGCACGGGTACTGTGGTCGCACACCGCGAAATCGCAGGTCGAGAGATGGTTCTCGTCCAGTTGCACAGCACGGGCGAAAGTCGTTGGTTGCCTTTCGAGCGCCTCGTCCGAGTCCGGGACGCACGGTGGAAGTATACGAACAATAGAGCGGGTGACCCTGAGTCGTTTCGCTTGAAGGTCCTAGCGCATGCGTTGGACTCTTGGAATCAAGTAACGGGCTCGCTTGATCGATTGGACGTCGACGCCTTACCTCACCAAGTCGACTTGGTTCATCGCATCATGACGTCGGACCACGCCAATTGGTTGATTGCGGACGATGTAGGCCTTGGCAAGACAATCGAGGTGGGATTGCTGCTCGCGGCGATGAAACGGAGGCGTCAGGCGCGACGGGTGTTGGTCGTCTGCCCCGCCGGAATGGTCCGGCAGTGGCAGGACGAAATGCGCTACAAGTTCGGCGAGGACTTCCGCATCTACGGCATCGACTTCAACATCAGTCAACCGGCACACTGGATGTCCTTCCACAAGGTCATCATTTCAATTGATCGCGCCAAATCGGATACGCATAGCACCGTCTTTGGAGACTCGGGCTTTTGGGATGTCATCATCTTCGACGAAGCGCACCACCTAAGCAAAATCGAACGAGCCGCAGTGACACAGCGATACCGCCTCGCTGAGCGGCTGCAGCATCTCACCGATAGCCTCCTATTCCTGACTGGGACGCCCCACCAAGGTAAAACGGACCAGTTCGTCAACGTGCTGTTGCTGCTACGACCGGACCTCAGGTCTCGATTCGCAGCGATGTGGAGCGATCCGTCGGTGGTAGCCGAAGTCGTGCTGCGCAACCGAAAGAGCTTGGTAACCGACGCATCCGGCAACTTCATTTTCCGAGGCCAAGAGACGAACTTGGTGGAGGTACCCCTTTCAGAGGAAGCACGCGACTTCGACGTGCAGTTGCGCCGCTACATCCGCAACGGCTACGCCGCCTCGGCCGCGGGCGGCGTCACCGGGCGTGCCGTCGGCTTTGTTATGACAACGTACCGCAAGCTCGCATCGTCGAGCATTGCCGCGATTGAAAGGGCGTTAGAACGGCGTCGTGCAAGGCTCACGGGCGAACTGGCTAACGGAGCAAATGGCTTGTCGAAGGAGCGACTCGATGAGATTCAGGACGCCTTCGCAGACGGTGAGGATGGCGCTGACGACTTGGATGACCTCTCAGACGAAGTTTCGGCTCTTGGCACCGGCGTCGATCCGTTCTTTGCCAACGAGATGCAGATGCTCGACGAGCTTTGCATAAGAGCCAAGGTGGTCAAAGACGACGACTGGAAACTCGAAGAGTTCCTCACAAGCATTGTCGATCCCGTGCACGGCAGCGGCCTCAAGCTCCTCGTGTTCACCGAGTATCGCGCCACGCAGGACTACCTGGTCGCCGCGCTGGAGCAACGCTATCCTGGCAGCGGCATCTGCTGGATCAACGGTAGCATGGACCTCGACGAGAAGCGCCGACACATTGACGGCTTCAATGACTCCGCACAATTCATGGTGTCCACCGAGGCAGGCGGCGAAGGTATAAACCTTCACTATAGCTGCTACATGCTCGTCAACTACGATCTGCCTTGGAACCCGCGTCGCCTGGTCCAGCGCGCTGGCCGCCTGTACCGCTACGGGCAAACCAAACGGGTGGTCGTGTTCAACCTCGTCGCACAAGATAGCTTCGACAACAAGGCCCTCGGCATGCTCCTCGATCGAGTCTCTAACATCGCCCGTGACATGTCCGACGTTAGCTCGGAGTTCCACGAAGGGCTAGAGACCGAGATTGTCGGTGCACTGCTGGAGCGGGTCGACATCGCGCAGATACTCGCCAACAACCGGGACATGGAAATTGACCAGCGCAGTCAGTCGGAGATCGACGAAGCGATCCTACGAGCCAAGGAGTCGCAGTCGCTGCAAGACAAGCTGTTCGCGCACATCGAGGGCTACGATCCCAATGCGACCGCGGCAGTTCATACCTTCGGCCCAGAGGAGGTTCTTTCCTTCCTCGAAGGCGTCTTGCCGCGGCGAGACATTCGGATTCGTGAGAGGTTGCACGACGGTCGGGTGTTGGTGCTAGAGCTGCCCGAGGAGATGCGCGGGCGCTACTCCGAGTTCGGCGGGCGAACTATCGTTCGCGTCACGGTCGACCGTCGCCTCGCATCGCGTGACGAAAGAAACATCTCGATGGACTTTGCGAGCGTATTCTTCGCTGACATGGTCAAGTTCGCGAAGTCGCCAGAATTCGGTGGCGAGCACGCAAATGTGAGGGCACCGCGAGAAGGGGTTCTAGGCATTTACAAGGTCCGATGGCAGAACGACCAAGGGCTACCGCGTTGGGAGATGCTCGTGCCCGTGTTCCTACCAGCCAGTAGTGCGACTGCCCTGCCGAACCCCGATTTCTTTGGCTCCCTCCTGCACGCATCTGGCAACTCCAATGTCGCGCCGATCTATCCCCTTACGTCCGAGCGCCAACGTGCGTTGGAGCGGCTGGACGCGTGTGCAGCAGATGTCTTGGCCGAGCGATGCACGCCGCTTCGGCACCCAAACGACATCGTGCTCCTTGCGGCGGCCAATCTCCAGCCGGACTGATCCTGGTGTGCTGGCTGAGTCGTGCGGCGTGTCTTGGATGAAACTGAAGCTGCAGGGTTCATTTCGGCAGGAGGAGCTCACCGCTCATAGGTGACGAAAAATCGGTTGAACCGGCGGTGTCAGCGACGGTTTCGGATCCCCTTGCCGACCTTCGCCAAGGTCACCGAGGGAGTGACGTTCACCGACAGCACCGACGTCACAGCGCGCTTTACGGGGAAGGGAGGGCCGCCGCAAGACCAACTCGCCGTACACCGGATTTGACAGTAATTCCGGGTTGACGTGCGGTTCGGCACCAGTCAAGTTTGTCGCCCGGTAGGTGTGGCACAATCGACTCTTGCGCTCGTTGTGCTCCCCCTTTTGCCCGCACTGGAGGTGCCATGCGTCTCGTTGCCGCCGTCCCTGTTTTTTGGTCCTCACCGCCTGCGGGGCCCCACAGTACGTTCTGAACATCGACGCTACTCCACCAGGTGCGTTTCTTGCGCATCATAATGGGACTCGATTTGGGGGAATCGCCGAGTCGTGCCGTCTTTCTCGCAGAGCCTCGCTTCATGTCGAATGGTTGCCTGCTGGCGCAAGGAGTAATCGCGACCTGGACGAGCGGAGCTAGAGCCGAAACAGCCTCCACACTTCGGTTGTGCAACGGGCCCGCAACGCAGTACCAGTTCCATGTGGAACGGCCTAAAGACGTTCCAGGACTGAACGTGGATCTCCGCGTCGCAGCGATGGTCATCCAACAACGCTTGGAGGTAGCCACGCTCCGGGAGAAGCAACGGATTGTCCAGGAACAGGAAGCGCTCAAGGCTTGGGCTGACGCCGCAGGAGCCTTGGGCTACCTACTTGGCAGTCAATGAGCGCACATCTCGAGCCCCGGTCAGGCGCACCAAAGGAGCAATGCGAACAGAAGAGAGCCGCAACTTCCAAGTGGAGCATCGGAGGACGTCAGACAATGGAGCGGGCCACTTTGGCCCGATATGGACTCGCCTCCAAAGAAACAGATATCCGGTGAGAGGAGCCGACCCTTGGTGGGAAAACCGAACATCCCGATGTCACCTTCGCAGCTGCCGAAGCAGCGAGTCGTCCCCGTCGCCGACTTGCCGGGCCGCCCCGAACCGTTCGACAGCGTGGTCGGATACGGCAAGAAGCCACGGGGAGTGCGCTTGCGTAATGGACCGAAGAAGCCGATCTACCTAGGGCAGGTGGAATGGGCCTGGTCCTCGATGCACGAGCGCATCGACGCCTACTACCTACACAGAGGGCGGGCCCATTGGATGCTATGGCGCCGCTACTTCGACGACAACGAGGGCAACTGGTACTGGGACTCGGTTGGGTACGTGCCGCGCGACCAAGCGACAGAGAGGGAGGCCGCCGTCCACCTCCTGGCCGATTTCTGGCGTTTCGAGAAGCGGAAGGGCCAAGAGCGCTATGGCTGGATCAACGAGACCGGCAAACTGAGTTCCTCCGTGATGCGTTCGATCACACTTCAGGTTTTGGTCCAGCAGAGAGTCGCGCCCGCATCGTTAGCGAGCCGAGGCAACCTCACCGTCTCCCCCGGCAGCCACATGCGCCCCTTCCCCTGGGACCGCCAGCCGCCATTGTCCCCG
>VXSY01000153.1 GCA_009837725.1 Gammaproteobacteria bacterium | reverse complement strand
TGGCACCATCCCATTATCCCACGAGGCAGACTTTGTTCAGAGCTTCCCTAGTGTGCCGCCTCCCCAGTTCGTTGACATTCATCTCTCGCCCGCCCCAATCCGTGAGTCCACCGCAGCCGCTTGATTCCAAAGGCGGCACATCCTCCACCTTTAAGCCACCGCAAGGTTCCATGCGCCGTCGGCTCGTAAAGACGCAGTTCGGAGACGGGACACTAGCCGCGATGTTTGCGCTACGCCCGAGAGAGTCGGTGCAGGTGCCACACCGCCCACGCGATGATCGCGACGAATCCCGCCAATGCGGAAAGGGGTATCGCGGCGGAGTGATCCGCGCAGTTGCCCGTGCCGAATGTCATGGCCTGCAACACCTCGGCGGCTGGGAAGACTTCGATGAGATAGTTGATGTCCGCACCGCACGCGGGTGCGGAATCGGGAAAGGCCATGATCCATAGTTGCCGCAGGGAGAACCCGGCGCCAATCAGCGCCGCCAGCGTCGCCAACACGGGATAGACGCGCTGGCGAGTGTCGTGTGCCAGAGAGACTGCGACCACGATCCCCGCCACCATCACCCAGATGCGCTGCATGAGGCACAGTGCACAAGGAAGCAAGGCGAAGCCGTGTTCAAGAACCAAGGCACCGACGAGCAACATCGCCACCAGCAGGACGACACCCATACAACGCACATCGGGATCATCAAGACGAACTAGCGATGGCATGTTTCTCCTCGGCTGCAAACTCCTGAAGACGCGGGCAGTACTCGTGAAAGTCGCGGGTCAAGGCCGCCCATTGTTCGTCCATTGCCGCCGCAAAAGGTTCCACCAAATGGTCCATTCGCAGGCGCCCCAGCACATGTCGTGCAGCGCGCCCGAGCGGCTCCGGCTCGTCGTATCGGGCCAGTAGATCCGTTGTCACCATGTAGTCGACGAATCGTCGCCCGGCGACTGGCACATAGTCGTCGTGAATGGCCAATGCGGCATAGACATCGCGGGTGAAGTCGCCTATGTGGCGATCGCTGTAGCACTGCCATGTCTCGGTCAGTATGCGATCGGCGACGATGTCGAGCAGCACGGGGGCCGCCCGGCGCAACTCCGGACCAAACCGCCGCACGCTTACCTTCATGTCGGGCTGGCGATTGGAGAACGAATCGATGCGGCGGTGCAGGCGAATGCCGGCGCGGAGTTCAGGCGGCAGGGTGGCGGGCACGGGCCCCTTGATGAAATCGCCCAGCACGCCACCGGCCATCAGCCCCTCTTCAGGTGCCGCGAGCAGGCAATGTGCCAGGAAATTCAAGGCAACGGCTTCCCCGGGCGAGGCCCGAACGCAAGAAAGCGCTCAAGGTACTCGTCGAATGACTCGGTGTCCGCTGCCTCGATGGCCACCTGCTCCGCCAGCGAGCGTTCGCTCATGGCAGCGAACTCGCCTTGACGCCCCGGTGTCAGCCGAGCATCGCGAAAGCCGCCGCGATGGGCCAGCGATTGCCCCATGGCGAAGTCGAAAAAACCCTCCCGTTTCGCGGTCATGGCAGCCAACACCCGGGCCGACGGCGTGGCTGCAACAGCTTCCACCTTGTGCCGCTGTGCCTGGACCGCTTGCATGTGTGCCTCGCCACCAATGCCAGCATCCATGGCTGCGGCGAGTTCCGCGCAACCATCGATGAGTTCCCGCGCCCACCCCTGCGCCTCTCCGCCCATGGCGAGGGCAAGCTCCGGGCGACGCCCCTCTTCCACCACCGCGAGCTGATTGCGCCACATGGATTCGGACTCCTCGGGGCTGTCCGGCGGGCTTTCCGCCAAGAGGCACAGCAGCAGGAACACATCTAGGAAGTGCATGGTGTCGGTGTCGATGCCCACGTCGGCAAAGGGGTCGAGGTCGAGGCAGCGCACTTCGACGTATTCCACCCCGCGATCCGCCAATGCCGCCAGCGGACGCTCGCTCGGCATCGTGCGCCGCTTCGGCCTTATGGTGCCGTAAAACTCGTTCTCGATCTGCAACAGCGCCGTGGATAGCTGACGATATTGACCATCCGCATCCTGCACACCGATGGCTTCATAGCGGGGATACGGTCGCGTCAGCGCCGAGTGCATGGTTTCGGCATATTGCTCCAAGGTGTTGTAGGAGATGTGCAGCGATGACTGGGCTTCGCTCTGGTAGCCCAGCCGACCCATGCGCAAGGATGTTGCGTAGGGCAGATACAGGGTTCCCGAATCCCATTGCGCCAGTCCGCTCTCGCCCTGCGCGAACGACCGGCACACCGCCGGCGATGATCCGAACAGATAGATGAGGAGCCAGGAGTGACGCCGAAAGTTGCGAATGAGGGCGAAGTAGGCAGCGGTGACGAAGTCCCGGTCGGGATTGATCCCGTGGGCATGGGCGATGACATCCCAAAGAGCTTCCGGCAAGGAAAAGTTGTAGTGGATGCCGCTGATCGTTTGCATCAGGCGGCCGTAGCGATGACCGAGCCCCAATCGATACACGGTCTTGGAGCGGCCCACATTCGAGTCGCCATAGCGGCCCACCGGAATCGTGTGTTCGGGGTCGGCGATGCAAGGCATGCTGGTGGCCCACAGCAGCTCGTCACCGATCCCGGCGTGGACGAAGGCGTGGATGTCCGTCAGTTCCTTGAGGCAGTCGCTGGCCGACTCGTGTACCCCGGTGATGAGTTCGAGTTGCGCCTCGCTGAAGTCGGTGGTGACGTGTGGATGCGTCAGTGCCGAGCCGAGCGCCGTCGGGTGCGGGGTTCGCGCCAGCCTGCCCGCCGGCGACACCCGGAGGCTTTCCTTCTCGATGCCTCGACGCAGGCGCCCGAACTCGCTGCGGCCGTCGAGGTTGCCGAGAACCTCAGGTGGAACGCGGACCGGCGGCAGCGATCCTGGCATCGATGTCGAACTTTGCGAAGTTGGCGGCGAAACGGCCCGCCAGGGCATCCCGAGCACGGTCGTAGGCTGCGCCGTCGCGCCACGCTGCGCGAGGGTCGAGCAGGCTTGGGTCGACGCCGGGCAAGGCCGTGGGGATGGTGAGGTTGAGTTCGGGAAGTCGCTTGGTCCGTGCCTCGCGCACGGCACCGGTGTGGATGGCATCGATGATGGCGCGGGTGACCGGGATGCCGAAGCGCTTGCCCTCGCCGTAGCCGCCACCGCTCCAGCCGGTGTTGACAAGATAGACCTCGGCGCCGAAGGCGTCGATGCGCTTCATCAGCAGGGAGGCATAGACCTTTGCCGGACGGGGAAAGAAAGCGGCGCCGAAACAGGTGGAGAAGGTGGCGGAGTAGGGCTCGGTGGCGTCCACCACTGTCGAGCCGACCGTTGCCGTGTAGCCGGAGAGGAAGTGATAGGCCGCCGCTTCCCTCGAGAGGATCGACACCGGTGGCAGCACGCCGGACAGGTCACAGGTGAGGAAGACGATGGCTGCCGGTTCGTCGCCCCGGTTGGCATTCACCCTGGCGGCGATGTTGTCGAGCGGATAGCAGGCGCGCGTGTTCTCGGTGAGGGTGGAATCGGTGTAGTCGGGTTCGCGCGTGTCTGGGTTTAGCACCACGTTCTCGACGATGGCACCGAAGCGGATGGCATCGTGGATCACGGGCTCCGTCTCTCTCGAAAGGCCAATGCACTTGGCATAGCAGCCGCCTTCGAGATTGAACACGGCGCCCGGTCCCCAGCCGTGCTCGTCGTCACCGATCAGGAGCCGTCCCGGATGCGCCGAAAGCGTCGTCTTGCCGGTGCCGGAGAGGCCAAAGAAGAGTGTCACGTCGCCGCCCACGCCCATGTTGGCCGAGCAGTGCATCGGCAACACGTCCTCTGCCGGCAGGAGGAAGTTCTGTACACCGAAGAGGGCCTTCTTCATCTCGCCGGCGTAGCGCAGCCCCGCCAGCAGAACGCGGCGCCCGGTGAAGTCGATCATCACCGTCGCATCGGACGGCGTGCCGTCGCGGGCGGGATCGCAGATGAACTCCGGGGCGTTGACTACCTCCCAGACGCCCTTCTCTTGCGGGTTGAACGCTTCTGGCGTGATGAATAGGGAACGCGCAAAAAGAGCATGCCAGGCGTATTCGGTGGTGACGCGAATCGGCAGGTAGTGCATGGCGTCGGCGCCGACATGCAAGTCGGCAGCGAAGGTTTCGCGCTCCGCAAGATGCACCTGCACGCGATTCCAAAGCGCCTGAAACGCACCCGGCGTCACTGGCTGGTTGATATCGCCCCAGTCCACCTCGGCCTCGGTGGTGGCATCGCGGACGATGAACCGATCCTTCGGCGAACGCCCGGTGCGCCGACCGGTTTCCACGGCCAATGCGCCGGTGGCGGAAAACTGCCCTTCGCCCCTATATACAGCGATTTCCACCAGCGCAGCCGCCGGCAGGTCGTAGTAGTTAGCTGCGTTGCCGGAGCTTTCGTAACTCAGCGCCATGAACCGTCGGGCTCGCTTGGCCGGTGAAGGCGGCAATTCTACACGAGCGTTGGGTCCATCGTGGGCATCGAAACACCCAAATGGCGTAGTTCCTTACCCCTACAAAGGACTGGCCGGCACGGGGCCCGCTAGGAGGCTGCGCAGTAGAAAACGGCGCGGGCTCCTAGCCGGAGGGTGAGCCTAAGCGAACCCGTAGGGCAGCAGTTGCGAAGCAACTGCCGACGCACTCGTAGAGCGCGCTACGCCGCCAAACCCGTCGCTACGCTCCGGGTCTGGCGCAGCCTCCTAGCGCTGTTTGAGCTCCGCGAGTTGCCGCCGCTGCCGGGTGGTGGGGCGGGTGCGGGGGACTTTGAGGCCGGCGCGTTCCATGCGGCGGCGGGCGTCGTTCTCGGTGCGGCGTTGCACCGACTCGTCGGTCTCGCGATACAGCTTTGCCGCGTCGGCGGCGCTGCCGCGACGTGTGCTGACCGCGGTGACGATCACCTCGCGCTCCTCGTGACCGCGGCTGATGGTGAGGGTGTCGCCGGCTTGGATGCTGCGTGCCGCCTTGACGCGAGCGCCATTCACATGCGCCTTGCCGCCTTCCACCGCCGCCTTGGCGAGGGAGCGGGTCTTGAAGAAGCGTGCCGCCCATAGCCAGCGATCTACCCGCGCCTTCTCGGCGGGCTGTTCGGTGCCTCCACTGGCGTCGGCAATCGTCGGTTTCGAGCGCATGGGCAATAATGGTAAGGAACGCCTTGCGTGCCGGCAAAGCCGGGTGCGGCCGACAGGGCGAACCCATCTGCCGGAGAAACCGTCTTGCCACTGCCTGTGATCACCAAGCTCGAGACCGTGGCGCGGAGCGCCCTGTTCGGCATCGAGGCCATGCACCTGCGCTTCTCCAACGGCGTGGAGCGTGTATACGAACGCCTGCGCGGCGGCGGGCGGGAGGCGGTGATCGTCGCCGCCATCGACGAGCACGACAGACTGGTGTTGATCCGCGAGTACATGGCTGGCTTTCACGACTTCGAGCTTTCACTGCCGAAGGGCCGCGTGGATCCGGGGGAATCGTTGGAACAGGCGGCGAATCGGGAGCTCAAGGAAGAAGCCGGTTTCGGCGCCCGTGACCTCTGCACGCTGCGGCGCATCAGCCTTGCCCCAGCGCACATGGGCTTCACCATCCATGTCGTGCTGGCGCGGGACCTCTACCCGGAACGGTTGCCGGCGGACGAACCCGAGCCGTTCGAAGTGGTCACTTGGCCGGTGGCCGAAATCGACGCCCTCGTGATGTCGCCGGAGTTCACCGAATCCCGCGCCATCGCCGCGCTGAAGCTGGTGGAGGTGTTCCTGAAGGGACAATGACGCTCCTTCGGAGTTCCCACGCCGCCGGGGACGCCGAGTCGCTGACGCGGAAGGAACTGACGCCGGCCACGCACCGCGACGGCGACCTTGGGGCGAGTACTTGGGGGGAGGGCATCTTGCCCTCCCACGCGCCGCAAGGCGCGGTCCGTGGGTGCCTGTTGCGTCCACCTTGAGGCGCGCGCCTGTCGGCGCGTGCGAGGGCGGGA
>VXSY01000223.1 GCA_009837725.1 Gammaproteobacteria bacterium | reverse complement strand
ATGGCACCATCCCATTATCCCACGAGGCAGACTTTGTTCAGAGCTTCCCTAGAGCATCGAGCAGTTGGGGGCTCTGCTCGATCCAGGTCGCGAGCCTGGGCGCGGCGGCGAAGATCTCGACGATCGCCTCGAAGGCGTCAGGCCGCGCGGCCGCGACCGGACTGTCGTAGGCGCTCCAGTCTTCCATGTCGGGATAGAAGTGCCTGCGCCACTGCTCCACGAGTGGATCCATTTTTTCGAACCACCGCTTGGGGCGCAGCACGATGTTCATCATGTCGGCATAGGTTCCGGGCAAAACCGGCGATTCGTCCGCGCACGCGGCCTGCAGCAGCGGATAGGGCCTCGACGCCATGGCATGGTGATCCGCATGGCGCTGCATGTTGAAGAACATCCAGTTGCTGTATTTCCAGTCCGCGTCCCAGGAATGGCGTGGCGTCGCCTTCTCCCAGCGCCCGCCCGGCAGCCGCACGCGGCGCAGGCCATAGTGCTGGAAGTAGTTGCTGAGCTTCATCGAAAAGACACAGCCGAGGCCCAGGAAGGCAAACACCGGCACGGCCCAGATTCCGCCCATCCCGACCACGGCCACTCGCTGTCCCGGCTTGATGACGAGGCTGAAATCCTTGATGAGCGGCGGCCGGCTTTTGTTGAAGCCGAAGGTGACGTTGCGCAGTTCCAGGGCGCCGGTGAGTTGCAGCCGATCGTTGAATGTCGGAATCGACTTCGACTCCGGGCGGCGGCGCTTGATCGCCGGATCCACCGCGGCCGCCGCGATGTCGCCTTGGCGTTGCAGATCGGTCTTGAGTGCCTGCCGTTCGCCTGTGAGCTCGAGGAACCGGCCGACGGGTGCAAGGAACATCTCGGCAAGGACGTAGAAGCCAACGAGCATGCCGAGTGAAAGTTCGCCAGCCACAACCATGCTCGCCCCCACGCCAAGAACGGCGGCGCTGCGGAAGATGGCAATCAGGCCCGGAACGGCGGCGTGGAAGGCACTGAGCTCCGCATGGGGCCGGCGGGCGCGCAGTTCTCGGGCTTGCTGGCCGCTCCAGCGCGCGAAGAAGCGGTCATCGGCACCGGTCATGCGCAAGGTGTCGGCGTGGCTCAGCATCTGCAGCCCGACGCCGATCAGGAGCCCCTGCTCGCGTCGCATCGCTTCGCTGAGTGCGGTCCGGTGCCGAGCGAGCAGACGCGCGGCGAGCCCGTGCAATGCTGCCAGCGACAGCACGACTGCCGTGAGCCATGCGTCCAAGGCAAACATCGCCACCAACAGCACCGCAGCCATCACCATGTCGAGGGCCAGCAGGAGGAATCGCTCGGTGATGTTCTCCGAGACTCTGTCGATCGACGAGACTCGATCGGTGAGATCGCCCACCATCCGATGGTCGAAAAACTCCACCGGCAAGCGCAGAAGCCGGGTCACGACATCGTTGGCGCCGATCACGGCGATGCGAACCCCCAGCCGTTTCACGAGCCGATGCTTGATCGCGGAGACGATGTACACGAGCGCTGCGCTCGCCAAGAGGGCCGCCAACTGCCCGCCCCAGGGCCCCTGGCTTTGCAGCACGCCATCCACCACCACGACAAGCGAAGCGGGAATGACGAGTGCCAGCAAGGCCGCGAGGAAGCCGCAGGCGAGCACTCCCCCGAAAGCGACCCAGGACCCGCTGAGTACGGCGCGTAGCTGCGAGACGAGGCCCGGCGGCTCGCCGCCGGGCCGGAAGTCGGCGCCCTTGGCGAGCCGAAGCGCGATGCCGCTGTAGCCTTTGCGGAACTCCTCCTCCGGAATCCTGCGGCGCCCGGAGGACGGATCGTTGATGGTGAAACTGTCCTTGTCAAAGCCGTCAAGGACCACGAAATGGCTGAACTGCCAGAACAGGATCAGCGGCAGTTCGAGCTTCTTCAGTTGCTCCGCTCGAACGCTGAGGCCATTGCACTCGAGGCCATAATGTCTGGCAGCGCGGGCGATGCTCGCGGCGCTGCTCCCGTCCCTGCTCACCTCGCACCGTTCGCGCAATTCCGTGAGCGGCACCCAGCGCCCGAAAAAGCCGAGCACGGCACCGAGGCAAGCCGCGCCACACTCGGTCGCATGCATCTGCAACACGATCGGCGTTGCGATCCGCCATTGCGGCTGCGCCGAGGCGACTTTGTCGGCTCGGTTGGTCGAACCTCTCAACGACATCGCTACGAAAGCCTCACAGCGACGCCGTGCGCTTCCAAAACAGCGCTGCCGGTGCCCTACCGGGGAGCTCCACGACAATCTTGCATGGCTTGCCGGCGAGCGAAGCGAAGTCAACCGCGGCCGAGGCGAGCGCGACTTCCATTCGGTAAAGCCCCACCGGTACCCTCGCGGCAAACTCCGCCAAGCCGTCTGCCGGGTTCGCAACCTCAAGGGCCGTCGCCGTCCCCGGGAGCGTCGCCGGCGATCCGACGGTTTGCACATGCACCGCCACGGATGCACCTGCTTCCACTTCGGCAGCGGCATCGCGCGCCATCGAGACCAGAGCCTGCACTGATCTTGTGCCGTCCGGGGAGACTTCCCCGGCGCCGAGCACCACGCCATCGAACGTCAAGCTGCGGGATACGCTGCCAAGAAAGAGCCACATCCCCAAGACCAGCACCGCGAGGGCAACGCCAAGCACCGCCACAGAGTCCCGCGGTGAGGAAACGGTGAGCAGCCGGTCTAGCTGTTCACGCTCTTCCTTGGCCTCAGCCACCATGTCGTGAAACGAGCCAAAGGGATTGTTGAACACGACCAAGCCCACCCCAACGAAATGCCGTGCGCATCCAGCCCGAGCCTTAAGAGGCTGGGCCGCGAACGCCTCGAATAGCATTGTACTCGGAGAGGCCAACGGAGACCGGACACTCATGCAGGTGACGACCTCCATTCCGCACCACAGCGGCCTGCTGAAGGTGAGTCAAGGCGAGACACGACCCGTAGGCAATGTACTGTTTTTGGACCGAGCCATTGCCGATCCGTACAAATTGCTCGCCGTGCAGGCAAGAAAAGATGTACGCTTCGAGTCCGCTCCATCAATTGGCGAGTCGAGGATCCGATGGGCATGAGGTTCCGCTTCAATGACGAAGCCGCGCAGCGCGTGCAGACCCTGCAAAAACGGCACCGAATGCGTTCCGAAGGTGAGGTAATCCTTCGTGCGCTGGCCTTCTTGGAGAAGGCGGATGAGCTCGACGACGACGGTGTTGTGGCGTTATCCGGGAAGGCTGCTGACGGTACTCCCAAGGAGATTTCGGTGCGTGTTTGGACCGAACAGGAAGCGGCTTCGGGCTAGGGCCTGCGCCGCAGAAATGGCGCTGGCTCCTAGCCGGAAGGTGAGCGCAAGCGGATCGGGCGGGCCAGCAGGTGCGGAGCAACTGCCAACGCGCCCGCAATGGCGCACTAAAAGGCTGTGGCGACCGCCTCCTGTTTGTAGCGATGCCGCAGCCACAAGATGCAGCTGCAGTTTGCAAGTGAGTTTGCGCGATGACGAAAGACCCCATCGAGGATGTCACGACGGGGCGGACAGGCAGCGACATCCGCAGGTACGAGGTGCGTGCCCGCCTCGGTCTTGCCATCGGAGTACTCGGCATCGCGGCTGCGCTTTTGATTGCAGCAGCGGTTCTTAGAGTGCTGCCCTACCCCGATCCCAAGTGTGATTCGGGCGGCGACAATTGCGCGGCCAACGCCGCAGAGTACGCCATCGAGGCACGGGAGACGATCTGGGATTTCGCCACCACGTTTTTCCCGGCGACGATCACGTTTGTGCTCGGCTACTGGTTCACGCGGGAACGTGACGCGTAAGACACGCTCTACGCGTCCTTGGTTCATGTCCTAGCCCAGCGCGCCCCAAGGCGTCGTATGCATCGTTGGATACGCGCAAGCGCAGATAGATTGCGCGGCCCTTTATCGTGGACGAGGCCGTTGAAGCCGGGGCGAAGGTTGTGGCGGTGACGCCCTCGAGGCCGGTGGGGAGTGGCGGTGTCTTTATCCGTTAGGTTGCCGGTGCCCAGGTAGATGGTGGCCTTGGCGCCGAGAGGTCTTCTACCCGGTAGCTGTAGCTTGCATCCAGCGTGGTCCAGGTGGCGATTTTGGGTTGGGTGGCGATTTCGTCATTCTTGTAGGAGTCCACGTAGCAGCGTCAGGCCGGCGGTGTGTGCGCCGCGGCGCCAGTTGAGGCCTAGGTTCACTCTGAGTTCCGGTGTGGGGAAGCCGCTCAAGTCGTTGCGATTGGCGAGTTGGTCGGCGAAGGCTTCGCCCGCGAAACGCACATGGTGGATCAGCGGCGATGCAACCGGATCGTCGTCGTCCTGATCTTGCGAGCGAGTCGAGCGACAACCAAGCGCAATCAAGCCGAGGCTTCGGAAGCTCGGCTAGCGAACGACCATTCGGAAACCCAGATCGTGGTACAACCGCGGTGCCGTCTCACGCAGCTTCTCGTCGAACCGCTCGAGGCTATCCCGTCGCCGCAGTGTTACCGACTGGATCTTGCCTAGGAACAGCAGGTCGAATGCCGTCGACTCGACCCAGTCGACTTCCTCCTTGTATCCGCACACCGCCTTCGCCTCGGTTTTGTGGAGGAAGGAGTTGAGTCGCCTACCGTCAGTCGCCATAGCCGAACAAGCCCCAAAGTAGATTATCCGGTTGCCACAGCGTCCCGCCATCAGATCGGCAAGCTCACCAAGGGGTAGCAGATCATCCTCGCCCAACCAAAGGCCAGATTGTTGGCCCTTGCTGGCCGGGTAGCCGTGGAATGCCAGGTAGAGGATCGGATGCGTCTTGAACGTCGGTTGGAGATAGCGATCCAGCGAGTGCTCCATCTCTCCGCGAGTGGCCAAGCCTTTGTGCAGATGAGGAACCTCGTGATCCTTCAAGCGTCCCAAGAGATCCAGAATCGGCGCAACGCTGCTTCGGTCCTTCGTCCCGTACCATCGATCTGTCTCTAGGCAGAATATGCCCTTCTTCTGATCCGAGCGTCGCCCACCGGGCATCACACATCCTTCGCCAATCCTAACGCAACTGTACCACGCGCACCGAAACCGAGAAGTCCCGAGGGTCGTTCAACGATGCGCGGGCCTTGAGCGTTCAGTTCGGGCGATCATCAGGAGCGTGATCGTGACAATGCCATCCGTGTGAGGCTGGCTTGTTTGGAGCTGGGTTCCGGTGCAATACTCGAATGGATGCAAGGAGGTGCTAGGGTCGGAGGTGGTTGTCAGTGAATCGGGATCAGGTCGTTCAAGCCTTGAATGCTCTCCTAGATGCCTTTCCGTGGTACGAGCCACACGATTATCCGGTGGGCTCGGTGGCGATGGAGTCTGCCGATCTGCTTGGGCGGCTTGAGCACGGTGACGCCGTGCTCAAAGCTCTGGGCGAAGCAATTGGAGATGTCGACCACTACAGCGAGGCAACCGCGCTTGCTAGCGGAGGCCGGCGTGCCGCACACGCCCTAGTCGAGATCGTCTCACAGGGGGTCGGCGATGCGGAAGCTTGCGGCATCCTGAATGATGTAAAGCCGGTCGCCGCATTCGCCAACTCGCGCGACTCCGACACTGCGTACGGATTAGTCGAAGATGTGCTTCGCGACTTGCTGGAGGATGCCAAGCTCAGTGCGGCTGCGTCGTCCAGTCGAGAGGTGGCACTGGGAGACATCGAGAAGGGAGCAGTCGCTGTAGACGCTGGCGGTCAGCTTCATGGCGTACCTGTAGATGTGCTGACAGCCCCTAGCGCACAGGGCTGGTGCATGGAGTTCGCAGAGGATGCGGCGAAGGTCGTCGAAGCTTGGACTGACGAACCAGACCCTGACGATGTTTCGGAGGTGGCGAGCTGCATGCGAAGGAGAGCGTTTGCCGGTACACAGATACGTCAGGCGGTGACCCACATGGTGATGGGACAGGGTTTTGGTGCTGTCCAAAATGCCCACGGCGCTTACGAGTCAGCCGCGTTCGCTTGGATGGACGCTGTCAAAGAGGAAGGCGAGCTAGGGAAGCTCTGAACAAAGTCTGCCTCGTGGGATAATGGGATGGTGCC
>VXSY01000139.1 GCA_009837725.1 Gammaproteobacteria bacterium | reverse complement strand
GGCCTGCCTGTGGGTGGGCGCGACCTCGACCGCCGTTCCGAGCGTATTCGCCCACAGCCGGCTTTCCCCTTGGATCACCTGGAGTCACTCGGCAAGGCATCGGCGGCGCGTGCGTGGCGCGTGGCGGAGCGCCTTGGCCTGCCTTCGGCGCTGTGCGAGACGGTGACCCTTGCGGCCCAGCTCAAGGACATTGGCATGGCGGATGCGCGGTTCCAGCGCTCGCTGGTGGAGGGGCTCTCGGCCGCACAGGCTTCGGATGCAGAGCAATGGCCAAGCGGCGGGCGCCATGAGGCGCTCTCCGCCAGGCTCGTTGCAGCTTGGCTGGAGCAGCGACCGGAGTGGGGCGAACCGGTCGCGCGTGATCTTCTCGTGCACTTGGTGGCGAGTCATCGCGGCGCGGCTCGCCCGCTCGCGGTGCCGGTACGGGGTGGCACAGAGGGCACGGTGTGTGCCCGCATAGCCGGGGTTCAGGTGGAGGTGAGCGCGGACTTGGCGGAGACGGATTGGGAGCAGCCAGCGCGCTTCCGGCGGCTCAACTCGCGCTTCGGCCCGTGGGGGCTGGCCTTGCTGGAGGCCATCGTCGCCTGTTGCGACGGTGCCGCAGAGGGCGGGAGGTCGCGGGGCTTGTCGGCATGAGTGGCGCGCAGATCGTCTGCGATGGGCTCCCGGCCGGCTGGCTCAATGGCTGGATGGCGGCTGTGGGAGCGACGGTCATCGGTGAAGGCGTTCGCCTCCATTGGCACCCAGAGAGCCACAGCGCCGTTCTCTCGGCTGCCGGTGGCGATCCGGTGGCGAGCCTGGTGGCAGCGTGGCCGAGCGGCGAGCAGCTCGCGGACTTGCCCATTGCGGAACGTTGGCGCGGCGCCGGCAGGCTGCAGCGGAAGGTGGATGTGGAGGCGTTTGCCGCGCGCGCCCGCGCTGCTCGGAACCATCCGCAGTCGTGGTCGCTCTCGTCCACGCTCACCGACCTTGCCGTGGACGCCGCCGGGGAGGTTGCCCATGCTCGCTTCGATGCCCCGGGGCCCGGCCCGATCAAGTGGCTGCACCACAGGCTGTTGAAGGCGTGGAAGCATGTGGACTCGCCGTCCGCCGAGCGCCTGCGGGCTTCGCTCGTTGGCGAAGCCGAACGCGTGCAGGACAACGGCTTGGGGTTCGATCACAGTCGGCTGGCGTCGCCCGCTGACGATGGAGGTCGCTGGACCGACCCCGTGGTGGAAGTGCTCGCCTTTTTCGCCCTCGCGCTGCTGCCCATGCGGGGTCGCGGCACCGACCGGCGTGTGGACCCATCCGCGTTCGTGGACCAGCGCCAGCGAGGATGGCGTCGCACCCCGGGCTCGCGCGACGCGAGGCGCTTCCACTGGCCCGCGTGGTATCAGCCGCTGGGTGCCGACGGCATCGACGCACTCCTGGACGTTTGGCGGCCAGAAAGCCCCGAACAATGGCCTCTCGTGGGGGTTCACGCCGCGTGGCGCACCGTGGCGTTTCAGCCCCACGGGGTGGACAAGACGAGAGCCTTCGGCGCTGAACGTCTTTTGGATGCGGGCTAGAAGGCTGCCTTTCTTCTGTGAGGTCGCGCCGCAAAAACTGCGCAACCTCCGGGCGCACCCTTGCACCCTTGACGGCTCGGCACCATTGCGCGACATTGCTTTGTGTCGGTAGCCCTTGTGCCCCCGCCTTGGTTGAGCGCGGTCGCGGGGAGATCCTAGGTTGCCGTTCACGTGTTCGCCGTGCCGTGTCTGGCCGGCGTCGCAGTCGCCGGGGCCCTAAGGGGCCCCGGCCTTCCTGTTTTGCATTGACTCCCGAGATCACGAGCTTGCTACGCGCAATTCGCCGGTTCAACTTGGGCATATTGCCGATCTGGTGGAGAGAAAGATGGAGAACACAAGCGGGAGCCCCCAGTTCACGCCTGGCGCAAGCGACGCCGATCTTTCCGCAAAGGTTTTGGCTCAAGTGAGCCGATTGCTGAAGACGCCTGTCGAGACTGCCTTGGACCTCGCGGTGGTCACCCGCAACGGGATGGGGCCCGAGATGATTGCGGTGCTGGTGGACAGTGGCCTTACTCGGCGGGAAGTCGAGTGGATTGTGCCGTCGCGAACACTTAGCCATCGCCGTCACAGCGGTCGACCTCTCACAGTGAACGAGACAGGCTGCCTCGTGCGCACCGTGAAGATCCGGGCAATGGCAGAAGTGGTCATGGGGAGTCCGGAAGGGGCGCTTGCGTGGTTGCGCAAGCCGCGACGCTCCTTTGGTGGCACCAGTGCGATGGAGCTCCTGCAGACGGAGGTCGGAGGGCAAGTTGTCGAGGATGCCCTTGGGAGAATCGATGAAGGCTACTTCGCTTGACCTTGTGGCGCATCAGCAATCACGCCGATCTCAGTGGACTCGGCGGAATGCTCCTGACCGGCTTCAAGGCGACGTGCCTTTCTCGCGGTGGATGGCCTGCGTTCCGTCGCGGCTTCACCTCATGCCGTGCGCGAGGAATGATCCTGCGCCGGTTCCTCTGCCTTGCCGGCGCCCGTGGCAAGCGGCAGTTGCACCGAGATCACGACGCCTGAACCGTCCGTCAGGTTGAGGGCTCGCACCGTGCCGCCGTGGTGTTCGGCGATGGTGCGCACCACGTATAGGCCGAGCCCAAAGTGCAGCCGGTTGTCGGGGCCGCGGTGGGAGACCATGGACTCGAACACCGAACCCGTGGCATCCCGAGGCAGGGGCGGGCCGCGGTTGGCGATGGCGATGCGGGCGTGTTCGGGGCCGGTATCGAGCTGGACGCGAATGGCGCTGCCGGCACGGTGGAAGTCGATGGCGTTGTCGATGATCTTGTCGAGCATCTGCTCGATGCGGTAGTCGGAGGCGAGGACGATCACCGCGGCGCCGGTGCCGCGGAAGAGAAAGCCATGGTCCGGATGGGTGATCGCGCAGTTGCCGACGTAATTGGCAAGGAGCTGCTCGAGGTCCACTTCATCCATGTCTTCCGCTTGCAGCGACTCGTCGAGGCTTGCGGCGTCGGCGAGGTTCTCGACGATGGCGCCGATGCGCAGCACGCCGCGCCGGGCAGACTCCAGATAGCGGCTGTCTTTGACGTCCGCCACGTCCTCGCTCAGGTTCTGCAGCGAGGTGCTGAGCACGTTGAGCGGGTTGTTGATCTCGTGGCGCAGGGTGCGGGGCATGTTCTCGATGAAGTGATTGTGCTGACGCAGTCGGGTGAGCATGTTGGAGACGCTGCGTGCCAGGTCGCCGATTTCGTCGCCTGAGTGGATCTCGCTTGAAAGCGCGGCGCTGCGCAAGCGACCGTATTCGTCGATGGCGGCGGCGGCTTCGCGGCGCAGGTTGCGGATGCGCCAGGTCAGGCGTCCGGAAAAGGCGATCACCGCGAGCACGAAGGCGATGAGGCTGGCCACGGACACCCAGACGATGCTGTCGATGGCGGCGTACTGGAACGTCTCGATGTCCTCGATGGTCTGCTCCACCGCCACCAGGCCAATGACCGAACCCCCGGCGCCGACGATGGGGTGGCCAGCCATGATGACCTCCTTCTCCCCGGCGTGGCGACGCAAGGCCAGCGGGTCGCCGGCGAGGGCCGAGGCGATCACTTCCGCCGCGCCTTCGGCGTCTTGCGCGACGTCGGCATCGCCTGCCGTGAAGGCCTCGAGCCACTGCCGCGTCTTCAGGAATGCGCCGCGCGGTATCGCCGCCCAGTTGGTTTCCGCGGGCGGGCGTGGCCCGAGATCCAAGCCGCCGGTTTCCGCCCGGCGGCGGCTTTCCGTGTCGATCACCATGATGCGATAGCCGGCGTAGCCGAGCCCCTCGATGATCTTCAGCACCTCTGGCGAGCGATAGACCACGAGACCAAAGCTCTCCTCGCCGGCGGTGGGGAGCGTGCGTGTCACGGTTCTGATGGCGCGGGTTTGCGGGTCGTCCACGTCCACGAAGGAAAGGCCGAAGACGCGCCGGGAGCCGAGCATGTCGAGGGGCATCCGGAACTCCAGCGCATAGCCTTCGCCGGTCTCGACGAGGTGTCCCTGCACGCTGCGCTCCGGCGCCCCGGTCTCGGCAAGGCGCCACTCGGCGTCCATGGGGTAGGCCGTGGTGACGCCGGCCTGGGAGGCGGTGATGGCGATGCGGCCGTCTTCGCCGTCGGCGCGGATGAAGTCCACACGTACATGATCGGCGCCGTCCAGGCGCAGGGATTTGGGATTGCGATACACCCGCACGTCGTCGCGCACCTTCAGGAAGGCATAGAGCCAGCCCTCGCGGTCGCCGAGAGAGAGGTCGAAGCTGCCGTCGGCCGTGCCGCCACTCGCGCCGAAGGCATTGGCAACGTGGGAGTCCACGTCGTTCCAATCCTCGATGGCACCGTCGAGACGGGCGGACCCGGTGATGGGCCGGGCATAGAGCGCCTCGTAGTCCTCGGGATCGATGGGCAGGTCGGCGAAGAGGTCTTCGCGGCCGTTGAGAAAGGTGGAAATGCCCTTGGCCACCAAGAGTTGCTGGCGAAACTGCATGGCCTCCAAGGCCCGTTCCATTTCGACGAGCAAGAGCCAGGAAAGCCAAGGCACCACCAACAGCGCCACGCTCAGCGCCATCAGCTTGGCGACAAGCCGCGGACCGTGGATGGCGGAGCCGATCCTCAAGGCAAAACTCCGGTTCGGTTTCCTTGGCCTGTCAGTCGCCCACCGTCCAGCGATAGCCGAAGCCGTATTCGCTCTTGATGCCGGCGAACTCGTTGTCTTCGCGCTCGAACTTCTTGCGGATGTTGCGCATGTGGGTGTTGATGGTGTTGTGTGTCACCAGCGATTGCATGGTGGACTGCATGAGCGTCTCGTAGCTGACGGCATGGCCGGGATTCCGCACGAGCTTCGCCAACATGCGGAACTCTGTGGCGGAGAGGTCGATGCGGCGGCCCTGCCAGGACACCAGCAGGGCGTCCTGGTCGAGCACGAGGCCACCGACGCGCCGGGCCGAGGGGCTGACGCTGTCTTCGCCGCTGGTGCGCACGTCGTTGATGCGGATGAGCGAGGCAATGCGTTCCGCCAGATAGTCGAGGGAGATGGGCTTCGGCAGGTAGTCCCATGCGCCGAGCCGCAACCCGGAGATCTTGTCGATCTCGTTGATGCGTTCGGTGAGGAAGATCACGGGCAGGGTGGGCTTGCGTGCGAGCAGCTCGCGGCAGAGCTGGAAACCGGCGTCCACTTCGGGGCCCAGGATGATGTCGAGCACGGCGAGGTCGGGAATGCGCTCGTCGAACCCCGCCAGCGCTTCGGCTCGGCTGGCGTAGGTGGCGGTTTCATAGCCCTTCTTGACGATGGCATCGGCGTAGTTCGCACGCTGGTCCGGATCGTCCTCAACGATTGCAATGAGCGTAGCCATGGGGTGATTCTACCGCCGCTTGGTTGTGGGGCCGGTGATGACGGTGGAAACGGCGCAGGGACGTTTGGTGGCGGTGGTGGGGCCTGAGTCCACCGGCAAGACCACCGTCGCACGGGAACTTGCCGCAGCGTTCGATGTGCCCTTCCTGCCGGAGTATGCCCGTGAGTACTTGGAGGAGCGTCTCGAACGCACCGGCGATGCGTCGTACGACGAAGACGATCTCGCCGCCATCGCCTGCGAGCACATGCGCCGTGAGGCGGACTTCGTGCGTTCTGGCGAGCGCGGTGGGGTCATCGACACGGATCTGATCGTCATCTTGGTCTGGTGGAACGAACGCTTCGGGAAGTCCCCCGCGTGGCTACACGACGCCATCGCCCGCCAGCCGAAGCGGCTGTACCTGCTTTGTGCCCCGGACCTGCCTTGGCAAGCTGATCCGCTGCGCGAATCCGAACACGACCGGGAACGCCTGTTCGACGTGTATCGGGCAGCCCTCACGGACCTGCGACTGCCATTCGCCATCGTCGCTGGAGAGGGCAAGGCCCGCTTCGATGCCGCCCACAACGCCACCCGCCCGGTCCTCGGTGCCTAGGCTGGGCACCGCCTCACTACGGGCCTTCGGAGTTCCCACGCCGCCGGGGACGCCGAGTCGCTGACGCGGAAGGAACTG
>VXSY01000053.1 GCA_009837725.1 Gammaproteobacteria bacterium | reverse complement strand
TGGCAGGGGGTGGTTTGCTGGCGTTGTTTGGGGCTGGCGGTTAGAGCGCTACTTCGTTGACGCTGGTGATGGCCAGCATGATGCCGATCATCACGAGGCCCAGGAAGCCGCCGATGAGGATGATGGCGAGGGGTTCGATCAGGGCCAGCACGCGCTTCATGCGGCGGGCGCTGTTTTCTTCGTAGAGGTGGGCGAGGGCTCGGGCCATCTCGGCGAGTTGGCCGGACTGTTCGCCGACGCGGAGGAGGTTGTAGCCGGTGGGGGTGAGGGCGGCGCGACTCTCGAGCGCTTCGGAGAGGGCGACGCCGCCGCGCACGTCGCTGGCCACTTGCGTCAGCATGGTGCGGCGGCGGCTGATGCGGACGCCGCGGCCGGCGAGATCGAGGGCGTCCATGAGTTCCACCCGGCTGCCGAGCATGGCGCCCATCACCGCGGCCCACTTGGCGGTGTCGAGTTCGGTGTACCACTGCCCGAGCACCGGGGCGCTGGCGAGGATGTCGACGACGCGCTGGCGGGCGGTTGGGCGCTGCAGGACGAGCGCGGCCGCAACGATGCCGGCGACGAGCGCGAGGCCGAGCCAGACGCCGTTGTTGTTCATCCACAGGCCCGTGGAGAGCACGACATTGGCCAAGAGCGGAAGGTCGGGGTGGTCGTTCAGGAGGTCTGCGAACTGCGGCACCACGAACATGAACACGACCAAGATCGCGGCGGTGCCGCCGGCGACCAGGATCGCGGGATAGGTGAGCGCGCCGCGCATGTCGGAGGCGACGCGCTCGTCGTAATCCATCTGCTCCACGGCCTCGCGCAAGGACTCGGCCAGCGTGCCGCTGAGCTCGCCAGCTTCGACGAGGTGGAAGACGTAGCCCGGCAGGTTCAGGTCGCTCGCCCGCAAGGCGCCGAGGAAGTTCTGACCGCGCAGGAGTTCGCGACCGATGGCCTCGAAGCCGGCGACGAGCTGCGGATGGTAGCTGCCGCGGCTCTGGGCCGTGACGGCGTCGCTTAGGGAGACTCCGGATTCGAGCAGAGTGGCGAGTTCGCCGAAGGCGACGACCAAGTCGCGGGCGCGCAGGCGGCGACGGATGGTGAAGCTGCCGGCGGTGGACTTCGCTTCGGCCACTTCCATGACGGTGTGACCATCGGCGACTAGGGTTCGGGCCAGTTCCTCAGGCGAGGCGGCGACGGCCTCGCCGTTGACGGTCTGGCCGTCGGGGGCGATCGACTTGTAGGTGAGCGTTGGCATGTCGCAGTGGATTATCCATCAAGCCGGAGCGTGCGCCCCAAGGGCTCGTTTCGAGGGCGAGACGCCCTCGCTCCACCGGCACGACCCCGCGCGACTGTGCGACATTGTCCCCCAGGTGTGTGGGACGAAATGTTTGTGTGTCGGGAACGCTGGGGAGGCCGATCCCGGCGGACGACTGTGCGACATTGTCCCGCGGGTGTGTGCGACGAAATGCTTGTGTGTCGGGAGCGGCTGCTCACTCATCCACGAGGGAGAGTCGGGTGACCTCTTCTGCGGTGGTGACGCCGCGGGAGGCCTTGATTAGGCCGTCTTGGGCCAGGGTGCGGCAGCCGTGGGCCCGGGCGTGGCGCTTGAGGTCGTTCAGGGTGGCGCCGGCGACGATCATGTCGCGCAGTTCCGCTGACATGGGGGCGAGTTCGTAGATGCCGGTGCGGCCCCGGAAGCCGGTGTGCTGGCAGTGCTCGCAGCCGGGTGCGTGTACCCATTCGTTGCCGATGAGATCGGCGGGGAGTGCGGCGAGTTGGTCGTCGAGGTGCGACGGCGCGGCCACGGGTTCTGCGCAATGGCGGCACACACGCCGCACCAGGCGCTGCGCCTGCACACCGCGCACCGGGGCGGCGACCAGGAACGGCTCCACGCCCATGTCGATCAGGCGCGTGAAGCTGGCGATGGCGTCGTTGGTGTGGACGGTGGAGAGCACGACGTGGCCGGTGAGGGCGGAGCGGATGGCGATCTCGGCGGTTTCGAGGTCGCGAATCTCGCCGATCATGATGACGTCCGGGTCATGGCGCAGGATGGCGCGCAGGGCCCTTGCGAACGTGTAGCCGATCTCGGCATGGGTTTGGATCTGGATGATGCCCGGCATCTGGTATTCCACCGGGTCTTCGACGGTGATGATCTTCTTCACGCCGTCGTCGGCCTCCTGCAAGGCGGCAGCGAGGGTAGTGGACTTGCCGGAGCCGGTGGGGCCGGTGACGAGGACGATGCCGTTGGTGGCCTGGAACCAGCTTCGGAACATGGCGAGATGGTCCGCTTCCATGCCGAGGTTGCCGAGGATGAGTTCCTCGCGTTCCTTGGCGAGCATCCGGAGCACGATGGATTCGCCGAGGGCGCAGGGCACGGTGGAGACGCGGATGTCCATCTCGCGCCCGGAGATGCGGCGGCTGATGCGGCCGTCCTGAGGCAGGCGCCGCTCAGCGATGTCGATGCCGGCGATGAGCTTGATGCGGGAGGCCACCGCCGGGAAGCGATCGAGCGGCTGGGTGAGGCGGGTGTGTAGCACGCCGTCCACCCGCATGCGCACGACGAAGCTCTCTTCGGCGGGTTCGACGTGGATGTCGGAGGCGTCGATGTCGACGGCCTGGGCGAGCAGGTTGTTGACGAGCTCGATGATGGGTGCTTCCTCGGCCATCTCCCGAAGCTGGCGCGCCACGTCGCCGCTGAAGAGCCCTTCCATCGCCCGTTCCTTGCGCACGGCTTCGACGAGGCGGTCGATGTGGTGGTTGGCGGCGACGTGGAAGGCGACGGTCTCGGTCGGATAGAAGTGGGTGAGCACTTCCATCAGGGCCCGGTCGCTGACGTCGCGGGCCAGGCAGCAGAGGGGGCCGGTGGGTTCGCCGTTGCCGTCTTCGCCCTCGGTTTCGCTGGCCTCGTCCTCGCCGCCACGCCACATCAGCACGGCGTGGTCCAGGAACCAGTCGAGCTTGATGGGGGATGCGTCCATGAAGCGATAGAGGCTCAGGGGTTCCGGCAGGTCTTCGGCATCGCGCACCCAGGTCGCACCGAGCTGATCCGCGACGACGCCCAGCAGGGCATCCTCCGACAGCGCGCCGGTGCGCACGAGGAGGGGGCCGAGGCGGCCGCCAACGGTACGTTGGATCTCAAGCGCTCGCGCGACATCCTGCTCGGTGACATGGCCGGCCTGGGCCAGCATCTCGCCGAGACGCCGCTCGGAAACAGACCATGCCGGCTGTTCGGGTGTCACGTTGGCTTTCTGCGGGTTCGGATGCATCAGACTTTGCCGAGGCCCTGCGCCTAGAGCATCTTACATCGCCCGCACGTAGCGAAGCGTGTCGTCCAAGGCGCGCTCAAGGCTGGTGAAGAGTTCGTCCACCTCGTTCTCGCTGATGATCAGTGGTGGGCAGAGCGCCAGCACGTCGCCCAAGGCGCGGGTCACCAAGCCGTGTTCCAGTGCACGGGCCATGCAGTGGGCACCGACGCCGGCGGAGGCTTCGAAGGGCTTGGCGGAGGCCTTGTCGGCCACCAGTTCCACGGCTCCGATGAGGCCGACGCCGCGGGTGTCGCCCACCAAGGGATGCTCGGCCAAGAGCTTGAGCCGGGCCTGGAAGGATTCGCCGACCTTGGCGGCGTGGGCGAAGATCTCGCGTTCCTCCATGATTTCGAGGTTGCGCAAGGCGACGGCGGCGCACACCGGGTGGCCGGAGTAGGTGAAGCCGTGGGCGAAGTTGCCGACTTCCGGGCTCGCTTCCACCATGGGTTCGTAGAGGAACTCCGGAATGATGACGCCGCTGATGGGCAGGTAGGCCGACGAGACCGCCTTGGCGATGGTCATCGTGGTCGGACGGATACCCACCGCCTCGGCGCCAAACGCCTTGCCGGTTCTGCCGAAGCCGCAGATCACCTCGTCGTCGATGAAGAAGATGCCGTGGCGGTCTAGCACGGCTTGGATCTTCGGGTAGTAGTCGGCCGGCGGCACGATCACCCCGCCGACGCCCATCACCGGCTCGGCGATGAAGGCGGCGATGGTGTCGGGACCCTCTTTCTGGATCAGGGCTTCGAGGGAATCCGCCATGCGGGTGGTGAACTCCTCCTCCGTCTCCCCCTCCTTCCGCTCGCGGTAGTAGTGCGGGAAGTCGGTGTGCAGCACGTTCGGCAGCGGCAGGTCGAACTGGGCGTGGAACGGCGGCAGGCCGGTGAGGCTGCCGCTCGCCACGGTGACGCCGTGGTAGCCGCCCCGGCGGGCGATGATCTTCTTGCGTTCCGGCTTGCCGATGAGGTTGTGGTAGTACCACATCAGCTTCACCTGGGTGTCGTTGGCGTCGGAGCCCGAAAGACCGAAGAACACCCGCCCGGCCTCGAACGGCATCATGGACTTGATCTTCTCCGCGAGCAGCACGCTCGGCTCGTTGGTGCGCGCCGCGAAGAGCTGCGAATAGGCGAGCTTTTTCATCTGCTCCTCAGCCACGCGAGCGAGTTCCTCCTCGCCGTAGCCAAGCGCCGTGCACCAGAGCCCGGCCATGCCTTCGAGATATTGCTTGCCCTTGTTGTCCCACACATAGACGCCCTTGGCGCGGGTCTGCACCAGCGGCCCCTCGCGGTGCAACTGCCCGAGATTCGTGGCGGGATGCAGAAGATGCGCGAGATCGCGGGCCTCGATGGAGTCCGGCGCGAATTCGTTATGCAGTGCTTGGCTCACGGTGCTTCCTTTGGTGGGAGTGTGCGCGCGCCCTGACGGGCGCGCCGTCGCCGGTTTCGGTGGCGAAACCGCGTATTTTGCCGGAAAGGGACGCCTAGGGGGCGAGCTTGGCACCCTTTCCATTCTGAGGCGCCCGGAGATAGCGGCGCTCGACGCGGGGACCGATTCGCACCAGCAGTTCGTAGGGGATGGTGCCGGCGTGGGAGGCGGTTTCGTCCAGGGAGACATTGCGGCCGAAGAGTTCGGCGCGCTCGCTAGGGCGGAGGGCATCGGCGATGGACGTGGCGTCGATGGTGAGGGTGTCCATGGAGATGCGGCCCAGGATGGGGAGGCGGCGGCCGCGGCAGGCGACGGTGCCGCTGCCGCCGAGGGTGCGGGGGATGCCGTCGGCGTAGCCAGCGGCGATGACGGCCAGCGTGGTGGCTTGTGTGAGGGTGTGGGTGGCGCCGTAGCCGATGGTCTCGCCCGCTGTGGCGTGGCGTATGGAGAGGATTGGAGCGTCCAGGGTTGCCACCGCGGTTACCGGGCTTGGCTGATCCGTCAGGGGGTTGCCGCCGTAGAGGCCGATGCCGAGGCGGGCAATGTCGCGACCTTGGCTGGCGGCGGCGAGGTTGCCGGTGCAGGCGGCGGCAGAGTTGGCGAAGCTTGTGGGGATGCCTTGGAACATCTTGGCGATGTGTTCGCAGCGCGCCCGCTGGACGGCGTTGAGGGGATGGTCCGGGGTGTCGGCGCAGGCGAGGTGCGACATGACCAGGGCGATTTCAAAGCCTTTGAACGTCGCTCCGTCGACGGATTCGAGCGGAAAGCCGAGGCGGTTCATGCCGGTGTCGATGTGGATGGCGGCGGCGCGGTGGCGGTAGGGCTTCCAGAGCGCGAGTTGGTGCGGGTCGTTCAGGCTGGGGATGAGACCGGCGCTTGCCATTTTGGAGGCGGTGGCGGCGTCGGTGGGGCCAGACAGGACGTGGATTTCGCAGGTGCCCGCGTCAGGAAGAATGTCGCGTAGGGCCTCGCCTTCGGGCGGCGTGGCGACGAAGAAGCGGCGGCAGCCGAGGGAAGCAAGGGCGCGAGCGACGGGTTCGACGCCTAGACCGTAGGCGTTGGCCTTTACGACGGCACTGGACTCGACGCAACCGGCGCCGGCGGCAGCGGCTTGGAGGGTGCGCCAGTTGGTCGCCAGGGCGCCTAGATCGACGGTTAGGCGGGGGGATGACATGGGGTATCGGTGACGAGGGTCACTGCACTAGACGCGCCTGACGGCGCGTTGGGAGGGCGAGACGCCCTCCCCCCCAAAGGAAGGGGCCCCAACGTGATCGAAGACATCCGTTGCAAACCCTCATTGCACGGACACGCGCCTGGCGGCGCGCGGAGGGCGGGACGCCCTTGTCTGTTAGATATGTCCGGGTGGACTCACGTTCAGGGGGTT
>VXSY01000113.1:10622-46911 GCA_009837725.1 Gammaproteobacteria bacterium | reverse complement strand
CGCGCCTTCGGCACGCCTGGAGGGCGGGACGCCCTCCGTCCAGAGAGGCCCTCGCGTGGCAGGGGCTGCTTTGATGGTGGCGTTATTCGGGGCTGGCGCTTTGTTGGCGTTGTCAGGAGCGCGGGCTGCGGTGGCTTTGGCCGGGTCCGCTGCGTGCGCGCCTTCGGCACGCTTGGAGGGCGGGACGCCCTCCGTCCAGAGAGGCCCTCGCATGGCAGGGACAGTTGCTTCGGTGTTTGCCGGCGGGGCTTTGTTCGAGGAGGGCTTGCTAATGCCCGCCGGCGCGTTCCGCCGCCTTCGCGTCTAACCCGGCTCGGATTTCCTTGTACGCCGCCTCGTCCAAGCTGAAGCGAGTGAACAGCGCCGCGCCGATCAGGTAGCAGATCAAGGGGAAGAGGCCGTATAGCCCCACCATCCACACCTGCGTCGTCATGGTCTGTTCCTGATTTGGCACGAAGCCGGACAGGTCCAGCACGAACCCGGTCAGCGCCAGCATGATGCCGAGGGCGCTCTTGTACACGAAGTTCCAGGCGGCGAAGTAGGAGCCTTCCTTGCGCTCGCCGGTCAGGTGTTCGTCGTAGTCGATCACGTCGCCCTGCACCGACGGCGCGATGGTGCCGCCGCAGCCGGCGGCGAGGCCGGCGAACACCGCCAGCACGAACATGGTGCCGAGCCGCAGTTCCGGCGGTAGGAATGGCAGCGCGAACATGCCGCCGAAGGAAAGCCCGGTGCCGAGCATGGAGAACAGCCACAGCCGCACCTTGCCGATGCGCCGCGACAGGGGAATCCACAGCGGCACCGAGAAGGCGGACGGGATCATGTACGAGAGGATCACGAGCGGCGCCATGTGCGGCGCACCGACGACGTATTGCGCGACATAGAGCGTCAGCACGCCAATGGCGGCAGAGCCGATGTTCTCGATCAGGGTGACGATGATGAGCAGCCGCGAGTGCTTGTTGCGCCACACGTCGGCAAACGCCTTGAGCGGGTTCGCGCCCACACGACCCTGAAACTCCGGCCGCTCGCGCAGCCCAGCCACCGCCAGCACGATCACGGCGGCCATGAAGGCGGCGGCTGGCAACGAAAGGTCCAGCGCCCGCTCCCGCGCAACTTCCACCCCTTCCGTTTCCGCACCGATGAGGAGCTGCATGGTGACGAGGCAGAAGATCGAGCCGAAGGTGTAGAAGCCGTGGCGGTAGCCGAACAGCCGGCTGCGCTCGTGGTAGTTGGTGGAAAGCTCGGCGCCCAAGGACAGGTGCGGCACGAAGAAGGCCGTCATCACCGAATAGAAGCCGACGATGGCCACGGCCATCCAAATCGTGAGGCCGAAGCCGGCCAGCCCTTCAGGTGGGGCGAAAATCATCACGAAGGTGATGCAGATGGGTACGACGCTGGCCGCCATCCAGGTGCGACGGCGACCGAACCGCGAGCGCGTGCGATCCGACAGATAGCCGACGAGCGGATCCGATACCGCGTCCCAAACCCTCGAGGCGCTGAAGATGAGGCCCATGACCAAGGGCGAGATCAGGAGCACGTCGGTGGAGAACTTCATCACGTACAAGCCGATCAGCAAGTACATGTAACCGGCCCCGACGCCAGGAATGCCGTACGCGAAAACGACCTTGCGCGGCAGGCGGTCCTGCACCGCGGCGGCGGTCGCCTCGGCAGTAACTGCCACCTTCAGGCGTTCTTGATGGTGAGGCCGCCGTCCACGGGCAGTGCCACTCCCGTGATGAACGACGATGCCGGCAGGACGAGGCTCAGCGTGCCGTGCGCTACCTCCTCCGGATCGGCATAGCGCTTGAGCGCCACGCGGCGGCGAGCGTATTCCTGCTTGGCCTCCTCCGGGATGTTGGCAGTCATCCCGGTGCGGATGGGGCCGGGGCAGATGCAGTTGACGGTGATGCCCTCCGTGCCGAACTCCACGGCCAGCGACCGAGTGAGGCCGATCACTCCGGTCTTGGCAGCGGTGTAGGGACTGCCGAACTTGGTGGCCCCCAGGCCTTCGGTGGAGGCGATGTTGACGATGCGGGCGCAGTCGGAACGCCGCAGCCACGGCAGCGCCGCGCGGATGATGCGAACGTGGGCGGTGAGCAGGACGTCGAACGCACGGGACCAGGTGGCTTCGAAGTCGTCCGCATCCACCGGACCGCCAGCACCGATGCCGGCGTTGTTGACGAGTATGTCGATGCCGCCGAGTTGGTCGGCAATGGCCGGGATCACCTCGGCGATTGCATCCGGGTCGGCAACATCAAGCTGCCAGGCGCTCGCTGTGTGGCCGGTGTCGGTGATCTCGGCCACCACTGCCTCGAGGGGTTCTGCATTGAGGTCGAGGGCCGCGACCTTGGCGCCTTGCTCGGCAAACAGCCCCGCGGTTGCCCGCCCCATGCCACTGGCGGCGCCGGTGACGATCGCCACCCTGCCCTCGATCGAACGGCTGAGCCGCGTCAACGCCATCGCACACCCCTCTCGTGAGGCGGGCATAGTACACGCAGGCCCTGCGGGCGCGTTGGGAGTTTTCGCTGGCGCGAAACTCCTGCGTCGATATGCCCGCCCGGGCGGTGAAAGGAGATTGAGCGGGCCGGCCCTGCCGCCGGACGGCCCGTCTCGCGGCGAGACGGCTGGTTGCACATTTGGGCCCTTGGTTGCTTCGCCTTCGGCGCGAGGAGCGGGGTGGGCCCTCGCTCCGAATGGCGTGTGGGACCGCGCCATCCGGCCGGTACGTTGGTGGCGGCTCGGCTTCGAGGCCAAGCTGCGGGGAATCAACGGGTGGCGCAAGGAACGAATGGGGGGCCGGCTGGGGATCGAACCCAGGACCAACGGGTTAAAAGCCCGGTGCTCTACCGGCTGAGCTAACGACCCGGCGTTTGGGGGCGCGCATTGTAGTAGATTGCGCCTGTTGTTGGGGGATGGCTATGGGTGAGGCAGGGGCAGGCGTTGCGCCGCTCGCTGGGGTGCGAGTGCTCGACATTTCGGAAGGGGTGGCGGGGCCGTTTTGTGCCAAGTTGCTTGGCGATTTGGGGGCGGATGTCGTCAAGGTGGAGCGTCCGGGCACCGGCGACGAGGCGCGGGCGCTGGGGCCGTTTCCCGCTTCTGCACAAGACCCCGAGACGCGTCGCGAGAGCAGCGCGACGTTCTTCTTCCTCAACACCAGCAAGCGCAGCGTGGCGCTTGCGCTCGATTCCGCCGCTGGGCGCGAGCAGCTTGCCCGGTTGGTGCAGCGCTACGATGTGGTGGTTTCCGGGCAAACCGCCGAGGAGCTTGACGCCGCCGGCATCGGCTATCAGGCGCTCCGAGGATGGAACCCGGCCGTGATCCTCACCACGGTCTCCGGGTTCGGTTCGTTTGGCCCGCAGTCGCACTACCAGTCGTCGCATCTCGTCTCCTGTGCCGTTGGCGGCTGGTGCCACCTGTGCGGCGTGCCGGAACGCGAGCCGTTGCAGGTGGGAGGCAACGTCTCCGAGACGCTCACCGGCGCCTTCGCCGCAGCGGCAACGCAACTCGCCATCGTCGGTCGTTCGCGCCACGGCCGGGGCGAGCACATCGATGCGAGCGTGCAGCAGGCGGTGCTGGCCGGCGCGCAGATCCCGACAATGCTGTACGAGTATCGCGGGCTTTCTCCCGAGCGCTACTCCAGCGTGGGCTCGGGTGCCGGCGCCTGCTACATGCTGCCCACCGCCGATGGCTACATTGGCTTGAATGCGCTCACACGGCCGCAGTGGCACATGCTCTGCGACTTTCTCGGGCGCGAGGACATCGCCGAGAATCCCCGCTACCAATCCCTCTCATGGGTCAACCCGGACGAGCGGCTGGAGGAGGTGCGAGAGGCATTCCAAACCGCTCTGGCGGATCGAACCGCCGACGAGCTGTTCCACGAGGCGGAGAAGTGGCGCGTGCCATTCGGCCTCGTGCCCGACATGGCCGGCATGTTCGCGCTGCCGCCGCATCGTCATCGCGGCTTCATCGTGCCGCTTGAACACCCCACCGCCGGCGAGGTGGAGGTGCCCGGCGTTCCATTCCGAGCCACCGCAACCGAACCGCGGCCCTTCCGCCCGCCGCTTTTGGGCGAACATACGAAGGAGGTTCTGTCGAATCTGCCAGCGGCGCCGGCAGCCCCTCGGGAGGACCCGGGCAACGAGGCCAATCCATTGCCTCTCGAAGGCGTGCGCGTTCTCGATCTGTCGATGTTCTTCGCCGGCCCCGTGTGTGCGCAGATTGCCGCCGACGCCGGTGCGGATGTCATCAAGGTGGAGTCCATCCAGCGCATCGACGGCTGGCGCGGCAGCGCGACCGGAGGCACCGGCGAACTGCCATCGTGGGAGAGTTCGCCCTACTTCAACTGGGTCAACCGCAACAAGCGCGACGTGACGCTCAACCTCACCGACCCGCGCGGCGTCGACATCGTCAAGACCATGGTGCGCGATGCCGACATCCTGATCGAGAACTACACGCCCCGCGTCATGGCCAAGTTCGGTCTCTCGTGGGAGACCCTGCACGCCATCAACCCGCGCCTGGTGATGATCTCGCTGTCCGGCTTCGGCGCCGACAGCCCCTGGCGCGACTACGTCGCCTTCGGCATGTCCACCGAGCAGATGGGCGGCTTCACTCACCTCACCGGCTATCCGGACGGCGATCCACTCTTCACCGGCACCACCGGTGGCGACCTGTTCGCGGGCGTGATGGGCGCGAACGCGCTGTTCGCAGCCCTGAACCACCGGGACCGCACGGGCGTCGGCCAGCACATCGACTTCGGCCAGGTGGAGGCGTGCAGTCTGTACGTGGGCGACGCCATGACCGCTTGGTCGCTCGCCGGCGTCGATCCGGGGCGAGTCGGCAACGACCCACCACCACTATCCGCTGCAAGGGGTTTATCCCTGCACGGGCAACCGCTGGATCGCCATCACCTGCAAGACACAAGACCACTGCCGCCGGCTTACCGAACTCGTCGGCGGGTCGAATGGGAGTGCTCTCACCCGCGACCGCATCGCCGCTTGGACCACGACCCAGGACCATTTGGCGTTGATGGAAGCCCTGCAAGCGGCAGGCATTCCCGCCGGGGCGGTGATGAACGGCCCCGAACTCCTCGCCGACCCGCAGCTAGCCGCCCGCGAGGGCCTGCTGCTGCAAGACCGCCCCGGCCTCGGTGCCAAGCACTATCCCGCTCAACCCTACCGCTTCCGCCACGCGGGCCCTCTGCCCAACGCACGCGCACCGCTCCTCGGTGAACACGCGAGCGAGATCCTGAAGGAGCACGCCGGCCTCACCGACGACGACATCGCCGAACTCATCATCGACGATGTGGTCGGCACAGTCCCAATCGCGGCGAGATAGGTAGCAGCCCGTTGGACTTGTGATGGGGGCCCTTGGAGGGAAGGCATCCTGCCTTCCTAGCGCTGATTGGCGCTTTCTCATTGCAGGTCGCGGACAGCACGCCACAGGCGCGCAGGGAAGGCATGATGCCTTCCCTCCAAAGGCCCGCCTTGTTCACGCACTAGCGCGCTCTACGAGCGCGTCGGCAGTTGCTTTGCAACTGCTGGCCTACGGGTTCGCGTACGCTCACCCTCCGGCTAGGAGCCAGCGCCGTTTCCTACGGCGCAGCCTCCTAGCAGTCCGTCGGACTTGGCGGCGGCCCACCGGTCTGCCGGACAGGGCGACGCATGCGCCGCCCTTCTCGGTTGGCAGCGCGGCCTAGTGGGCGCGTCGGTAGTTCGCTAAGCGAACTACCGACCTACGGAGCCACCGCGAGTGGATCGTCGTCTGCAGTACGGCATTCATGAATAATCCGGGCTAGAATCCTCATCGGAATCGAGCTTGGATACGAACATGGCTTGGAACGAACCGGGCGGCAACGGCAACGATCCGTGGAAGCGGCGTGGCGATCAGGGTCCGCCCGATCTCGACGAGGCCCTGCGCGAGTTCCAGAACAAGGTCACTGGCATATTCGGCGGCGGCAAGAGTGGCGGCTCGGGCCGTTCGCCGTTCAAATGGTCCACCGTGGGCATCGCCGCGGTGGTGCTGGCCATCGCCTACGGCGCTTGGGGCATCTACCAGATCGATCAACAGGAGCGGGGCGTGGTGTTCCGCTTCGGCCGCGCACTCGCAGAAACGAAGCTGCCGGGGCTGCATTGGAACCCGCCCCTCATCGACGTGGTGACACCGGTGAACATCACCCGGGTCAACTCCCACAGCCACCAGGCACTGATGCTCACGGAAGACGAGAACATCGTCGATGTCAGCCTCACCGTGCAGTTCGTCGTCGGCGACCCCCGCGCCTTTCTCGTCAACGTCAGGAACCCCGGCACGAGCTTGGACCACGCCACGGAGAGCGCGCTGCGGCACGTGGTGGGCAGTTCCACCATGGATTCTGTGATCACGGAAGGTCGCGAGGCGGTGGCCATCGAGGTGCAGGACAGGCTGCAGAGCTACCTCAACCGCTACGGCACCGGCATCACCGTGAGCAAGGTCAGCATCGACCGCAGCGGTCCGCCGCAACAGGTTCAGGAAGCCTTCGACGACGTGCAGAAGGCGAAGGAAGACGAGGTGCGCGCCGTCAACGAAGCCAACGCCTACGCCGAGGGGGTGGTACCCGGCGCTCGCGGCGAAGCGCAGAAGGCCATTGAGGAGGCGAACGCATACCGCGAGCAGGTGATCGCGGAGGCGACCGGTGAAGCCCGCCGATTCAACCAGCTCCTGGCGCAATACCAGCTCGCGCCGGAAGTCACCCGGGATCGCCTCTACATCAACTCCATCGAGTCGGTGCTGCAGAACAGCTCCAAGGTGATGGTGGATGTGGAAGGCGGCAACAACATGATGGTTCTGCCGCTCGACTCGATCGCCTCGCGCGCTGCGGCAGGCGGCCAGAGCGCCGACGAAATCGCAGACCAGGTCTTGCGCGAAATCGAGGCGAGGCAGGCGGGCCGGCCGAGGGAGAGTCGATGATGGCCCTCGGCGGCTCCATGCAACGCCATCCAATTGGGAGAAGCTCATGAACGTGAAGCTGATCGTCGCCGTGATCGTGCTCGTGCTCGGTGCCGTGCTCGTCAGCAACGCCGTGTTCACCGTCCACGAAACCGAGCGGGCGCTGCTCCTGCGCTTCGGCGCCGTCGAGCGCGCCGACATCGCGCCTGGGCTGCACATCAAGATGCCCATCGCCGAGGATGTGCGCAAGTTCGACGGTCGGGTGCTGACGCTCGATGCGCCAGCGGCGCGCTACTACACGCTGGAGAAGAAGCCGCTGGTGGTGGACATGTTCGCCAAGTGGAAAGTGGGCGACGTGCAGCGCTACTACACCGCGAGTTCCGGCGACGAAACCCGCGCCCGCAACCTGCTGCAGGAACGGGTCAACGAGGGCCTGCGCAACCAGATCAGCCGGCGCGACATGCACGAAGTGATCTCCGGCGAGCGCGACCAGCTCATGCAGGAACTCACCCGCGACCTCAACGAGGTGATGAGCCGCGAGATGGGCGTCAACGTCGTCGACGTGCGCGTGAAGAAGATCGACCTGCCGCCGGAAGTGTCCGTGGCGGTGTACGAACGCATGAACTCGGAGCGCAAGATCGAGGCTCGCCAGTATCGCGCCACCGGGCGCGAGCTAGCGCTCGGCATCACCGCCGATGCGGACCGGCAAGTGGTGGTCATCGGCGCGGAAGCCTATCGGCAGGCCGAGGAACTGCGCGGCGAGGGCGATGCGAAGGCGGCCGAGATCTACGCCGCCGCCTTCAACAGCGACCCCGAGTTCTACAAGTTCTATCGCAGCACCAACGCCTACGCCAATGTCTTCCAGGATCGGCGGGACACGCTCGTCATCGATCCGAAGAGCGACTTCTTCCAATACCTCGAGCAGAGCGGCGGCTGAAGGGGCCTTCGCGCCCGGGCTAGCTGGCACCTTCGGTGCCACCGGCGCATCGTCCGTAAACAGGGACACTCGTACGCATGAGCACCGTCCGCAACGTCGTCGTTCTGGGCAATCAGTGGGGGGACGAGGGCAAGGGCAAGATCGTTGACTTGCTCACCGAGCGCGCCGCCGCCGTGGTGCGCTTTCAAGGCGGGCACAACGCCGGCCACACCCTCGTCATCGGCGGCGAGACGACGATCCTGCACCTGATCCCGTCCGGAATCCTGCGCGAGGACGTGCAGTGTCTGGTGGGCAACGGCGTCGTGCTCGCGCCGGGCGCCCTCATCAAGGAGGTAAGGCAGCTTGAGGAACGCGGCGTGCCGGTGCGCGACCGCTTGCGCCTGAGCCCAGCCTGCCCGCTGATCCTGCCGTACCACGAGGCCACCGATCAGGCGCGGGAGGCGGCCAACCACAATCGCAAGATCGGCACCACCGGGCGCGGCATCGGCCCGGCCTACGAAGACAAGGCAGCGCGGCGCGGCGTGCGCCTGGGCGATGCCTTCTATCCCGACCAGTTTGCCGACAAGCTGCACGCGGCGATGGACTATCACAACTTCATGCTCACCAACTACTACCACGCCGAACCCATCGACTACGCGGCGACACTCGCCGAGGCGAACGAGATGTTCGACGAGATCCGCCCAATGGTGGCGGACATCGTGCCCATCCTGCACGGCCTGCGCGAAGCCGGCCGCAATATCCTGTTCGAGGGAGCGCAAGGCTCGCTCCTGGACGTGGACCTCGGCACGTACCCGTTTGTCACCTCCTCCAACACCACCGCCGGCGGCGCCGCGGTCGGCACCGGCTTCGGCCCGCGCCATCTCGACTACATCCTCGGCATCACCAAGGCTTACTCAACCCGCGTCGGTTCCGGGCCCTTCCCCACAGAGCTGTTCGACAGCGTCGGCACCAGGCTCGGCGAGCGCGGCGCGGAATTCGGCGCAACCACCGGACGCCAGCGCCGCTGCGGCTGGTTCGACGCCGTGGCCACGCGCCAGGCCATCCGCATCAACAGCATCTCGGGGCTTTGCCTGACGAAACTCGACGTGCTCGACGGCCTCGACCCCATCCGCATCTGCATCGGCTACGAGAGCGAAGGCGGCGAGGAACTCGCGCCCCGCTTCGGCAGCGAGCACTACTCCCACATCCGCCCCGTGTACGAAGACCTCCCCGGCTGGAGCGGATCCACCGCCGGCGCGCGACGGCTCGAAGACCTGCCAGACGCCGCCCGCACCTACATCGCCCGCATCGAGGAAGCCACCGGCGCCACCATCGACCTCATCTCCACCGGCCCCGACCGCGACGAGACCATAATCCTCAACCATCCCTTCGACGAGGCCGCCTGATGATCGACTCGCGCCTGCTCGAAATCCTCGTCTGCCCCCTCTCCCACGCCCCCTTGGTGCTGCGCCCCTCGGGCGAGGGAACCGGCGACGAACTCTGGTGCGCCGCCAGCGGCCTCGCCTACCCCATCCACGACGGCATCCCGGTAATGCTCCCCGAAGAAGCCCGCGAACTGACGGCCGAAGAACGGGAGTCACTGGCCTAGGAGCTGGCGCCGTAGAAACCATCGCAATGCGAACTGTTGCGCTACCGGATGCAGATGATCTCGACGCCTTCGATCACCAGCGACCGCCATGCCCGGTCGGCGGTCAATGCCGTTTGTTGAGAGAGGCAGGCAGCGGCGAGACAAGCGCGGTCTCCAAGACCTAGTCCGAGGTGACGGGTCGTTTGTCTGTAGCGCCCGCTCAAGAGCGCGTGCGGCAGGTCGAATGGGACGATGTCAATGCCATCGAACACGAGCGGAACTTCCGCATCCGCCCAGCCGTCCGCGCCGAGCTTCGCCGCCACCTCCGCTGCGTTGACTGCAGACATCGTAGCGCCTGATTCAATCGCCTCATGTACCGCGTCGGCCCCCGGCTCGTCGAAGAGTTCCGCGATCACCGCCGATGCATCCAGTACAAAACCGCTCACAACTCGCTCGCAGCTTCCGCCCGCCGCGCGGCCAGGAAGGCGTCAACGACACTTCCGGCTTCTTTCCGATGGACCTGTGCGATGGCTTTGACCCGTGCGCGGGCATGTTCCAGCGTGCGCAGCGTGACGCCGTCCGCATCAAGCGAGAGCACCAAATCCTGGCCACTCTCGATCCCCAGCGCCTTTCGCACCTCGACAGGGATCACCACCCGCCCCGCGGAATCGATGCGAACACGCCGCGATGTGTCCTCAGATGCGTTGGTGCTACCAAGAACAGGGTTCATTGCCAAGGCCTTGCATTAATGGTGAATGAAGAAATCCTACCATGCAAGCCGACGTCGCCCAGGGCCACCTGCGACGGACCGTCGGTTGCATCGGCCTCCGATGGCTAAGAGCAAGTCCGCTGCGAGCAGATGCGGAGGAGGAGCTGCGCGAGAAGCGCGACGGCCAGGATGAGGACGAGCGCGAGATAGATCACGGGCATCGAGAAGCCGCCAAGGAAGAAGCCGGACAGCAGTGGGCCGAGCGCGGCGCCGAAGTCGCGCCAGGTCTGCATCGTCGCCATCCGGTGCATCAGGTGCTCGCTCGGACTTCGCACCGCCACCGCCGCCGGGCCCAGCGCCGCGAGCGCAGCCCGACCGACGATGACCGCTGCCGCGCCGGCATAGACGCCGCCGAGCGCGATGGCAGCGAGGCCGCCCACGGTCAATGCCGTCGCGGCGAAGAGCGACACTTCGGTGCCCAGCCGGTCGCCGAGCCAACCGCCGATGGGCGCGAACACTGCCTCGCCCACGCCTCGGAGCGAGAGAACGATGCCGCCGCCGAGGATTGCCGCCTCGAGGGACACGAGGTCGGCGAGGATGATGGTGATCGTCATCACGAAGACGCCATCGACCGTGAATCCAACGGCAAAAAACAGCCAGTCGAGCCCGTCCGGTTTCGGCAGCCAACGGGGACGGCTCTCGCGCGGCTTGGCACCTTCGCGCGGGAGGGCGAGAGCAAACGGTAGCGCAAGGAAGGAGGCGAGTCCGAGCAGGAGGAACGCGGACTTGGGTCCGAGCTGACCCGCGATCCAAGCTCCCGCGGTCAGGGCGATGACGGGTCCGAGTTGCTGGATCGCGCGACTGAGGCCGACCCGCGTTCCCGCGCGATGTCGGTCCGCAACCGCGTAGGCGAGGGTGGTCAGGGTGAGGGCGGCAAAGGAGAGGCCCCACAAGAGCCGCGCGACGAGAAGGAGCCAACCTCCATCAAAGAGCCAGTACATCACCGTCGACGACGCGCCGCCGATGCACGCCACAATCGTCGCGAGCCGCACGCCGGTGGCGACAGTCGCCCGCGCGATCAAGCCGTAGGACACGATGCGGATGAAGCGGTTGGCGGAGAGCAGCACCCCGACCCAGACGATGCTGATCCCGAAGGCCTCGGCGCTCACGGGAAGCACGACATAGATGAGCGCATCGCCCATCAGCACGATCGACAGCGTCGCGGCAGACAGGGTCGTCGCGCCGAGCGAAGGCGCCGACCGTGGAACTTCGTGGGGCGAATCCATGGTGATCGGGCAAGCGTATCAACGGAACCGGCATCCCGACACACAAACATTTCATCCCACGCGCAAAGGGACGATTTCGCACACATCCCGTCCTCGCCCGTGTGCGCGCCACCATGCCCGGTCACCGTGGGAACGCCGGAGCCAATGCCAGACAAGGCGGGCGCGAACGGCCCCTCGCGTGCAGGTCCGGAGGGGTTGCGTGGGAGATGTCGTACGAGGTTTAGAGCGAGATGTTGTGCGTCGAGAACGCCATCGCTACTCCACTGTGGAGTTGCCTCAGGAATACACTGACCGTCCTGCTCACTTCGTAGATCATTTTCCCCCTATTCACTCTATTTGGGGATAAGGCATGCAATTTTCTTCCCTTCGTGAACTTCTCGGCCTTTGATACGAAGGTATTAGTCGGTGAGACGGAACAGGAGTGGCACATGAGAGCGCGCATTCATCGTGGGACGCAGGAGATCGGCGGGACCTGCATAGAGATGGAGTCGAGCGGTCGGCGTATTGCGCTGGATGTGGGGCTTCCACTGGATGCGGGGGAAGATGGGCACGACGCTCTGCTGCCGCATGTGTCTGGGTTCCGTGAAGTCGACGACAGCCTCGAGGGAGTTGTCATCTCACACCCCCACCAAGACCACTACGGGCTGGCCAAGCACGTTCGGTCGGGCGTGCCCATCTGCATTGGCGAGGCGGCGAACCGGATTCTCGAGGCCGCAAGCCGCTATATCCCGGGCGGGCATTGGTTCGAGGACGCCCGCACGTATCGAGACCGGCAGGCGTTCGACTTGGGGCCGTTCCACATCACGCCCTACCTTGTGGACCACAGCGCCTTCGACGCGTACGCGCTTCTGGTGGAGGCGGATGGGCGACGGGTGTTCTACTCTGGGGACTTCCGCGCCCACGGACGCAAGGCGGTGCTGGTCGAGGCCATCATCCAGCGCCCGCCAACGGACATTGATGTGCTGTTCATGGAGGGGACCACAATCGGTCGCGCCGGTGCCAGCGAAGGGGCGGAGACGGAGAGTGATCTCGAAGCGAGATTCGCCCACGCTTTCAAGGCAACGCGTGGCTTACACCTTGTTTGGACATCGTCGCAGAACATCGATCGCCTCGTGACCCTCTTCCGTGCCGCGAAGCGCACGGGCCGCCTGCTCCTCATCGACCTCTACACCGCCGTGGTGCTCGAGGCGACGGGCCGCAGCTCGATTCCACAGTCTTGGTGGGAGGATGTTCGGCTGTACATTCCGCACAGTCAGCGTGTGCACATCAAGAAAAACGAGCTCTTTGACGACCTTGGTCGGCATTCGGCGAACCGGGTGTACCCAGGGCAGTTGCAGGCGCTGGCCAAGCGCGCCGTGATGCTGTTCCGGCCTCACATGGTGCGGGATCACGGGGTAGGCAAGGTTCTCGACGGCGCTAGGCTGAGCTACTCCATGTGGGGCGGCTATCTGCAACAGGAGGCCAGCCGACGCGTGCTCGCGTGGCTGGAAGGGCACGGCATTCCGTACAGCCAGATACACACGTCGGGTCATGCCTCGGTGCCGGACTTGCAGCGCCTCGCAGCGGGTCTCGCGCCGAAGCGCTTGGTACCCATCCATTCCTTCGAAACAGCGCAGTTTGGCGAGTTCTTCGCGAACGTGGAGCGTCAGGAGGATGGGGCTTGGTGGGAGGTGTAGGTGGCTTTCGTCATGTGTTGGAGGATTGGATGAAGCGGTTTGCCGACGAGTGGGCGGTGATGGCCAAGCGGCAGAGGTTCGAGAAGGTGATCCACCAGGAGTGGGCAGGTCATCTGGTGCCCTACGAGCAATGCCACTGCTTTGGCAAGCCGGGGCTGTTTCGGAAGTCTCGGCCCCTGCAGCGGAGCATCCGCTTCGACCGAGCGATCTGGCAATACGAGCAGAAGGCAAGCAACAAGAGTGAACGCAGGGAAGGGCGGAAGCTCAGCCGCAAAGCCCTGGTTCGGCATCGCCTTCGTCGAACCTCTGGAAGGATCGTCGCACTGATTCCGTACGGCGTCTTCGCGGATTAATGTTGGGCCTTGAGACCGTGATTAGCAGAAGGAGAGAGCAGATGAGCGAATTCAAACGGGGCCTGAAGGACGATTTCGTCAGCAAACTCAATGAGCTGTATGGCGAAGGAACTTGGTGGAAGGAGATGGTCAACGACGCGGACACGTTCGTCGCGATCCGAGACAACTATGTGAATGTCTACTACCGGGGCGCCAGCTTGGCTCGCGTCGAGCCGTCAGCGGACGGCGTCAAGGCGCATGTGCATTACAAGTACCTCTTGGATCCGGCCCCTTGGCGCGACGACGAATACGTCCGAGTCGACAAGGAGGGGGAGATCGACTGGGGAAGGCTTGGGCAGAAGTCATTCCCGGCGGACAGCATCGATGTTCGTGCGCTCAAGGCTGTGGCGGGAAACTACGCGGGGGAGGAGAAGACGGGCGTCCACAAAATCGCAGTGATTCCTGACAACGCAGTCGTGGACGTGGAAATCGCCATTTCGGATGGCAGTCGCGCCCGGCGCGTCGACATTGCGGCACTGGTGTACGCTGGCGATGTCGTTGAGGTTCGCTTCTTCGAGGCGAAGGCGTTTTCAAACAGCGAGCTTCGTGCCAAGGGCATCCCGGACGTCGTGGAGCAAATCGAAGCGTACGGTAAGCTGCTCAACGAAAACCGGGACGAGGTTGTCCGGAGCTATCGAACGGTATGCGACAACTTGGCCAATCTAAAGGGACTGTACCTCTCCGGTCCTCGCCAATCATTGATCAATGCGGTTGTTCACGCCGAAAAGCCGCTCGTACTCGACGAGGAGCCGTGGCTCGTCGTGTTCGGCTTTGACGATGACCAAAGACGCGGCAGGTTGGAGCGCGAGTTGAAGAAACTAGGGGAGGTGCACAAGCTGAAGGCGGTTGCGCGTGGCGACGCGAAGAACGTCCGGTTGACTAGCTGACGCAGAACGCCTTGCCTCCGAGGATACGTCCTTGTCAGGCGGTATGCTGCCCTCGCCCAAGGCTCGTCGCCCCGCCAGGGCATGTTGGGTCTGCGAGCCACTGAGTCGAATCGGAATCGGTGCCCGGCGACGACAAAGCGCTTACAATGCCGGCATGGAATCTCGATCGTCGGACGCGGACGCAGGCATTCGCGCGAACGGCAATCTGGCGAGCTTGGTAGCCGCGCCGGAGATGCCCGATGTGGCGCGGCGACGCCTACACGGGCCGGAAGGAACCCTCGATTGGGTCGGCATGGGCGACATCCGCCAACCCCTGCGGGTGCGCGACGGCGCGGACGTGCGCGAGGTGCAGTCGCGGGTGCAGGTGTATGTGAACCTCGGCGACGGCCAAGCCAAGGGCATCCACATGTCGCGGCTTTACCTGATCCTCGACGAGCATGCCGACACCCGCCCCTTAAGCTGTGCCGGGCTAAAGCTCTTGCTCGGTTCCTTCCTAGAATCCCACCGCGACCTCTCGGGACAAGCCTACGTCCAGTTCGACTTCGACTACTACCTACGCCGGCGCGCCCTTGTCTCGGAGCACTCCGGCTGGAACAGCTACCCGGTTTCCATCTGCGGCCGCCTTGCCGGCGGCGAGGTGCAGCTAGAGCTTCGCTTGGGCGTCTGGTACTCAAGCACCTGCCCCGCATCGGCGGCACTGGCGCGACAACTCATCCAGCATCAGTTCGAACAGGACTTCGGCACCGAAGGTTTGGTTCCGGCGCACCGGGTGCGCGACTGGCTGGGCGCGGAGGAAGCCATCGCCGGCACCCCCCACAGCCAACGCAGCATCGCCCGCATCCGCGTGCAACTCGACGACCGCCTCGAGTCCTTCCCCATCACCCACCTCGTGGACGTGGTGGAAGACGCCCTCTCCACGCCGGTGCAAACCGCCGTCAAGCGCGAGGACGAACAGGAGTTCGCCCGCCGCAACGCCGCCAACCTGATGTTCTGCGAAGACGCCGGCCGCCGCCTGAAGAGCCGCCTAAACGACGAAGCCTCCCTCCTCGACTACTGGGTGCGCGTCGAACACCACGAAAGCCTCCACGCCCACGACGCCGTGAGCATCTTCGCCAAGGGCGTCCCTGGCGGGTATGAGCCGAGACCGTAGGGTCCCGAGGCCCGGGAACACCGGATTCAGCGGCAGAACCTGACCGTTGTGGAACGACCCGTAGCGGAAGGGGTCCACGAGAGCGTCCAGTCGAGCCGGGCGCAGATTTGCTCGACCAACTTGAGGCCCAGGCCGAAACCGTAGTCGTCGCCAGCAGCCGGATTCCGGTCGACTTTGGTTTCGTTGGCGTTGTGGATTGTGATCTGCGAGGCACCGATGTGTAGTTCTATCCGGCCCGCATGGGTGTATTGAAAGGCGTTGCGGACGAGGTTGGCGATGACGATGCGGCAGGGAGTGGCGGGTGCCACGATCAGCGAAGCGGTGCCGGTCACCGCCACGTCCACCGCCTTGCCGTGCAGCAGATAGCGGTTCTCCTCGACAAGATTCCGCACGAGCTCGCCGAGTTCGACGGGTTCCGGGTGCAAGGGGCGATCCGCAGGCCGGTGAAGCCAGAGCAGCGTCTCGGTCAACTGCTGCATGTCGAGCATCGCCGCCCGAAGCCTCGCCAGCGCCTCGCCTTGCGGCTCCCCTTGCCGTTCCGGGCCATTGATCTTCTGCAGGATCTCAATGTTGCCCGAGATCACGGCCAGGGGTGCACGCAGCTCGTGGCTCGCGTGGCGCAGGAAGCGCTGCTCTTCTGAGAGGCGCTCCGACAGTCGCTGGAACGCGTCGCCAAGCCGGGCCGCCACGGTGTTGAGTTCGCGGAACCGGAAGTCGGGCGGACGCCGCAACCCCTCCGGATCGAGGCTGTCGGCCCAGTGCGCGAGTTGCTCCACCGGCCGGCGGATGCGGTTGACGAGCAGCATCGTGAACACCGCCAATGTCGCGATCAGGAAAACGCTGAGCGCCCGGGTAGCGTTCTCGACAAGATCTTGCTCGGCATCCTGCGCGCTGCTCGCGTAGAGGCCCTGCAGCAGGTAGAGCCAGTCCCGCTCGTCCAGACGATGGCTGTAGAAGACCAACACGTCGCATGGCACCTGCCCACACGCCGGCAACAAGGCCGAAGAAGGCAGTTCCCGCAAGGGGCCGCCGAGATAGGCCCAAGCGACCTTTCCATGCCCGTAGTCGTCGGGCGGGAACAGTTCACGCACCGCTTCGGGCACCTCTGCGACCAGCCGGTAGGCGGCGATGTCCGGCGCGGCCGGGAGCGGGGCTTGCGGGTCCGCTGCGCGCCGGACGGCGTAGTCGTCGGCGACGCGCTCGAGGGCGTTGCCAGCGCGCATCGTGACGCCGATATCCAGATAGAACTCGAGCAAGACCATGTAGCAGAGCACCAGCGCGGCACCGCCGCCGGCGATCCACCAGAGCAGGTAGCGGCGCAGGCTTTGCGATGCACGGTTCCTGTTAGCCATCCGGCCCCCGGATCGCGACGCCGTGGTTGGCGACCGTTCGGATCATCGCGAACGCGAACGGCTTGTCCACCTTCTGGCGGAGACGGTAGAGGTGGACCTTGAGCGCGTTGGTGTCGGGCAGGTCGCCACCGTCCCAGAGCGCTTGTTCGAGCTCGGCGCGGCTGACCACGTTCGGGGCATTGCGCATCAGGATCTCGAGCAGGGTCCATCCCGTGGGGGTGATCTCGATGGCGTGGCCGGCGCGGGTCACGGTCCGCGCCGACAGATCCATTTCCAGGTCGCCCACTTTCAGCCGCTTCGCTTGGGCGCTGCGGCGGTGCGCCAGCGCCTTAGCACGGGCGGCGAGTTCCTCGAGTTGGAACGGCTTCACCAGATAGTCGTCCGTTCCCGCATCGAAACCGGCCAGCTTGTCGGCCAAGGTGTCGCGGGCGGTGAGCATCAGTACGGGCACGTCGATGCCGCGGGCGCGCAGGGCCTCGCAAAGCTCCAGGCCGTCCATGCCCGGCAGGCTGATGTCGAGCAGGATGGCGTGGTAGGTGTTGTCGAGCGCCAGTCGCAGGCCAGCCGGGCCGCTCGCCGCGTGGTCGCAGTCGATGTCCTCGAGCGCCAGATACGCGACCACGGTGTCGGCCAGCGAAAGACTGTCCTCGACCAGCAGGGTCTGGATCTTCATGCGTGGCTCAAGCGCGATGTCGGGCTTCATTGTGCGCCATGAAAGCGGGCCGTGGCCCCGGCTACCAAGTCTTCTCGAAGCGGATGCCGATCAGCGGGAAGACTTCGCCGTCGTCGGGGACGATCATGCCGGTGGCCGGATTGAATTCCAGTTCGTCCGTTGCCGAGGCGCCGTAAAGGTTCAAGATGTCCACGAAGGCGACCAGGTCCACCGGCCCCACCGGACGGCGGTAGTCGACGCGCACGTTGAGGGTGTGGAAACTGTCCCAGCGCGCGGTGTTGTTGGTCACGTACTCTTGCGAGTATCGGAGCGGGCCGTTGAGATGCGCTAGCACGTCGCTGTGTACGACGTATTCGTCGCGCGGCCGCCCGGTCGCGTACTTCCAGCGGAAACCCGCCTGCCAGCGCTGCGTGATCTCCCAGCGCGCCCCGACGCTGAAGAGGTGCCTATGGTTGTAGTCGGGGGCGTATTCCCCACTGCCGTCGCGGTCGTCGCGAGTCGAGTCGTTGTAGGAATAGACCGCGTTCCCCGACCAGCCGTTGTTGAAGCGTCGGTTGAGGACAACGTCGAGGCCGAGCGATGTGCCTTCGCCGAGACCGTTGGTGACGCCGGTGACCGTGTCACCTTCGGTGACGAGGTCGTCGAGCCGCTGGGAATAGGCCTCGAGGAGCACGCTCCAGTTGTCTCGGAACCGGTGCTCGATGCCGAGGCTCAGATGGTTGACGCGTTCGTTCTGCAGGCCGAAGTTGTCCGGGTCGGCGGCGCGTTCGAGAAAGCGCGGCGACTGGTAGAAGGTGCCGGCGGTGGCGGCGAGCCGGGTGGCCCGCGAGAACCGGTAGTTCGCCGATAGGCGAGGCGAAACGTAGCCCTCGCCGGAGAAGCCGTCGTAGTCGTAGCGGGCGCCGACTCGGAAATCCCAGCGTGGCATTTCGAACACCTGCTCGGCGTAAGTGGCGTACTGGCGCTCGCGCCTCGCGAATGCGGAGTTGGTGTCTTCGGGCGTCAACACGATGTAGCGGTTGGTGGAATCGCCTTGGAAGTCGCGGGCGTCGTATGCGTAGCGAATCCAGGGGGCATCGATCGCGGTGGCGAACTCAATGTCGAGGTCCGCGAAGCGGATGCCGGCGCCGAACAGTCCCCACCGGTTGCTCATCGACAGGTCGCTCCGCAAGCCAAACTCCTTCTCGACTTCGGTGAGCGAGCGGATGTCCTGGCGCGCCGGTATCTCCTGCGCAGGCAGGTGCATCGGGTCCGAGAACGGAAAGGCCTCGCCCTCGCGGCTTGTCTTGTCGGTGTCGCGCAAGTAGATGCGGTTCTCCAGGATGCCGTCACTGCCGAAGAGCCGAGTCCAGGTGACACCGAGGAGTACGCTGTCTTGCGACGTGTGAAGCAGCTCTCGATCCTCGAGGCTCTCCGAATGGGCCACGTGTTCCACCGTCCGGTCCGACTGCTCGGGCGTGTACAGCAGCAGCAGTTCGAGCTCATTGGCGGGATCGATGCGGGTGTGGGTCTTGAGGATCACGTCGGTCATCACCGGGTTGCCAATGTCCCTTTCGCCGATGATCTCGAACAGCCGCCCGAAGTCGAAGCGGCGGGCGCTGGCGATGACGGACGTGTCGTCGTCGATTCCGCTTGGACCGTCGTACACCAGTTCCAGTCCGGCCATGTCCAGCCTGACGCTGGCGGTGGGGCTCGGATTGCCCTTGGCGACGTCGAGCTTGAGCAGCGAGCCGTTGCGGCCGCCGTGGGCCGCACTCCAGCCACCCGGCGAGAACGCCACGCCCTCGATCAGGTTCGGCGCGAAGATCGAGAACCTGCCGCCGCCCTCGATGTCCTCCTGCTCGCCGAGAGCGTCGTCGAAGTGCACGACCCTTTCGTAGGGGAAGCCGTCGACGAGAATCAGGTTGTCGCGGGGGCCGCGCCCACGCACGGTGAAACTGGCGAACTCGCCCGTGGAGTGGAGCCCGGGCAGGCCGTCGAGGGCACGCATGACGTCAGCGCCGCTGCCGGTGGCGGTTCGCAGGTGCTCGCGATCCAGGTACGACGAACCGACGCCGCCGAAGGCGTCGCGGCGGATGGCGTCGGCCACGACGACGATCTCCTCGATCTCCTCGTCGGCGCGCCTGTCGCGGGGAAGCACCATGTCCACGGGTACGGTCTTGCCGCGGACGACGCGAATGGCCGGTTCCGCCACCGGACGAAAGCCCTGCAATTGCGCCGCGACTCGGTACAGGCCCACCGCGAGATCGCGAACCATGGCGCGACCGTCCGCGTCCGCAACTGCCTGCTGTTTCTCACCCGTCCGTGACTCGACGGTGATCGTGCTGCCGGCCAGCGGTCGGTTCTCCACACTCGCGACGGTTATCAGCAGCTCGCCTGTCTCCGCGTGCGCTAGAGCGCCAGCGGCAACGAGTGCGCAAGGCGCGACGAAGCGAAAGACATGGGAACGGAACTTCATTGCGGTCTTCCGGATGCGAGAGTTGCCGCGAACGCTACCGCCCGTGAGGTGACCGACTGGTAAACGCGCACGACATCGAGCGTCCAGCAGCGATGAACGGGAGTTGCGGGGCGGGGATGTCCTTGACCCGCAAAGCTCGCTTCGGACCGTGGGCTTCTCGTGCGCTATCCCCTGCGGTACGATGCAGTTCGCTCCCCCGCTGACATGCTGCGGCGAAGAAGGACGATGGCCCCCGTTGCCGTCGCTAACGCTCCTGTTGTGGCAACGAAGGTTGATGCGGGGAGGCGCTCAGGATCAAGCGAAACTGGAAGTGATTTCCCATCAAATGGGTGCATGCCAAGTTTGGTGCCGAGGAGAGGACTTGAACCTCCACGGGGTTTCCCCCACTAGCACCTGAAGCTAGCGTGTATACCAATTTCACCACCTCGGCATGAGGCCCCCGCCTTGGCGGCGCGGGGGCGCGACTTTACCAAAGCGACGTTCATTTGAATAGACGAAACAGGGGTCGTGAAGGGTCACGACGGAAGCGGGCGGAGGCGGATTCGGCGCGGGTGTTGACGCGTGGCGAGTTGACTGAGGCGTTCGCGGAACGCGGGTCGATGCGGTGGTCGGGGTTGTTGCGGCATTTCGATGTGCGCGGGGCGGAGTCCAAGGCGCTGCGAAGGCTGCTCGATGGGCTCGTGGCTTCGGGCGATGTTCGGCTTGGGCAGCGTGGGCGCTATGAGTTGACAGAGCCGCCGGAGAAGATCGCCGGCGAGATCGTTGGGGACGTTCCGGGGCTTTTGGCGGTGGAGACTTCGGACGGGTACGTGGCACTGGCGCGAGGGCATCGCGTCCGCGGGGTGCGGCAGGGAGACCGCGTCGAGGGTTCGCGGACGAAGGAAGGCGTGGTGGTGCGGCGCGTGGTTTCGCCTTCTTCGGAACCGCTGATCGGGGCCTTGGTTGCGCCCTTGCCGGCACCGCAAGAGGAAGGGCCGGAGCGGGAGAGGGGATACGGCTCCTACGCGGCGCCTGGGGTGGAGTCCCTCGATCCCGGGCTGCGCGGGCGGGTCGATCTGGTCGTGCCGCCGGCGGGCGCTCGCGATGGCGCGATCGTCGAGGTCGAAGTGCTGGAGGTGGGGGCTCGGCGGGTGTCCGGGCGCGTTGTTCGCGTGCGCGACGCTGGCAACGAAGCGGCGCGGGCCACGGATGCGGCGCTCGCGGCGTATCGGATACCGTGTGTTTGGCCGGCGGCTCTAGAGGAAGGCGCGCCTCACGGCGCGATGGAGGGCGAGACGCCCTCCCTCCAGAAAAGCACGGGGGCGGCTCGCGGTGCGGTGGAGGGCGAGACGCCCTCCCTCCAGAGAGCTCCGGCTCTGACGAGCGAGTCCGACGACCGGCTTGATCTGCGCGGCATGCCCCTCGTCACCATCGATGGCGAGGATGCGCGCGACTTCGACGATGCGGTGTTCGCCGAGCGTCGGCGAAATGGCGGTTGGCGGCTGGTGGTTGCCATCGCCGATGTTTCGCACTACGTCGCGCACGACTCGCCGCTCGACCACGAGGCGAGGCGCCGGGGCAATTCGGTGTACCTGCCAGATCGGGTGGTGCCGATGCTGCCGGAGGCGCTCAGCAACGGCCTTTGCTCGCTGCGGCCGGACGAAGATCGGCTCGCGGTGGTGTGCGACATGCTCGTGTCGACACGGGGTCGGGTGTCCCGCCACAGCTTCACCCGCGCCACCATTCGCTCTAAGGCGCGGCTCACCTACACGGAGGTTGCTGCGTTCCTAGAGGGTCGGGGAAGCGTGGACAACGCTGCGGTCGCCACATCTCTGAAAGCGCTTGAGGGCGTGCGTAAGGCACTGACCGCGCAGCGGGAAGAACGCGGTGCGCTGGACCTCGAAAGCCACGAATCCCGCGTGGATTTGCAGGACGGTCGGCCAGCGGGCGTTGTGAATGTGGAGCAGAACGACGCCCATCGCCTCATCGAGGAGGCCATGATCGCCGCTAACGTCGCCACGGCGCGGGAGTTGGAACGGCTGCTCAAGCAGGATGGGAAGGGCCCCGCGAGCGGCACGCGTCCGGTATATCGCGTCCACGAACCGCCGCCGAGCGACCGTCTGGACGCGCTGGAACCCGCTCTCAGACTCGCCGGCGTGTCGGTGCCGCCAGCCCCCATCACCCCGCCGGCCTTGAGCGCGGCGCTCGAACGCGCCAAGTCCGCATCGAGTCTGCCCGGGTGGATTTGGGACATCCTCACCCTGCGCAGCCTCGCCCAGGCCCGCTACGAGACCCGGCGCCTTGGCCACTTCGGCTTGGCGCTGCCCACCTACGTCCACTTCACCTCGCCCATCCGCCGCTATTCGGACCTGCTGGTGCATCGCATCCTCTTTGGCTGGCGCCCGAACGCGGACGAGCAGGACGAGGTCTGCGCCCACATCTCGGCCACCGAACGCCGCGCCGAAAGCGCCGAGCGAATGGTAGACAACTGGCTCAAGTGCGCGTTGATCGAGCATCGAGTGGGGGAGACGTTTTCCGGTCGGATCGCCGGGGTGACCGGGTTTGGCCTCTTCGTCGAACTCGATGGCGCCGGCGTGCAGGGGCTGTTGCACATTGGCTCTCTCGGTGCGGACTACTTCCACCATGTGCCTGCCGCCATGGCGCTGGTGGGGGAGCGTTCGGGGCGGCGCTTCGCCCTTGGCGATGTGGTCAAAGTGGTCTTGCAGGATGTGTCGCCGCCCACGGGACGGGTGGATCTTCGCCTGGCCGAACGTCCCGCGCGCAGCGAACAGATGCCACGGGAACGGCGCGGCAGGGGCCGCCGAAGGCGGTGAGCGATCGCATCTACGGCATCCACGCCGTGCGCGAACTGATCGACGCCGATCCGGCGCGCATTCGCAGTTTGAAGGTGGCGGCCGGGCGACGTGCGCCGGAGCTTGCAGCCATCGTCGCGCGGGCGCGCAATGCCAGCATTCGGGTGGATTCGGTGGAACGCTCGGCCCTGAACCGGCTCGCCGGGGGCGGCAGCCATCAGGGCATCCTTGCGGAGTGCCACGCGGTTCGACCGGCCAGCGAAGCTGCCTTCGAGGAGCGCTTTGCCACGCTGTCGCGGCCTTTACTGCTCGCGCTCGACCACATCGAAGACCCGCGCAATCTCGGTGCTTGCCTGCGCAGCGCCGAAGCAGCCGGTGTGGACGCCGTGCTCGTGCCGCGCCGTCGCAGCGCGCCGTTGTCGGGTGTTGCGGCCAAGGCGGCAAGCGGCGCGATGGAGCACCTCACCATCGTCGAGGTAGCCAATCTGGCACGACGACTCGAATGGCTTCGCGATCGGGGCGTCTGGGTCGTCGGCGGCGATGCGGACGGCGATGTGGCGTATACGGACGTGCCGTTCGACGGCGCCATCGCCATCGTCGTCGGCAGCGAGGGCAAGGGCTTGCGTCGGCTAACGCGAGAGCGCTGCGACTTCCTTGCTCGCATCCCGTTGGCCGGCAAGGTCGCGAGCCTCAACGTCTCCGTCGCCACCAGCATCCTGCTGTTCGAGGCGGTGCGCCAACGGGGGTAGTGGCGCCTTCGCTCCATCTGGGGCCGAGTCGCCGGTGCGCCAGGAAAAGCGCCTATCGGCGCTAGGGGCGCGCCCTTCGGGCGCGTTCGCAAAATGCCTTCCCTCCGAGGCACGTGGATGGGCCGTAGGGGACGAAAAACCACCTACATTCATGGCCAACCCAATGCTCGACAGTTGGCGTATGATGCGTCTCCCGCGTTGGCGGGCTGGCGGGCCTTGAGGGCTCGCCCTACATAGACTCCTTGCTTCACGCCTAAGCGATGGCGGAGGCGAAAACCGAAGGGAGAAACGCTCGTGCGACATTACGAAGTCGTTTTCATGGTGCACCCCGATCAGTCCGATCAGGTGCCCGGCATGGTGGAACGCTATCGAGCGCTCATCGAGCGCGGCGGCGGCGTCATCCACCGCAGCGAAGACTGGGGGCGGCGCCAGCTTGCCTACCCCGTCTCCAAAATCCACAAGGCGCACTACCTGCTGTTCAACATCGAGGTGGACGCCGGCACGCGCGACGAGCTCGAAAGCGCCTTCCGCTTCAACGATGCCGTGCTGCGTCACCTCATCATCAAGCGCAAGGAACCGGTGACCGGCAACTCCAAGCTCTACGAAGAGGAGCTGCGCGAGCAGGAGAAGGATCGCGAGCGCGAACGCCGCCGCGAAGAGGAAGCCGAGGCTCGGGCCAGACAGCGGGAGGCCGCTGCGACCCGTCCGGCACCAGCGGAAACGGCATAGGGGGGCGATCATGGCACGCAATTTCCGACGCAAGCGCTACTGCCGGTTCACGGCGGAGGGGATCAAGGAGATCGACTACAAGGACCTGGATCTCCTGCGGCAGTACGTCACCGAGACGGGCAAGATCGTGCCGAGCCGCATCACCGGCACCAGCGCCCGCTATCAGCGCCAGCTTGCCACCGCAGTCAAGCGCGCCCGCTACCTGGCGCTCTTGCCCTACACCGACCAGCACAAGTAGCTGCGCGCCCTGCGGGCGCGTTGGCAGTTGCTTCGCAACTGCTGCGCGCGGACGTGGCAGGGGCTAAGGAGACAGACGTGAATGTGATTCTCATGGAACGGGTTATAGCGCGCCCTAACGGGCGCGTTGGCAGTTGCTTCGCAACTGCTTCGCCTGAGGGTGGTTCAGGAGGCAGGCTGTGAACGTGATTCTCATGGAGCGGGTTATGAGCCTGGGCAACCTCGGCGACGAGGTGAGCGTGAAGAACGGCTATGCCCGCAACTACCTCATTCCCACCGGCAAGGCGGTGCGCGCCACCGCCGAGAACCGAGAAGTGTTCGAGACGCGTCGCGTCGAACTCACCCGCGTTGCCAACGATCGGCTGAGCGACGCACAAGGCCGCGCCTCGCTGCTGGTGGATCGAGAGGTAACCATCGTCGCCCGCGCCTCCGAGGAGGGCAAGCTCTACGGCTCCGTCGGCACCGTCGAGATCGCCCGCGCGCTCGACGGCCTTGGCGTCACCATCAACCGCGCCGAGGTGCGGCTGCCCGACGGCGTGATCCGTTCGGTGGGCGAATACGACGTGGACATCCAGCTCCACGCAGACGTGGTGCAGCCGGTGCACGTGGTGGTGATCGCGGAGTAGGGGGCCTTTGGAGGGAGGGCGTCTCGCCCTCCATCGTCGGGCAGGCACGACGGCGCTAGCGAGCAGAGGCTGGTTTGCTGGCCGCGTTGTTCGAGGCTGGCGCTTTGTTGGCGTTGTCTGGAACACTTGCTTGCGGTGGCCTTGGCCGGCTCCGCTGCGTGCGCGCCTTCGGCACGCTTGGAGGGCGGGACGCCCTCCGTCCAGAGAGGCCCTCGCATGGCAGGGGCTGTTGCCTTGGTGTGTGCCTGCGGGCTTTGTTCGAGGAGGCCCGCTAGCTGGGCTATAGCTAGCGCGAACTGCTGGCCTTCGTGCTCGCATTCCCTCGCAGCTACGGCTAAAGCGAGAAACTGTCCACAGCCACCAAGACTTTACTCACACGTTGCTCCAGCGATTTCCGCAGGCTTCTCCTTTGCCAATCTTCGCTGCGAGGCCCACTCTTAGCGGTTCGCTCGGCTGTTAGGATTCCCTCGTGGCAGAACCCGCTCAAAGGGCTCCCGAGCCTGCGCGGCTCAAGGTGCCGCCGCATTCGGTGGAGGCGGAGCAGTCCGTGATCGGCGGGCTGATGCTGAATCAGGAGGCGTGGGACCAGATCGTCCACCGCGTCTCCAGCCAGGACTTCTACCGCACGGCGCACCAGATCATTTTCGAGGTGATGGGCGAGTTGGCAAACGCCAACGAGCCGCTCGACGTCGTCACCATCTCCGAGGCGCTGCAAAGCCGTTCGCTGGCCGAAAAGGCCGGCGGCAACGCCTACCTCGCCGAAATCCTCGAGGCGACCCCCAGCGCCGCCAACATCGTCGCCTATGCAGACATCGTGCGCGAGCGCTCCACGCTGCGCCGCCTGATCCAAGCCGCCAATCGCATCGCCGAATCCGCCTTCACGCCGGAAGGGCGCACGAGCGCCGAACTGCTCGACCAAGCCGAGCACCTCGTCTTCACCATTGCCGACGACAAGCTCAAGGAGTCTGGACCCACGCGCATCGAGCCGGTGCTGACGTCCGTCGTCGATCGCATCGACTATCTCTTCAAGACCCGCGAGACCATCACCGGCGTCGCGTCGGGATTCATCGATCTCGACGAGTACACGGCTGGCTTCCAGCCGGCCGAGCTGATCATCGTCGCCGCTCGCCCATCCATGGGTAAGACGTCCCTCATCGTCAACTTCGCCGAACACGCGGTGATGAGCGACCAGGAAGGGGCTGTGCTCATATTCTCCTTGGAGCAGCCGGCTACCCAGCTCGTGATGCGCATGCTGTCGTCGCTCGGCAGCATCAACCAGGATCGACTGCGAACCGGCCATCTGACGGATGACGACTGGCCGCGCTTCACCGCTGCGGTCAGCCAGCTACAGGGCCGCAACCTCTACATCGACGACACGCCCGGACTGACACCAAACGACATTCGCGCCCGAGTCCGGCGAGTTGCCAGAGAGGCCGGCGGCCTGGCGATGGTCATGGTGGACTACCTCCAACTCATGCGGACGGCGCGCGACTACGACAGTCCAGTCCATGCGGTCTCCGAGCTCTCTCGCTCGCTCAAGGCTATCGCTCGAGAGATGAATTGTCCGCTGATCGTCTGCTCTCAGCTCAATCGGGCGTCGGAAAAGGAAGGTCGCAGGCCGCGCATGTCCGATCTGCGCGACTCGGGTGCTATCGAGCAAGACGCGGATGTGATCCTCTTCATCCATCGGGACAAGCCCAAAGACGGCGAGGTGGACAGTGGCAAGACCAAGATCATCATCGGCAAGCAGCGCAATGGCCCCGTCGGAGACGTTGAGCTAGGGTTCGATGCCGCCAAAACACGCTTTCGCAACCTCGCACCCGACGAGTACGGTGACGAACCTGCCTACTGATTGGTAGGCGAGGCTTCAAGATGGCCCGAGCCAGCGCTGTCTTCGTTTGCACCGACTGCGGTGCCGAGCACGCCAAGTGGCAGGGGCAGTGCTCTGCCTGTCACGCATGGAACACGCTCAAGGAGTTGCGCCTGCCCGCGCAAGGCAAGGCGAAGGCAGGCGGCGCTCCCGGCTACGGCGACGCAAGCGCAGAGGTGGCATTGCTCGCCGATGTCGCCTCTGCCAAAGAGGAGCGCTTCGGCTCCGGTCTCGCCGAACTCGACCGCGTGCTTGGCGGCGGCTTCGTGCCAGGGTCCGTCGTGCTGATGGGGGGCGACCCCGGCGCCGGCAAGAGCACGCTGTTGCTGCAGGTCGCCACCGGCCTTGATGGTGGCGCAGATGCACAAGGCGCTCTTTACGTCAGCGGCGAAGAGTCGATTCAGCAACTCGCACAGCGGGCACGCCGGCTGGGGCTGGCCCGGGACTCGCTGAGGGTCGCCTCGGAAACTTCGGTGGACCGCATCGAAGCCTTGGTGACGCGGGAGGCGCCCCGACTGGTGGTGATCGACTCGATCCAGGTGATGCACGTCGACACCGCCGTCAGCCTGCCGGGAAGCGTTACCCAGGTGCGCGAGTCCGCCGCGCGGCTCACCCGCCTCGCCAAAGAGACGAGCACCACCGTCGTCATGGTGGGCCACGTCACCAAGGAGGGCAATCTCGCTGGCCCCAAGGTGCTCGAACACATGATCGACTGCTTCATGATGCTCGACGCCCCGGCCGGCAGCCGCTATCGCACCTTGCGTGGGCAGAAGAACCGTTTTGGTGCGGTGAACGAGCTCGGTGTGTTCGCGATGACCGAAGAGGGCATGAAGGAAGTGACGAACCCTTCGGCCATCTTCCTCGAACGACCCAAGGAGGCGGCCCCCGGCAGCGCGGTCACCGTCACCTGGGAAGGCACGCGGCCACTGCTGGTGGAGATTCAGGCACTGGTGGACGATGTCCAGGGCGGCCATCCGCGCCGCGTGGCCGTGGGGCTCGACGCCCAGCGCCTCGCCATGCACCTTGCCGTTCTGCACCGCCACTGCGGCGTGGCAATGGCCGATCAGGACGTGTTCGCCAACGTGGTGGGCGGCGTGCGCATCAACGAGACAGGGGCAGACCTCGCCCTCATGGCGGCAGTGATGTCGAGCTTCCGTGCCCGCGCCCTGCCCCGCGACCTTGTGGCGTTCGGCGAAATCGGCCTCACCGGCGAAGTTCGTCCGGCGCCCAACGGCCAGGAACGGCTGCGCGAGGCCAAGAAGCACGGCTTCACCCGCGCCATTTGCCCCCGCGCCAACCGCCCCCGCCAACCCATCGACGGCATCCAAGTCCACGCCGTCGCAACGCTGGCCGAAGCCTTGGACATCCTTCGGGAGTGAGCGGGAACGCGGCTGCAAGTTCGACCTTCAACCCCAACTACGCCGCCTCAGAGGGCGAGGACGCCCTTTCTTGGTGCAAGACTTTGCTGAAAGTCAAGCAGATTTCCCGTACCCGATTCCTGTTAGGGTTCGCGCCCATGTAAACCCGTGGAGATAGGCCATGAAGCCTGTGCCCAAAGCCACCATGCAGCGCGCTGCGGTTTGTGCCGGCGTCTTTCGCCGGCTTGCTTCGAGAGCGAGCCTAGGCGCGGTTGTCGTGGCGGCAGCGGCGCTGCTGCAGTCATCGGTGCTCGCCTCCGGGTCGATCACCGCCGGGGGCGCGATCAGCCCTAGGGACGCATACGTGCAAGGCAAGGCGCTGACGTTCAAGAAACTCGTCTGCGCAACCTGCCCCATCGAACGTGGGGCGCTCGATCGAGCACGGGCGCAGAGCCTGAAGGAGAGCCTAGAAGCGCGCGACGAGGCCGAAAAGCCCGGCACGCCCGACGATCAACACATCGCCGTGCTCGAGCGCGACGAGCAGGAGGTGGTGCACTACTTCCTGACTCGGCGCTACAAGCTATAGCGGCTCGGCGGTTAGGAGAGCAATATGAAACATACCCCGCGCATCTGTGCCCTGGCGCTCGCCGCTCTCTTGGCTCCGGCGACGGCGGTGCATGCGGAAGGCACCGTGTGGCTGCCGGCGCCCGGCGCGACCTCGCTGACCGTTGCCCGCATCTCGCAGGATGCGGACGATTTCTGGCACATCGTCGATGGCCGAATGTCGCACACGCCCTTCGGTCCCGGGCTCGAGCAGACCAGCACGCTGTTCAGCGGCACCTACGGCATCTCCGATGCGCTCGCGTTGGACGCGCAGTTCGGCTGGTCCGAAGCGTCGAACAAGGACTCCAATGGCCCCCATCCCACGCTAGACGGGCGGGTGGACACGAACGTGGGCGTGACCTGGCGCTTTGCCGATGAGCTGCTCGGCGAGACGCCCAGCATGGCCGTGCGCTTTGGCGTGATCCTCCAAGGGGACTACGACACCGCCTACCCCACGGCGATTGGCGACGGCGCGGATGGGTTCGAGCTTTCCGGGATCGTTGGCAAGGTATTCGCCGACCGCGTCGCGCTGTCGGGCGAAATCGGTACTCGCAATCGGGGCAGTGACGTGCCCCGAGAGACGTTCGTGAGCCTAGACGCCCACCTCATCGCGAGTTCAATGCTGGTGCTGAGTGCGGAGTATCACCTGCAAAGGTCCGATGGCGACCGCGACATCCACGGCCCCGGCTTCACCCGCTTCGTGCTGCCGTTCGTCGCCGAGGAGTTCGACCGCATATCCCTGGGCGGCACGCTGTCATTCGACAGCTTCGACGTGAGCCTGCGCTGGTACGACGTGACCGATGGCCGCAACGCCGCGGACTACAACGCGATAGCTGGCGCATTCACGTATCACCTTGGGCGCTAGCGCGCCCTTGCCGGCGCGTCGGCAGTTTGCTTCGCAAACGTGCCGGTCTGCGGGTTCGCATTCGCTCACCTTTCGACTACGAGCGTGCGCCGGTTATACGGCGCACGCTCCTAGCGACCCCGGAGGCCAGCCGTTCACCCCCCCGCACCGCTGGCCTTCGCGCAATAGAGAGCGAGGCGCCTTCCCTCTTGGGCGAGGCGTGACCGATAGCGTGCGAGCCGTTCGGTGAAACCGAGCCGCGTTGTCCTCCTGATCGCCTTCGCGGCGCTGATTGGGCTCTTCTTCTGGTTCGATCTGCAACGGTTTTTCACGCCGGAGTTCTTCTCGGCGCAGCGCGAGGCGATCGCCGCGTTCCAAGCCCAAAACCCGTGGCTGACGGCGCTGGCGTTCTTCGCGATCTACATCCTCGTAACCGGGGCGTCGCTCCCCGGCGCCGCCATCCTGACCCTCATCGCCGGTGCCCTCTTTGGCTTGGTGCAGGGCGTCATCATCGTCTCGTTCGCGAGCACGTTGGGGGCGACGCTCGCATTCACCATCGCCAGATACCTCTTCCGCGACGCCGTCCGTTCGAAGTTCGGCCAGCATCTCGGCGCGATCGACCGGGGCGTCGAGAAGGATGGCGCCTTTTATCTCTTCGCCATGCGCCTCGTGCCGGCGGTGCCGTTCTTCGTCATCAATCTCGCCATGGCGCTGACGCCGCTGTCCACCTGGCGTTTCTATTGGGTGAGCCAGCTCGGCATGATCTTCGGCACGGTCGTGTACGTGAACGCGGGGGCCGAGCTCGGGCAGGTTGCGTCCGTCGGCGACATCCTTTCCCCCACCCTGTGGATTTCCTTTGCGCTGCTGGGCCTTGCACCGCTCATCGCGAAGAAGATCCTCGACGCCATCAAGGCCCGAAAGGCCCTCAGAGGCTTCAAGAAGCCCAAGCATTTCGACAACAACCTCGTGGTGATTGGGGCCGGTTCCGGCGGCTTGGTCGCGGCGCTCATCGCGGCGACGGTAAAGGCCAAGGTCACCCTGATCGAACGCCACCGCATGGGCGGCGACTGCCTGAACACCGGCTGCGTGCCGAGCAAGTCGCTGATCCGATCCGCCAAGATGCTCTCCTATGCAGCGCGGGCACAGGAGTTCGGCTTCAAGAGCGCGAAAGTGGAGTTCGAGTTCGCCGAGGTGATGGAGCGCGTGCAGCGCATCATCAAGAAGATCGAACCGCACGATTCGGTGGAGCGCTACACGGGCCTTGGCGTGAACTGCATCATGGGGGATGCAACCATCACATCGCCCTACAGCGTGCGCGTCGACGGCCGCGAGATCACCACCCGCAACATCGTCATCGCCACCGGCGGCGCGCCTTTCGTGCCGCCGATTCCGGGGCTAGCTGAAGCTGGCTACTACACCTCCGACACGATCTGGGAGATTCGCGAGCTGCCGCAAAGGTTCGTTGTGCTCGGCGGCGGGCCCATTGGGTGCGAACTCGCCCAAGCGTTCGGCAGATTCGGCACCGATGTGACCGTGGTCCAGCAAGCGCCGCACCTGTTGGTGCGCGAAGACGCGGACGTGGTGGACCTGATGCAACAGCAGTTCGTTGCCGAAGGCATCCGCGTGCTCACCGGCCATCGGGCCGAGCGTGTGGAATCGGGCGAAGCCGGTCGGGCCTTGATCTGCGCCGGGGAGGACGGCAGTGAGGTGCGGGTGCCCTTCGACGCCATCCTGGTGGCGGCGGGGCGGCAACCGAACACCGAAGGGCTCGGGCTCGAAGATGTGGGGGTGACGCTGGACGAGCGCGGCGAGGTCGAAGTGGACGAGTACCTGCGCACCAGCGTGCCGACGATCTATGCCTGCGGTGACGCGATCGGGCCCTATCAGTTCACCCACACCGCGTCCCATGAAGCGTGGTATGCGTCCGTGAACCCCCTGTTCAGCCCGCTCAGGAAGTTCAAGGCGGACTATTCGCTGATCCCCTGGACGACTTTCACCGACCCGGAAATCGGGCGCGTGGGGCTGAACGAGCAGGAAGCCGAGCGGCAAGGCATCGACGTGGAGGTCACTCGCTATGAGCTGGAGGAGTTGGACCGCGCGCTCGCCGACGAGGAAGGCCGCGGCTTCGTCAAGGTGCTGACGCCCCCGAGCAAGGACCGCATCTTGGGTGCAACGATCGTCGGCCATCACGCCGGCGACCTGCTCGCCGAGTTCATCGCTGCCATGAAGTGGGGCAAGGGCCTCAAGAGCCTGATGGCCACCATCCACGTCTATCCGACCCTGACCGAAGCCAACAAATTCGCCGCCAGCGCCTGGCGCAAGAAACACGCACCAGAGGGGCTCCTGGAGTGGGTTGGCAAGTTCCACAGCCTGCGCCGCGGACGCGCCACAGGCAAATCTGAAGGCTCCCTCCCGTAGGGGCGGGGGCTTGTCCCCGCCCCTCTTGAACGCGTGGACCGTTCCCGGATTACGCGCCTGTCGGCGCGTTGGGAGGGCGAGACGCCCTCCCTCCGAAGGCCCGCACATCCGCCGTCACCCGCGTTGAAACGTGCCGTGAGTTCGGCACGGCCTCGTAGGGGCGACCCTTGTGGTCGCCCGTCTTGAACTAAGGCTGATTGAGGTCCCAGTCGTATTCGTAGTCGATGGCGCCGGTGAAACCCTTAAGTTGCGCGGCCAGTTCGTCGTCGGCGTATTCGATTAGGTGGGCCAGCACGCCCTCGTCGGTGCCGCCGAAATCGAACACCCACCAGTCGTAGATGCTCGACAGCACCATGAACTCCTCGTCCACGATGTCCACGCCGCGCAGATGGTTGACGTATTCGCGCGCCCCCGCCTCGAGTAGCGCTTCGGAGTTCTCTGCTGTGTACACCGTGGTCGCAAGGTTGGGGCAGCCGATGCTGGCGCAGTTCACCGCGTAGTGAATGCGCGGATCCTTCCAGATGGGGCGCAGGATTCCGTGTTCGATGTTGTCGAGGGTCAACTCCTGCCCCGCGACCTCGGCGTGAACGTCGCCCCACGGGCCAGTGAAGGGAATCCAGCCCTCGTGGATGTCCTTGATGGAATCCACCGGATAGCCGTCCACGACCACCTTGACCGTCAGCGCATTGTAAAAATTGATCCAGTAGGCCTTCTGCTCGACGCGTGAGTAGGTGCGTGGGTCCAGAGCCTGAAGCCCGTCAAGATAGGCGCCGAGCGCAGCGAGGTCGTCGGGCGCGGCCTTGAGGCCGGCGTAGTCGAAACGGTTGACGCCAGACGGATGCTGCGCAAGGTAGGCGTCCAGCAGCGCCTGCCAGCCGCTGTGGTCGACGGTTGCCGCACTGGCCTCGTCGCTCGCGTCCCAGAACGGGATCAACTCCGGCAACTGATTGGCCTGACCCATCGCCGCGATGCACGCGCTCGCAAGCGCGAAGACAAACCGCTTCATGCACAACTCCTTGCTTCGGCACCCAACTTGGGGCGCAGCCATAGCTTCAGGATCATCCCCAGAATGCCAATGCTGGCGCCAATCACTCCTCGAACCGTGCCGCCCACCTTGGATTTCCCGTGCTGGCGTCGGCGCGCATCCACCGGCACCTCGACGATGCGCATGCGCCGCTGCACGGCCTTCACCTGCATCTCCACAGTCCAGCCATACGCCCTGTCCTGCATGTCGAGAGCGTCAAGCGCGCGGGAGGTGATGGCGCGCAGCGGCCCGAGATCCGTGACCCGCTGCTTCCAGATCAGCCGGATGAGGCCAGCCGCGACCCGGTTGCCGACGATCTGCGGCAGTGACAGGGCGCCCGGTTCGGCGCGGCCGAGCGCGCGCGAACCGATGGCGAGGTCGGCACCGGCAACGATGGCATCCAAGAGGTGCAACGACTGCTCGAGGTGGAACGCCTGGTCGCCATCCACGAAGAGCACGATCTCGACACTGCCAAGCGCCGCAATGGCGGTCAGGCAGGCGATCCCGTAGCCCGGCGTCGGCTCGGCGACGACGCGAGCGCCAGCGGCAAGCGCACGCTCCGCCGTGGCGTCGGTGGAACCGTTGTCGCAGACGACGATGTCATCTACCACCGCTTCGCCCGCCGGCGTTCTGAGAGCACGCACCGCTTGCACAACCGCGGCAATGTTCTCCTGTTCGTTGCGGGCGGGAATCACCACGCCGACAGAACGACCGTCAAGCATCGGTGGCGCCAGCGGCCCCGCGCGCACGTTGACGACGCAAACAGTCGATCAAGAAAGCGATCAAGATGGCGCCGAACTCCATCGGGCGCACCCACCACGGCTGCGCATATGCCTGCATTTCGTAGTTGCCCAAGTGAAGCCCTGTGATGTAGGAGAGCAATACCGCCACGGATGCCGTCCATGCCCAACGGCTTGGATGCACCACGGCGAATGGTAGCAGCCAGAGCAGGTACCAGGCATTGATGACCGGCGCCACAAGGAGAAACACGCCGTACACCCAGTCGCCGCGCGGCACGTCGCCACCCGCGCCGCGATAGCGGCGGTAGTACCAAAGCCAGAAAACGCCAAATGCGACTGCAAGAGAGAGCTTGGCAAGGGTCGGTGGCACGACGGCTGCGAGCAAGCCGAACACCGCCGAGTTGAACTCCCACTCGCGCGCGAACACGAGGAGCGTGTCGAGGTCCGTGGCGCCGGCGACGAGGAACGGGCCGTAGAGCACCGCGAGCGTCGCGGCGAAGATGCACCAGTGCTTGAGCCGTGCGCGGACCAGCACGAGCGGCACGAGCAGGAGCGCAAAGACCTTCGCCCCAACCGCCAACCCCAGGCAAGCGGCCGCCCAACCGTCGCGACGCCTGCTCGCGAGGACGACGGCAGCAAGCAGCAAGCAGACGCCAAGCCCGTCGGGATGCGCGGTGAATGCCACTTCCTTGATCACCAGAGGGCACCAGGCGTAAAGCAGGACGTTGCGCGCGGGCGCGAGCCGGAGCAGCAGCGCGATCGCGGCAAGATCCGCCGCAATCAGGAGCGCTTGCAGTACCGCCACGTTGCCGGCCTCGATCCAGTGGCCGATCAGAAACAGCACTTGCGTAGTGGGGCCGTAGATGGTGGGAAGGTCCGGATTGTTGACCTGATCCAGAACCGATCTGAGTGCCGGCGGGACACTCATGTCCAGAAAGAAGGCTTCGGGCGCTACGCCATAGGGCGTGCCAGTGGTCGCAAAGCGGTAACCGTCCCACAGGTAGCGATAGAAGTCGTCCTCGAAGAACGGCCCGCCCGCGAGGCCGCAAAGGCGAAAGACCACTGCCCACAAGAGCAGCCTCGCGAGCGGGATCGGCTCGCCCCGCCGGACAGCGCGCAAGTAGAGCAGGAACACCGGCATGGCCGTCCATGCGACGATGCCGTAGAAAACGCCAAGGCTCGGTTCGCCAGCCTCACGCGCGAGCACTGCGAGCACGACGTATCCCAAGGCGCAAAAGGCCCCGGCCGCGTCAACTAGGTGCTTGGTAGGGATATCCGCGATGGTCGAAGCGACGTTTCGCACTCCGTTTCCTAAACTCCGCCGCTGGCGCTTGCGCCAAGCACCAGCTCGGCGCGATTGCACCATCGCGGGGCCGGCTAGGCAAGTTCCACTTTCGCCACCACGCGAGGCCTGCGGTGACTTGCTAGCGGGCCATCAGCGAGCCCTCTGGAGGGAGGGCGACGCTAGAGGCCAACGCGTCGCAGGTTGCCGCCGACAAACGGCGGCGACGCGACCGATGGGTGGCAAGCCGGTTGTGGCGGAATCCCATCCATGCCAGAATCGCGCGCCATGCCGTTATCCCTTCAGCACAACCGGATGTCGGGGCTGGTCGCAGCTCTAATTCTGGCCGGGCAAGCGTTCTCCGTTGTCCATGCGGCTGAGTTCGGCCCACATCATGAGCACGATGGCGTTGCCTGTCTTGCAATCCTGACCGACGAGCAGGAAGGGCTCGTTGCGACTGCCAATGTCGCTGCGTCCATGTTGGTCGCCTCGGTGTCCACTGTCCCCCAGTACGCGCGCCAAGCGCCGCCAAGGCGCTATCGCTCGCTTCGGCATCCGCCTACCGGTCCTCCCTCGATCTAAAGCTCCTCGAATCGTTGCACCGTTAGGAACGTCTGCGCGTTGCGCGGCGGTCTTTGTGGTGATTCAAACACTTGTGGATTGAGAAATGACCAAACCCGCATTCAAGCCGGTGGCGCTTGCGCTCGCTGCCGCACTCACCTTTCCATGCGCGCTGCCCATTGCCGCGGAAACCACCGAGACCAGTGACTCCGGGCAAGTCGTAGAGGAGGTTTTCGTCGTCGGCAAGCGCCGAGCCTATCAGGGCAACTTCGACAATCTCGAAAAACCATCCGCGGATCAGACCATCAATGAGGACTTGCTGCGCGAAGTCGGTGCGATAAACCTCAATGAGGCGCTGGACTTGTCGGCATCCGATGCACGCCAGAACAACTTTGGCGGTTTGTGGAATAGCTTTTCGGTTCGCGGCTTCTCGGGCGACATCAACATGCCG
>VXSY01000113.1:0-10612 GCA_009837725.1 Gammaproteobacteria bacterium | reverse complement strand
ATGCCGGCCGCGGGTTCGCAGGACCACGGGACCTGGCCGGCGTCGATTCCGTGGAAGTGCTCAAGGGGCCGCGCTCGGCGCTGTTTGGACGGGGCGAGCCTGGCGGCACGGTCAACCTGATCACCAAGCGGCCCGAGTTCGAGACGGCGAGTGACTTCCGCGCCACGTACGGTCGCTGGGACCAGATGCGCCTCGAGGGGGATGTGCAAACCACGCCAGCTAGCAACGACGAGTTGGGCGTGCGCATCGTGGCATTCTACGAGGATGCGGGAAGCTTCAGAGATACAGTTGAGACAGAGCGCGTCGGCCTATATCCGTCCGTCACTTGGGATGTTTCCGATGCCACCAGCGTGACTTACGAACTGGAATTCACCGAGCAGGAGATTCCCTTCGACCGAGGTGTCGCCTATTCAGATACCTATGGTTTCACGCCGCGTGAAACCTTTGTTGGCGAGCCCGGCGACGGGCCCATCACGACCGAGGTGCTTGGTCACCAGTTCGAAGCCCAGCACAACTTCTCCGACAACTGGAGTCTTCTGGCCGGCCTCGGATACCGAGATACGTCCTTCGAGGGCAGCGCGTCCGAGACGAATTTCGGCGGACGCCAGACGTATTTTCTGGATGGTCGAACCCTGTCTCGATTCTTCCGCTATCGAAACTTCGCGTCCGACTATTTCGTCGCCCGCGCTGAAGTTGCGGGCGAGTTCGACACTGGCGCACTGCGCCACAGACTGCTTGTGGGCACAGACTACGACCGTTTCGACATCAGCCACTTCATCCTCCGTTACCGGCCGGGCTGGTTTCCGGGCGACACGGACGTGAGCACCCTCGATCCGGCCGCATATCTTCTCCTGGACATTTTCAATCCCGTCTATGGCCGGTTCCCGCAGCCGGTACCTGGCCCAAACACGAACCGAGACGAAAACCTGACCGGATTCGGCATCTACTTGCAGGACCAAATCGACGTCACCGATCGGTTGCAGGTACGCGTTGGTCTTCGCTGGGACGACTTCGAGCACGACCTGACCAACCTCAACAGGTCTCCGAGAACGACGGCCACATCGTCGGATACTCGCGTTTCACCGCAGCTTGGTGCGGTTTACTCCGTCAATGAGGGCCTGAGCCTCTACGCATCCTATGGCGAAGGCTTCCGGCAGCAACCAGGATCTGACTACCAAGGCAACCAGTTCGCGCCCAACCTCACGGAGTCCGCCGAGATAGGGCTGAAACTGGATGTGGCCCAGTTTGCTGAGGGCGTCTCGGGCTCGCTCACGCTTTCGCTGTTCGACATCGATCAAAGCAACATCCTCGTGAACGACGATCGGCCGGCAGCCGTAGCTGCAGGGTGGTTTTCTCACGATGCCGGTGCGGCGGCCAGCAACGGGTTCGAAGTTGACGCAGACCTCGCCTTCGAGAGCGGCTTCAACCTATGGTTTTCCTACGCGTACACCGACGCCGAATTTTCCACCACTAGTCTCGAAGCGGACTGGGGCGTGACCATCGAGGCCGGTGACCCGCTCATCAACTCACCGAAGCACCAGCTGAACCTGCAAGTCAGCCAGAGTTTCCAAGTGGGTGGGATAGCCGCGCAAGTGGGTGCCGGCGTCCAACATACCGACGAGCGTCTTGGGTTCACAGCCTTTGACTTCACCTTGCCGAGCTATACCATGGCGCGGCTCTTTGGTCAGATCAAGCCCACCGAGCGACTCGCCGTTCGGCTTGACCTGGACAATGTATTTGACGAGGAGTATTACACCAACTCGTATGCGGACGTCTGGGTTGAGCCGGGCGCACCGCGGCGCTTCCGCATCACTGCGTCCTACTCGTTGTAGCAGGGCTGAGTCTGAGGCGCGACTGCAAGGTTGCGCCTCGGACCAGACCCCTGGTCACTCCTCGAGCCCAAAGCCAATGACCGACGAAAGCGCCCCTACAGCCCGGATCGCGTCGCTAGACATCCTGCGGGGCGTGGTCATTGTGCTGATGATGTTGGATCACGTTCGTGAACGCTTTTACATGCACACACGGACCGGTGACCCGATGTTCGAGTCCATTGAGCCTGATCTGTTCATCACGCGCTACCTGACGCACCTTTGCGCGCCCGTGTTCATTTTCTTAGCAGGGCTCTCGGCATGGCTCTACGCCCACCCGGCCGGCGGCCAGCATCGATCGCCATCTGGATTTCTGTTCCGGCGTGGCCTCGTCGTCATATTGATTGAGCTGGTGCTCTACTATCTCGTCTGGGCTGACAGCTATCCCTCGTTCCTGTTCCTACAGGTGCTATGGGCCATTGGCCTCTGCATGATTGGGCTGTCGCTGGTCTGCCGACTCAACACCTGGTGGCTTGGCGCGCTGGGGCTCTTGATTGTGTTTGGACACAACGCCCTCGGTCCTATCGACTTTGCACCGGGCGAGTTCGGATACGTGCTGTGGACAGTGCTGCTCGACCCCGGCGAACTAGGCCAGATCGGAGGGTTGACGATCAGTCTGTCCTACCCCGCGCTGCCGTGGTTCGGAGTCATTCTTCTCGGCTATTTCGCGGGGCCGCTATATGCGCCATCCGTTTCGGCGATTGCAAGGCGCAAGGCGCTGCTTGGCTTTGGGGCATCCTGCTTGGCGCTGCTGCTGTTTCTCCGAGGCTTCAATCTCTATGGGGAGGCGCAGCCGTGGTCCGCAAAGGGAACCGTGGCTGAGACCGTAATGTCGTTCCTCAACTTCACGAAGTACCCGCCTTCCCTGGACTTTTTGCTGGTGACGCTGGGCATTGGTCTGTTGCTCTTGGCATGGCTTGAATCAATTCGCGGACCAAGGCGGCTGTGGAGCGCGATTCAGGACTTCGGTTCGGTGCCCCTATTCCTTTACGTCGTGCATTTGTACGTCCTATTGGCAGCATACTGGGTGCTTTTCCTGGCGTTTGGACCAACCCATGGGGAGCGCTTCGGCCTCGGCAGTGTTGCCTGGATCTGGGCAGGTGCCGCCGCCCTGGTACTGGCGCACGTTCCCGTCGCGAGAGCCTTCGCGGCCTACAAACACCGAGAGAAGCGCAACAAGCCATGGCTGAGTTACCTGTGAGTCCCGCCATCCCCATAGCGCTGTCCGCCCAGGCACTCAGGGTAGTGCGCTCCGGCCAGGAAGTGTTGAAGGACGTGTCCTTCCGCATTGCGCAGGGCGAAGTTCATGCCTTGCTCGGCGGCAACGGCGCCGGCAAGTCGACCACCTTGCTGACCTTTCTCGGCTTCCTCGCACCGGCGTCGGGAAGCGTGCAGGTCCGGGGCCGAGACGTAAGCGAAGACATTCGCGCGGCCCGCCAAGCAATCGCCTACCTGCCCGAGGCAGCCGCCCTGTATGGCCACCTGAATGCCTATGAGAACCTGCGCTACTTCCTGTCACTCGCGAGGATGGATACGCAAAGGCCCGCGCTCGACGCAGCCTTGGACCGCGTGGCGTTGCAGGCCGAGGCTCGCGAAATGCGCATGCAAACCTACTCCAAGGGCATGCGCCAAAAGGTGGCGATTGCCATGGCCATCCTGAGAGAGGCACCCATCCTGCTGCTCGATGAGCCGACGTCTGGACTCGACCCCGCGGCGATCGACGATTTCAACCGACTGGTGCGCGAGCTTGCCGAAGCGGGCCGAACCATTTTGCTGGTGACCCACGACGTCTACGGCGCCTGCCACGTTGCCGACCGCATCGACCTCCTGCACAAGGGCGAACTCGTCGGCACCTTCGACCGACCACCTGGCATGGACCGCATCGACACCGAGGCGGTGCATGCCGCCTTCGCCACGCACGCAGCGGCATGACGAAACGCCTTTTTGCCATGGCTCGGGAGGAATGGCGGCTGTGGCTGAGGTCAAGGCTCGCGCTCTGCACGTTGCTGATCTTTGCGCTGCTCGTGACCTCGACCGGTATTGCCACCGCGCTCAGGATGAGCAGCGAACACCGGGAGCGCACCGAACAGCAGGCGGTCGCCGAAGAGACCTTCCTGGCCCAGCCGGACCGTCACCCGCACCGCATGGTGCACTACGGGCACTATGTGTTCCGCGTTCCGCCGCCCCTTGCGATGATCGACCCGGGCGTCGACTCGGTGACCGGGCAGTCGATGTTCCTAGAAGGCCACCGGCAAAACACGGCGATGTTCGCCGATGCGAGGGCGAGCGTCGAACTCGGTGGGTTTGAGGTTCTGACGGCCGCTCTTGTCTACCAGTTGTTCCTGCCCCTGCTGCTGATCGCCATCGGTCATGGCCTGATCATTCGCGAGCGCGAGGAAAACACGCTCGCGCCCCTGCTCGCACAAGGCGTGACGGGAGTCGAGCTCTACGCGGCCAAGGGGATTGCCTTGGCAGGAGTTGCCCTTGCGCTGCTGCTGCCGCTTGCGGTCATGTGCGCTGCTGCCATCGGACAGGGAGCAGCGCTACGGGCGAGCGCCGGAGTCATGGGGCTTTACACCCTCTATGTACTGGCCTGGTGCAGTCCCATCCTGCTCGTATCGACCCTGGTTCGGTCCCGCAGTCTCGCCGTTGGCGTGCTGACGCTGTTCTGGCTGGTCGCTGCCTTGATCGTCCCGCGCATTGCAGTGGAATCCAGCAGCGCGGCCATTCCAACCCTCAGCAAGTTGGAGACGGACCTCAGCATGCAGGCCGAGCTGCGCAAGGTCGGTGACGGCCACGACGCCGGCGCTCCGGCCTTCCGGCAGCTTCAGGCAAACCTGCTGGCGCAATACAACGTCGACCGCTTGGAAGAGTTGCCGATCAACTTCCGGGGCGTCGTCTCTGAGGTGGCGGAAGCCGGCTTGACGGAGGTGATGAACAGGTACGCCGAACAACGCATGGCTCTCGAAGCGCGCCAAGCCCATTTCGCCGCGTCGTTTGGCTGGCTGTCGCCGGTTGTAGCGGCGTCGGCCGGCTCCCGTGCGCTCTCCGGAACCGATCTCGCCACGCACCATCGGTTCCTGCGTGAAGCCGAGGCCGTGCGCATCGACTTCGTGCAGTCCCTCAATCGCGCGCACGCCGAGCAAGTTGCCCATGGCGATGACATCAATCGGAGCGTCGACTCCGAATCCGAACAACGGGCACGGATATCGGCGCGGAACTGGAACGCGCTCGACGAGTTTTCCTTTCAGCCCACTGCGGCCGGCGAACGCTTGGCTCGTGCCGGCACGCCCATGGCCATGCTGTTCGCCTGGGTGCTGATGCTGACAGCCGCTGGCATTCTCGCTGCGCGAAAGATGCGGCCATGAGCGGGCCAATGCGAGAAATCCGGTTTCTGGCAACCGACCGGGCGGCCTTGTTTTGGCTCGGGATTGCGGTGCTTGTGGCGGGTGTGTCGGTGTCGCTTGGCCTGCGCGAAATCGCGACGCAACGCGCGCTCCTGAACGAATTGATCGAAGTCGATCGCGCCGAACGGGAAGTGGCTATGGCCAATTACCGGAACTGGGGCGACACGGCCTACTACACGTTCCACCTGACCTACGACTCGCCGTCGGATTTCGCCTTTGCCGCGCATGGCCAGCGCGACACCTCGCCTTGGAAACACCGCATCCGCGCCCTCGCCCTAGAGGGGCAGATTTACGAGACCGACGCGGACAATCCGGATTTCGCCCTGGTTGGCCGCTTCGACTTTGGGTTCGCCGCGAACATGCTGGCTCCGTTGTTGCTGATCCTACTGTTGCATGACCTGCGTTCCGCGGAGCGTGCTGCAGGCCGATATGAGCTACTCAGCGCAATGGCGGTGAGTCGGGGCAGTCCTTGGCTCGCCCGAGCGAGCTTGCGTGTTGGCGCCCTGATGCTCTGCCTGATCGTTCCACTTGCGGCCGGCGGTTTGCTTGCCGGTACGGGCGTTTCGGACGTGGCGCTCGCAAGCCTCGTCGTGGTCCTGCACATCGCCTTCTGGTGGGGCGTTTGTGCGGGCATCGACCGCTTTGGCTGGAGCAGCCCGGTTAACCTCACGACGCTAGTCGGCGCGTGGCTTGCGCTTGCGGTGGTCGTCCCCGCAGCCATCGAGATTTCCGTCAAGGCCGCCGTGCCGTTGCCGGACGGCGGCGAAATCATGCTCGCCCAAAGGGAGGCGGTGAACGACGCTTGGGACCTGCCCAAGTCCGCGACGATGGAGCCTTTCGTCCAGCGACATCCGCAGTGGGCGGATTACACCGAGGTCAGCCAACCATTCGAATGGAAGTGGTACTACGCCTTTCAGCAGGTGGGCGACCAGACAGTCGAACCCCTGTCGCTGGCCTATCGCGAAGGACGGATGGAGCGTGACCGGCTTGCTGGAATGCTCGCCTGGCTTTCGCCACCCGCGCTCGCGGAACGCGCCTTGCAAGCCATTGCCGGCACGAGCATGGCAGCGTCGCTCGCCTACGAAAAACGGGTGCGCGATTTCCACACCGTCCTTAGGGCCTATTATTATCCCAGGCTGTTTCGCGATGAAGCCTTCTCAGACGCGAGTCTCGGACAACGGCCCGAATTCCACGCAGCGGGCGCGTCCTGGTGCCTCTGCACCCCGACCTCACACCCCCAACAACGGTCGTGGCGCACTTCCCCGTCACTCCCCCTCGAGGGGGCTCGAGGGGGAGTCGAGAAACGGTGTTCCTTGCCGTTTCTCGGAGGGGGGCCGCCTGCGCGCTGTGCAGAGGCGCTAGTCCGTGCTAAAACCCGGGCGACGGGATGCCGGTGGGCGAAGGCGTATCCGAGCTTGAAGTGGCACCAAAGCCCTTGCGGCGCTATTCCTCGTCGGTTGTCTCGAGCTCCACCTCGATCTCTTCTTCGACTTCCTGGCCCGAGTCTTCATGTCCGCGCATGATGATGTTGAAGTGTCGGTCCTTGCCTTCGACGGGTTCCACCTTGACGTTGCGGGTCCGGTTTTCGCGGCGGATGGAGGCGGTGCCGTCTTCGTCGTGGTCCGCGAGCAGGCGGTAGGCCTCGTCGGCGTTGCGGATGTCGGCGTCGTCGATGCGGCGGAGGATGTCGCCGGGCTTGAGGTTGCTGCCGGGTGGGGTGTCGAGCACCAGCACGCCGGAGTCGACGCCGAAGTACTTGCCGAGGTCTTCGCCGATGTCCACCAGTTCGAGTTCCGGATGAGCGCGGTGGACTCTGCGCTGAATGTGGCACCCGGGCCCGCCGAAGAAGTGGATGGCTTTTGGGTCCATGGGGCCAGCCATGCGCCAGCGCATGGATCGGGCGGGATGCGCGCGGGCTGTGGCGACCACGTCCACGTCGTGTTCCTCGCCGTCGCGCACAAAGGCGATGGCGACCGTCTCGCCGGCTTCCACGTCCTCCATCGCCTGGCGCAGGCTGCGGCCCGGATCTGCTTCCGTCGCAAGCACCTTGCCGTTGATGGCGACGATCACGTCGTCGGCGAGGATGCCAGCGGCTTCGGCGCCGCTGTCGGGCGTGACGGCCGCCACATGGACACCGTCGTCATGGTCGCGGATGACGACTCCGAGCATGGCGTCGTCGCCGCCCCCAAAGAGGTCCTCAAACTCGAAGTGGGTGGTGTGGACGTCGTCCGCCAGGGCGTCCACGTCCAGTACGGTGACGCGAGCCAGGGCCTTGTCGAATGCCTCTCGCGCTTTGTCGAGCTGGGCCCTCGCCTCGGCGAGATCGGTCGGCGGCTTGGGCGGATCGTCCGCCCACGCGCCAACGCCAAGCAGCAGGGTGAGGGAAAGCGATGCGATTCTCATGCGAGCACTCCTTTGAGGATCGGTGTCCCGAAACGGGACGGCTTGTTCGTGGGTGCAATGCACTCAGTACACGGCGCGGCGGATGAGTTCCTCGCGCTGCAACTGTTCCGCGCGCATCAATGCGTTCATCAGTTCCACCCGTTCGCGCCACAGCGCCTCGCGCACGACCGGATCGATGCGATCCGCCGCTGCAAGCTCGTTCAGGCTCCGATCCACCCCGGCGATGCGCCCGGCAAGGATGGTGCGCGCATCCGCCTCGGTGGCGCCGAAGCCGGCGGGCAAGACCATCACGGGCAGTTTCCGGCGCTGGCTCTCGAGCGCCTGCGACGCTTCCACCAGTGCGCCGACATTGACCGGCGCTGAGGCCGCCGCCACGTTCGGCGCCGACGGTTCGGGCTGAAGCAGCCACACCACCGAGGCAAGCGAGACCGCCGCAACGCTCGCGGCGAGGGCCTGCCAGGCGGTGCGGACGCGACGTTCCCGGCGAGCGTTCTGCCCGCGCACGCGTCGTTCGATGCCGTCCCAGAGTTCGCTCGGCGCCTCCAGATCCGGCAGCGCCTCGAGCTCCGCCTCGACGGCGCGCTGCCGCGCCTCGCGGCTCTCAGGTTTGCCGTCAAGCACGGCAAAGGGTGCTGGTTGCCGAGTCATCGTCTTGCTCCGGCCCGAATCGGGCCTTGGCCATGGCCTCAAAGGCACGTGAGAGTTGGGTTTTCGAGAAGCTTGGGGTGTAGCCGAAGGCGCGCCCGATCTCCTCGTGGGTGCAGCCTTCGATGCAGTGCATCCACACCACCATGCGCGCCGTAGCTGGCAATTGCGCCAGCGCCTGATCCACATCCACGGCGCGATCGGTGGCATCGCCGGCGGTGCCGCGGTGGTCGAACTCGAGGGCTTCCCGCCGCCGCTGCCAAGGCGAGCGCAGGCGCATCAAGCAGTGGTTCATGGCGATGGAACGAACCCACGCCGGAAACGCGGTGTCCTTGGCCAGCGTGTCGGCCTTGCAGAGAACATCCACGAAGGTGTCCTGCGTCACCTCCTCGGCAGCACCGGGGTCGCGCAACACCCGCCGCGCCAAGGTGAACACGGCGCTCGAAAAGGCGCGATAGACGATCTCCTGCGCCTTGCGGTCGCCCTTCTTCAGGCGGCGGATAACGCCGGGATCAAGCTCGATGTCGCGAAAACGGGACATGCCTTGTTGGATGCGCCAGCGGCGAAAAAGGTCACGGCCTTTGAGGCTCTAATCAAACACGTCCCTGCCGGAGGGAGGGCGTCCCGCCCTCCAGAGTTCGCCTAACGAAACTCTCGCGCCGTCCTCGGCGGGCTTTTTCCGCAAGCACATCAACAGCTACCCCAGAAAAGGGCACGCATCCGTGTGGGACTGGCCTGTCTGACGAGGCCCTTGGCCTCAGCCAGCCGCTTGCGGCTTCTCGTAGATCGACTCCTCGTTCTGCGATTCCTGCGAGACCTTGCGGCCCAGGGACTCGAACACCGGAATGTCGTCGTCCTTGAGTTGCTGCATGGCGATCTTGCGTTCCATCGCAGCTTCAAGGTACGGCGCGAGCTCTTCCATCTTGCGCCGTTCGCGTTCTGCCTCGCGCTCCTTGAATTCCGGCATCACCTCCTCGGCAAAGAGTTCCAAGGCCTCGCAGATGTGCTCGTGGCGGTTGCGGCCGGCCTGCTGGATGAAGGTCACCTGATCGACGTTGCAGGCTTCGAACTTCAAGAGGTGCTCGCGCAGGTCGTCCGGGGTGCCGATGCCTCCGCGGCTACCGCTCAGGGCACCGCCGGTGATGTCGTTCGACTCTTGCTTGGTCTTCTGGATCGCCTCGAACTGCTGCCAGAGATTGGTGCGGCCCGGCTTGTGCTCGCCGAAGGCATAGAGGCTGCCCAGGGCAAAGCCGAAGAACTCGAAGCCCGGCAGGCCTCGGCGCACCGCCTCCGCGCGGTCCTGGTGGCAGGAGAAGCTCGACACCATGCAGATGTTCGGGTTGATGGCATGGCCGATGGGCACGCATTCGTCGCTCTTGATGATGCCGTAGTACTCCTCCACCCATTCGGTGGCCTCGGCGGGATCGACGAAGGCAAAGGTGAGGGCACCGATGCCGAGCCGTGCTGCCATGCGGATGGTCTCGCGCTGGGAGCAGGCCACCCACAACGGCGGATGCGGCCTTTGCGCCGGCTTCGGCACGATGTTGCGGCAAGGCATCTCGAAATACTGGCCCTTGTAGCCGGGGTACGGGTCCATGGCCAGCATGTTGCAGATTTGCTCCACCGACTCCATGAAGATCTTGCGCTTGTCTTCCACCGGGATGCGGAAGCCGCCGAGTTCGAGCTCCGCAGACGATTCGCCGGTGCCGAACTCCACCCGCCCGTTGGAGACGAGATCGAGCGTGGCGATCACTTCCGCCGTGCGCGCCGGGTGGTTGTACTGCGGGATCACCTGGCGAATGCCGTGGCCCAGGCGGATGTTCTTCGTGCGCTGCGAGCAGGCCGCGAGGAACACCTCCGGTGCCGACGAGTGCGAATACTCTTCCAGGAAGTGGTGCTCCACCTCCCAGGCGTAGTCGATGCCGAGCCGGTCGGCCACCTCGACTTGCTCGAGGGCGTCGTTGAAGAGTTTCTGTTCCTCGCCATCGTCCCAGGGGCGCGGCAACTGGTGCTCGTAGAAAATCCCGAACTTCATGCGTCTTGGTCCCTTCCCTTGCGGCAATTCACGCGAACGGCGTAGTCAACAGTCTCGCTTGCCTGAATGCAAGCCACGTGAGCGCCGGGCCGTGTCTCACTTCGACCCTGCAGCGTCTGACATCGTCCCCCGGAGGGAGGGCGTCCCGCCCTCCATGCGCGCCGTCAGGCGCGCCTCCTTGCACGATGCAGCGAGCGTTTTGCGCGCCTTAGGCGCGGTGGAAGGCGGGACGCCCACCCTCCGGGGGACGATGT